>CAVCBD010000014.1:0-34755 GCA_963599935.1 Acutalibacteraceae bacterium | reverse complement strand
CAATGGTATACGGATGCGCCATCGACGTCTTCAATTAAGAAGATATCAGTGCGGAATGTTTACAAAACTAAAGGTCAGGGCCCCCTAAGTTAACGTTGTTCGAAACGCTGGACGAACGCTTCCGGCGGGCCGCCGGGTCGGTGGCGATGAGGGAGTGGGGTCCCGTCTTGCCTTGCGCGTAACTGGCTGAAATGATTTTGGTTGGAGCTTTCTTATGACTCGCGATTTGACTCGGGTGATTGTTACTACTGATATGGAAGTCGATGATATGAACTCTCTGGTTCATTTGGCTCTGTATCTTAATGTGCTTGATGTGCAGGCTGTGGTGTATACGGCTTCGCAGTATCACTTTCTTGGGGATGGGGTCCACACGCTTGGCGAGGTGAATCCGCATTGGCGCACTAAGGGTCGCCGCTCTTATGAGTGGGATGTGATGCCTCATGAGCCTGATCCCACGGCTGGGGAGCTTGGTGAGTATCGACCGTTTCCTGAGCATTGGATTGAGAGTCTCTGGAGTAATGAGTATGCCCAGGCCTGGCCGCAGCTGCAGGCTAATGCGGCCGCTGCCGGTGAGCCGCCGTTTCCCTCGCCGGCTCAGATGATTGAGCGTACGTTTGTGGGCAATGTTGCTTTTGAGGGCGATGTGCGTGAGGAGTCTGAGGGCTCGCGCGTGATTGCTCAGGCGATTTTGGATGATGACCCGCGTACGCTTTGGCTGCTCAGTTGGGGCGGCATGAATACCATCGTTCGTGCCTTGATGAGTATTGCCGAGCATTATCGTGACACGCCCGAGTGGGCCGACATGCAGCAACGCGTTTATCGCAAGGTGCGCGTGTTGGGCGTCTCGGATGGCGTGGGGCAGGACAACTCTTGGCTCGACCATGGTCACGAACTCTTTCCCGAGCTCACGTTTTGGTGCGTTCCCTATATGTATGGTGGCTACGTCGACGCCAAGATGGCTCAGCCCGATACGCTGCCGTTGTTCCAAGCTCCCTGGCCTGCACAGAACCTCACACAAGGCAACGGCCCCCTTATGGCGCGCTATATGCTCTACGGCGATGGCAAGGTGTACGAAAACGAGCCTGAGCGATTCCAGTTTGGCAAGCATGCACGCTTGGACTGGGGCTTAGAGGGCATGCCGGCCTTGCAGTTTGAGCGCGGCGACTTTATGGCCGAGGGCGACTCGATGACCTATATTCCGCTGCTGCCGTTTGGCCTGCGCGGGGCTGACGACCGTGGCTTTGACACGCTGCTCGGTCGTATGTTCCTCGACGGGTATCCCGATTCGGACGCACCTGCCGGCTTTGCGGCCATAGGCACGCCCGTCGATGGCAATCCTAATCCCTATCTGCGCGCCTATCAGGAAGACTTTGCCGCCCGCGCGCAATGGTGCGCCCATGATCCGGCCATCTGCTCGCATCCGGCGCATGTTGTCGAGGTCACGGCCGACTGCAGCGCCGCAGCCGGCGAGCGCATTGCCCTCACTGCGACCGTCATCGACCCCGACGACAAGGGTTTCGATGCGCATTGGGATGTCGCCGTGGACCCGTCGGGCTATGCGGGCGCCCAGGATCTGTCACTGTGGCAGGAATGGACGGTGGACACCGCTTTCATCGTGCCCGCCGACGCACGACCCGGCGACCGCTTCGCGCTCACCCTCAGTGTCAAAACCCGTGCCGAGCGCCCCTGCACCCGCTACGCCCAGGTCGCCATCACCGTCGCGTAGCAAGCGGCAGCACCCACATTCAACAAAGACTGTCCCCAACGACTAGTCGTTTAAGAACGTCCCCAATGACTGGCTCGCGGCGAGGAGTATCCCCGACATAAAGTGTCCCCCAGGCGCCAAACGAGCGAGCGGGCACTCATTGGGGACGTACTTAAATGAGTAGTTTCACTCATTTAAGTACGTCCCCAATGAGTAGGTGAAAAATGGGCCATGT
Organism: Acutalibacteraceae bacterium; assembly: GCA_963599935.1. Lineage (GTDB taxonomy): Bacteria > Actinomycetota > Coriobacteriia > Coriobacteriales > Coriobacteriaceae > Collinsella. The sequence goes on along the minus strand of CAVCBD010000014.1, from coordinate 32,815 downwards.
GTCCCAGTTGTGGAGACTCGTTGAGCCGTCTGGGTATCGTGAAAGATTGCCTGCTCCCCCATCATCAAAAGTGACACACGCTACCTGTTGATGGGAGGCAGCCATGGGCTTCTTTGACAAGATGTTCGAGAAGAAAGAGTGCGCGATTTGCGGTACCGAGCTGGGACTTCTAGGCAAGACCAAGATCAATGAAGGCTACCTGTGCAAAGAGTGCGTCGGCAAGCTCTCCCCCTACTTTCACGGCTATCGCTCCAGCACTGCGGACGACATCCGCGAGCAGCTGGCCTACCGCGAGGCCAATGCCGAGCGCCTGGCATCGTTCAATCCCACGCGCACGCTCTCGGCCGGACGCACCAATATTATGCTCGACGAGGATGCGGGTCTGCTGATCATTACCTCGCAGACGCGCTGGCGCGACGCCAATCCCGACATCATCGAGTTTTCGCAGGTACTCGGCTGCGATATGGATATCGACGAGCACCGCACCGAGATCTATCGCGAGACCAAGGACGGCGAGCGCAAGAGCTACGACCCGCCGCGCTACGACCTGGATTACGACTTTAACCTGACCATCCACGTCAACACCCCGTACTTTACCGAGATCAACCTGCGCGTGAACGACTCCACCATCGATCAGCGCGGGTCCATCGAGTACCGCGAGGCCAAACGTCAGGCAACCGAAGTCCGCGACGCGCTGGTGCAGCTGCGCCAGGAGACGCGCGACAGCGTCGTGGCCGCCAAGGCCCCCAAGACCGCGGTCACCTGCCCCTTCTGCGGCGCGACCACCATCCCCGATGCCAGCGGGCGCTGCGAATACTGCGGCGGCGCTATCGGCGCATAGCACCCGGCACGGAAAGGACCGATCATGGCCTTCGAGAGCGTCAACTATCAGTGCCCCGCGTGTGGCGGCCCCCTTCACTTTGCCAGTGCCGAGCAAAAGCTCGTCTGCGACTACTGCGACTCGCGCTTTGAGGTCGAGGAAGTCGAAGCCCTCTATCGCGAGCGCCAGGACAAGGCAGATGCCAAGGCCGACGCCGCAGCCGCAACGTCCAAGCTCGCCGTCGACGAAGCGGTGCAAAAACTGGCCCAAAACGCCGGCTACATCTGCTCGTCGTGCGGCGCCGAGCTCGTGTCCGATGGCACCGTCGCCGTTACCACCTGCCCGTACTGCGGCAACTCCGCCGTGGCACCCGGCCAGCTCTCGGGAGATTTCTCGCCCGATCTGGTGATCCCGTTTAAGCTCGGACGCGACGATGTCATGGCCGCGCTCAAGGAGCACTACAAAGGCAAGATCCTGCTGCCCAAGAGCTTTGTCACCGGCAACCATATCGACGAGGTCCAGGGTGTCTACGTGCCATTTTGGCTCTACGGTGCCCGCGTGGACGGCGAAGTGTACTTCGATGCGACCAACGAGACCGTAACCGAGGAATCCGACCGCACCGTCACGACCACCGACCACTACGATGCCTACCGTAAGGGCAATATCTCGTTTGAGCGCGTGCCCGTCGACGGATCGTCCAAGATGCCCGACGGCCACATGGATGCCATCGAGCCGTTTGACCACGACGCGCTGCGCCCGTTCTCGGTCGCCTATATGCCCGGCTATATCGCCAACCGCTATGACGAGGATTGCGAAACCTGCAAGGCGCGTGCCGAACGCCGCATGGAAGAGAGCACCATCTCGGCCCTGCGCGAGACCGTCATCGACGAGTACGACGACGCCACGGTCGAAAGCAAGCAGCTCGACTACACCTGGGAAGACAGCGACTACGCTCTGTTCCCGGTGTGGATGCTCTCCACCTCGTGGAACGGCAAGAGCTACCTGTTTGCCATGAACGGCCAGACCGGCCGCATGGTCGGCGAGCTCCCCTGCTCCAAGCCCAAGCTCATCATCGCCTCGCTGCTGTTCTTTGTGATCGGATTTGTCCTCTCACAAATTCTCTTCATGGGTGAGAACGCTTTCGATCTGAACTACCTCACCTTTGATGTCGAGGGCATCCTCATCAATATCGTGGCGCCGCTGATCATCGTGATCATCGGAGACGTGCTGCTGGTAGGTCAGCTCAAGACAGCCAACGAGGCGACCCACGCCGACGAGTACTGCGGCGAGCTCGACCTGGTCGAGAAGCACGACACCTTCAGCCACACCGAAACCTCGGTCGTCATGAAGGACAACAAGGACGATTAACCATTCTGACCAACACCACCCGGCCTTTGACGAGAAAGGAAGAACACCATGGGACTCTTGAAAGCTGGATTGGGAGCCGCCGGCGGCGTCATGGCCGACCAGTGGAAGGAATTTATCTATTGCGAATCGATGCCCGCTGACGTCTTGGCCTGCAAGGGCAGTAAACGCACCGGCGGCCGGAGCTCCAACACGCGCGGCGAGGACAACGTCATCTCCAACGGCTCCGTCATCGCCGTCAACGACGGCCAGGGCATGCTCGTGGTCCAAAACGGCAAGATCATCGAGGTCGCGCTGGAGCCCGGCGAGTTCGTCTTCGATACCGGCAGCGAGCCGAGCGTCTTTAGCGGTAACCTGGGCGACTCCATCAAGGAGACCTTCGCCAATATCGGCAGCCGCTTCACCTTCGGCGGCGACGCGGGCAAGGACCAGCGCGTCTACTTTATCAACACCAAGGAGATCATCGGCAACAAGTACGGCACCGCCTCGCCCGTGCCCTTCCGCGTGGTCGACAACAATATCGGCCTGGACGTCGATATCTCCGTGCGCTGCAACGGCGAGTATTCGTACCGCATCACCAACCCGCTGCTGTTCTATACCAACGTGTGCGGCAACGTGACCGATAGCTACACGCGCGACAAGATCGATAGCCAGCTTAAGTCCGAGCTGCTCACCGCCCTGCAGCCCGCCTTTGCCAAGATCTCGGAGATGGGCATCCGCTACAGCGCCATCCCCGGCCACACCACCGAGCTCGCCCGCGCGCTCAACGAGGTCCTCTCCGCCGACTGGCGCGATCTGCGCGGCGTCGAGATTGTGAGCTTTGGCGTCAACTCCATCGCCGCCTCGCAAGAAGACGAGCAGATGATCAAGGACCTCCAGAAGGCTGCGGTCATGCGCGATCCCACCATGGCAGCCGCCAACATCGCCAGCGCCCAGAGCGACGCGATGCGCGCCGCGGCGGCCAACCCCAACGGCGCGATGGCAGGCTTTATGGGCATGGGTATGGCAGGCGGCATGGGTGGCATGAACGCCAGCCAGCTGTTCGCCACTGGCCAGGCGCAGCAGCAGGCCGCCCCGCAACCGGCACCTGCCCCCGCCCCCGCACCGGCTCCCGCCGCCGCGCCCGCGGCCGGCACGTGGACCTGCAGTTGCGGCGCCACCAACACCGGCAAGTTCTGCCCCGAGTGCGGTAGCCCCGCACCCGCCCCGGCACCGGCCAAGTGGTTCTGCCCCAACTGCGGTAGCGAAAACGGCGGCAAGTTCTGCAGCAACTGCGGAACGCCCAGGCCCTAGTCCCTTTATCTGGTAATTGGCGGGGGTTCCGCCGCCCCCGCATTTGCTTCTATGGGTTTTCACACAAGAAGGAGGACACCATGAAGACAACGTTCAAAAAGTCCGTACTCGCATTCCTGACATGCGTCTTGGCGCTCGCCTTTGCCCTGACGGGCTGCAGCGGCGGCGGTGGCAAGGATCCCAAGGCCAACTTCGTCGGCAGCTGGGAGCTCTCGGGAGGAACCCTGGAGGGCGAAGAACTGACCGATGAGTACATGGATATGCTCGAGGATTGGGGTGTCCACTGCATCCTGATTCTCGATGAGGACGGCACAGGCGCTCTCGACCTGTTCCTTGAGGTTGTCGACCTTAAATGGGAGGCCAAGGACGCCACCACCGTAACCATCACCGCCGAAGACGAGTCGCACGACATGAAGCTCAAGGACGGCAAGCTCATCCTCGAAGAGGATGACGGCAATCTTGTCTTTACCAAGTCCGACAAGGATCTGTCCGGCACGGTGAAGAAGGATCGCGAGTCCGCCGAGAAGGAAGATGAGATCGACGAGGCCGTCGAAGACGACGACGTCCAGAGCGTTGAAATCTCCCCCGCCGTCACCGTCGCCGATGACGACCTGTGCACCATCACCATCACCGAGAAGTTCAAGGACGACTGGGGCGACATCGGCTTTGTCGTCAACATCACCAACAAGAGCGACAAGGACCTGACCTTCTACGCTCCCAGCGGTAAGACCAACGTCAACGGCACCATGAAGGAACCCTGGTTCTCGGCTCACCTGATGCCCGGCACCAACGCCATCGAGGAATTCACGTTCTCGAGCGGCGAGCTCGATAGCCTCGACGACCTGGTCAACACGACCATCGGCATCGACGCCTATCTGACCGATTCCTACGAGGACGTCGCCTCCTACAGCGCAACCATCGCGTAACGGCAGACATCGACAGCCGCGGATTGGCGGACACATCCGCGCACACAAGACGGGGCCGCAGGAGTTGATCCTGCGACCCCGTCGCTTTGCGTCAAAGTACCGCCCGCACAAACAGGCCGCCCGCCATTTTCGAATGCGAAACGGCGGGCGGCCTAGCTTTTTGGCGTCGAAGTACGGGCGAGTGCGCCGATTACGGGCGTTCCATATTGGGGACGATGCTGCCCTCGGTCACCGCGTGCACGGCCAGGCGCATGATGTTGTCGTAGCCGGTCTTGCTCAGGATCTCGGATATGCGACGCTTGATGGTGCCTTCGCTCATAAACAGCTCGGCCGCGATCTCGCGACGGCTCTTGCCTTCGCAGGCCAGACGCAGGATTGAAAGTTCGACGTCATCGAGAGCCGCCGTGCCCGAAAAGATGCTCTCGGGCGGCTTGGGAAACGTGCAGTAACCCGCCAGCATGGAGCGCATCACGGCAAACAGCTCGTCGATGCCGACATTTTTGTACACAAAGCTGTCGACGCCGGCCTCGCGCGCTTGGTCCACAAACGTAATCTCAGGCATGCCCGTCATGATAATGATGCGGCACTCGGGCAGCTGCTCCTTGATGCGCGCCGCCGCCACGATGCCGTTGGAATCGTGCTCGGTGCACACGTCCATCAATATCATGTCCGGACGCTCCTTGAGCACAACGTCGAGGGCGTCGGACGCATCGGCAATCGCGGCGACAACGGTCATATCGGGCTGGTCGCCAACGGAGCGCGCAAGGCTCTCGCGCAAGATGGCCTGATCTTCGACTATAAGGACGCGAATCATGAGCTTCTCCTTTGGACCGTGACGTCGGGGCTCAGCGGGATGGATACCTCAAGCGTAAAGGGCGGGGCGGCGTGGACCTCCAGGCTACCGCCCAGATCTTGTGCGACATGCCTCATACCAGGGATACCCGTTCCCTCGCGATACGATACGGGAGCGGGTGCGCCGTCATTAGAGATGGTCATGCGTGCAATGTCACATCCGTTCGACTCCTCCTGCCACAGGTGCACATGGACCTGGTGGGCCTGCGCGTGCTTGGTGGCGTTGGTCGAGGCCTCGCGGATAATCTGCAAAAAGGCCGCCGCGACACGCGTGTCCTCGGGAAGCGACCCCTCTACATCAATCTGCACACTCACCAGGCCAAAGGCATGAATGATATCGCCAAGCTGCTCCGCCGGCTCGCTGTCGCCGCCGCTGCGCAAGTCGTCGGAGATTGAGCGCAGCAGCGGATCGATCTGCTCGAGCGACTCGTCGTCAAGGCGACCCTCCTCCAGATAGCGATGGAGGATGGACAGGCGCTGACCGATTACATCGTGCACGCGGGCGCGCATGCGCAGGTAGGCAGCATTGTCGGCGACCTTTTTGACCTCTTCGATCTGCGCTTGAAGTTCTTGGCCCGCAAGCTCGAGCAGTCGATTGGCATGCGCCAGGCGGTCATGGGCATGTGCGTACTCCGTCACGTCCAAGCCGATGATTCGCTCCAAGGGGCGACCCGAAACCATAACGGCATCGCACACAAACAGGCGAATCTCGGAGGGAGAAACCTCGACCACCGCGCGCGCCTCGCCAAAGCGATCCAGGTCGATTCGAACGCGGTTTTTGCTGCTCTCGGGCATCTTAGCACTGAGCCTTCGAAGGCCGTTCCACGTGTCGCTCATATCGTGCAAGTCGGTGGGCATGTGAAGCTCAACGAGGTTTTTGCGCATGCAGCGGTTCATGAGCAGCGGACGGCCCCTCGGGTCTAGATACAGGATGCCCACGGGGATCACGTTGATGGTCTCGATCGTCGAGAACGCGGTGATGTCCTCCTGGCGGTTACGGACGTCCATCAAGAGCGCCGCGATGGAACGGAACAGGAAGAACGTTCCCTCTGCAATAAGGACAACGGTCCACGCCGAGCCCATGGCAAAAACCACCGGTGGTGTAACGGCGACAACGAGCAACAGTTCGGCCAGCATGACGGGGCGACGATAGTGCACCATAAGTACCACGCCATAGGCAAAGATCGCGGCATTGAGCCACAATGCTCCGCCCATTGCCCTGGCGCAAACGTCAAGCGGCGCCACCAGATACGAGCCAGACGACGCGAATAAGATGAGCGCCGAAATCATCAGGTGAAGCACAAGGCTCGCCTCATAGGCGCAAATCATCTTACGGTTATAGGACGAGCGACGCGATGCGATGGGCGGGACGTGAATCGTCTGCAGACACGCAGCCAGGGCAAAGACAACATCGAGCGCAACGATTTGGGGAAGGATGAGCGAAATCTGCATCGTCACTCACCCGCCCTCGGCATCAAGACGATCATGCGCAGCTGGCCGGGCTCGCCCTCAAGGCGGTATGCCACGTTGCGCCCTTGCAGAGCGCTTTCGAGCTCTTGCGCAGCGGGCGTCTGCGAAAGATCTTCATCATCGTTGGAAAAAAGCGTGGCGCGCAGCTCGACACTGCATCGGTCATGGTCGCTCAGGTGATACATAAGCGCCGGATGGTCGGTGGTGTAGGCAAAAAACGCAAAGTCATACACGCAGTCGTACAGCGCGCTTACCGTACTGGCGTGCAGCGGGCGCCGTATGGCGATAATCGAGGCGCAATCGACATCGATCGTGCGCAGGTCGCTTGCGAGCTCGTTGGCGATGAGCTGAATGCGGTCGCGATCAAAACCGCTCTCCCCGTGCTGTGCCAACGTGAGCGACCCCTTGCGCTTGCAATAGGCGACGAGCATCTTGGCGCGCTGCAGCATGCGGTAACGCTCGTGCGAAGACGCTTCGTCGGTCAACGGCGGCAGCGAGCTCAGCAGGCCGTACATCCCTTCGAGCGCGCGGGCAAGCGCCTGGTCCACGTCTTGGACCAGCAAGGTCTCGGCCTCTTGATCTGCCAGGTGCGTCTTAAGGTCGTAGTCGGCGGCGAGCAGCTCGTTTTGACGCTGCAGTTCCATGCGACGATGTGCCAGTTCACGGTTAAGCTCGTTGAGCTCCGAGACGTCCTGGGCAAGGAGAGCCGATCCACCCAGCAGCGGAAAGGCGCGATACATTACATCGGGATCGGACGCCACGGCAAAGGCGTGAGCGTGCCCGTGCTCTTGGGCCCGCAACTCCTCACGCACGCCTACCGGCATTGGCTTTGACACCGGCGTGACATAGACTTCCTGCAGGTCACGCGTTAGAACTTTGAGGTCAAGCGGCAAGGTGCCGAAAATACCGGCGATATCGTGGTACGACGGGATGACACCGCAATCGAGACAGATTTCCATCGCCACCACGCACAGGACGCAGTAGACAAGTGAAAAATTAAGCCTCCATGCCCAGGGCACACGCAGCGCATATGAAATGGCAAAGAACGCGCCGCCCAATAGGACAAGCGCGGCCGTGCCCGAGAAACGCTGAATACGAAAAGACGAGGACCGTCCTACCAAGATAAAAAAGGCAACGAAGTTAAAGGCTGTCCATACCAGAACGGTACCGTAGCCCCAACCATATGTGTAATCGTTGCTCCAGGTTCCACTCGATCGATCGAAATGGAAGACCTGCTGATGAACATCGTTAGTAAGCACAAAGCCGATAAGCAGGACAGCCATGACCCACAAAACGGTGCGGTACCGACGCCCCATACGATGCTGTTCCAAACCCGCGAGGCGCAGACCGCACAGCTGGTAGATCAGCGGAATGAGCGTCATGGGCACGTAGTACAGGTACCACAGCACGGTGGCATAGAACGGTGTGAACGACTTGTATTTGAGGATGACCTCAATCATCCAGAGGGCGCAGATGGTGGCGACGGCAACAAGGCGGCGGCGCAAGACGTAGTCCAAGCAGCGTAGGTACGCCAACACACCCCAGATTGAAAACGCAATTGCGGCGACAAGCAGCGGGAGAGAGCTCGAGTGGACGAGCGCATCCACGACCTCTTCGGACACCTCGCTATAGGCGGGCACGGCGTTGGAAAGCTTGGGGTCGGAGGCAAACAGCGCCGGCAAGACTGCCAAAAGCATAAGGAACAGCGCGGTAATGGCGCCGGCGATAACAAAGACGCGGTGGCGATACACGCCATGCGATATGCCAACAAGGAATCGCGGCATGGCGAAGAGCCTGCCGCCCCTAAGATCCGCCACGGGCGCGGATCGGGCGGTCGCGTGGCCGATATGTCGCTCGCGGGTACCCATAGTGCTTTTAGTGTACCGACAGGCGGGCCCAAAAAGCGGGCCACCTGTCCCAAAATCCGCCGACGGCGAGGGACGTCGCCAGCGACTAGTCGTTTAAGAACGTCCCCAATGACTAAGACAAAACGAGCGAGGATTTTTGGACGCCCAAATGGCGAGAGTGGATAATCTCCCACTTTGAGCCCACAAACAGGCTAAAAACGGGAGATTATCCACTCTCATTCTGCGGGCACTCATTTAAGTACGTCCCCAATGAGTGCTTTCACTTCTTTTAATAAAACGCCCGGCGGGCATTAACTGCTCGCCGGGCGTTTTGGTTAGGAAACTCTGAAGTTGAGTGTCTCGGCTTCCTTAGGACAGATCCTCACCATTCGTTTCAATGACATGCTTGTACCAGTCAAAGCTCTTCTTTTTGGAACGCTTGAGGGTGCCGTTGCCCGCATCATCGCGGTCGACATAGATAAAGCCGTAGCGCTTGGACATCTCGCCCGTGCCGGCAGACACCAGGTCGATCGGGCCCCAGGTGGTGTAGCCCAGCAGGTCAACGCCGTCCTCGGTCACCGCATCGCGCATCGCGGCGATATGCTGGCGCAGGTAGTCGATACGGTAGTCGTCGTTGATGGAGCCATCCTCCTCGACAACATCCTTGGCGCCCAGACCGTTCTCGACCACAAACAGCGGCTTCTGATAACGGTCGTACAGGTCGTTGAGGGTGATGCGGAAGCCCAGCGGATCGATGGCCCAGCCCCACTGGCTCTCCTGCAGGTAGGGGTTCTTGGCGCCGGCGAAGGCGTTGCCCTGGGTGCGCTCGACATCGGGGTTATCGGCACCGGCGGAGCAACGGGTGCTGTAATAGCTAAAGCTGATGAAGTCGACGGTGTTGGCGGCCAGGATCTCGCGGTCTTCATCCGTCATGCCCACATCGATGCCCAAACGCTCGAGCTTCTTGACGGCATAGGCCGGGTAGTAGCCGCGGCTCTGAACGTCGACGAAGAAATAGTTACTCTGGTTGTCAATCTGCGCCTGGCGCACATCGCCCGGACGGCAGCTGTAGGGGTAGTAGCTACCTGCGGCAAGCATGCAACCGATCTTGACCTCAGGGTCGATCTCGTGAGCGATCTTGGTTGCCCAAGCGCTGGCGACGAGCTCGTTGTGGGCGGCCAGGTACTCGACGGCCTCCTTGTTCTCGCCCTCCTCAAAGACCAGACCGGCACCCATAAACGGTAGGTGCAGGATCATATTGATCTCGTTGAAGGTGAGCCAGTACTTTACCAGGCCCTTGTAGCGGGTGAAGATCGTGGTCGCGAGGTTCTTGTAGAAGTCGATGAGCTTGCGGTTGCGCCAGCCGCCGTACTCCTTGATAAGGTGAATCGGGCAGTCGAAGTGCGTGATGGTCACGAGCGGCTCGATGCCGTGCGCCTGGCACTCGCGGAACACGTCCTCGTAAAAAGCCAGGCCGGCCTCGTTGGGCTCAGTCTCGTCGCCGTTGGGGAAGATACGGGTCCAGGCCAGGCTCATGCGGAAGGTCTTAAAGCCCATCTCGGCAAAGAGGGCGATGTCCTCCTTGTAGTGGTGATAGAAATCGATGCCGGTCTGCGCGGGGTAGTAATAGCCGTCCTCGAAGTCGAGCATCTTGCGCTGGCCGGAGACCACCGCATAGCGCTCGGGGCCGTGCGGCGCCACGTCCACGTTGGCCAGGCCGCGGCCATCCACGTCGTAAGCGCCCTCGCACTGGTTGGCAGCCGTCGCGCCGCCCCACAGGAAGTCTTTACGGAAAGCCATGCATCAATCCTTTCACACGCTGTTTGTCGTGGTTTCAGTATCCCCGTAAGCAGCGCGCTACTCAACGGCAACGACGCAGGCCGACACTTCTTTTCGCACGCAGCCGCCCAGCAGCTGCCCGAGCCTGACACTTTCTGATACCCAACCACCGCAAAGGGGACAGGCACCTTTGTGGTGGTCTCATCAGTTGCGGTGGTGGGTCGCGCTGGTTTATCTCGATCTGTAACAGATAGACCGTTAAAACCGAGCCCGGTGTTACAGGTCGAGATTTTCGGGCAGCCCCTGCAGTTTGTCTCGTTCTGTAACAGATAGAGACGATTTTGCCTGCTAGATGTTACAGAACGAGACAGAAGACTCTAGTCCACGGAGATGTCGAGGTTCTTGCCGACGAGGCCCACGTAGCCGCCTTCGGGTGACAGACCATTTGACTGAATAGGAAAGAAAGGAAAAAATAGGAAAAAAAGGAAAGGAGACTTATGACTGAACCCATCTTCTCCCCCTCATTTGGAAATCGCCCGTCCTATCTGGTGGGGCGCGGGAGCGTGATTTCGACATTCATCTCCGGCCTTGAACAGGAGCCAGGCAATCGAGACCGCGCCATGCTCATGCTCGGCCAGCGAGGAAGCGGCAAGACGGTCCTTCTGTGGGAGCTCGCCGACCGCGCCCGCAAGCTCGGCTTCGTCGTCGCCACGCCCACCGTAGCCTCCGAGGACATGCTCGAGCGTATCGTTGAAAAAATCCAAGAGGCGGGCGAGCCCTATGCCAACAAACGCCATCTCCCTAAACTCACGGGCGGCAGCCTGAGCGTCTTCGGTTTCTCGGCCGGCCTTGAGTTCACACGCGATGTGCAGGAAACCAAGAGCTTCCAGTTCAAGCTCACGCAGCTGGCGCGCAAATTGACCGAGCAAGGACACGGCATCCTCATCCTTATCGATGAACTCCAGGCCAATTCGCCCGAGATCAGACAACTCGTCACCGCCTATCAAGAACTCGTCGGCGAGGGACTCAACGTCGCGCTCGTCATGGCGGGCCTTCCGGGAGCGGTCTCGGCAACGCTCAATGACCGCGTGCTGACGTTTCTTAACCGCGCGCGCAAAGTCACACTCGAACCGCTTTCAGTCGGAGATGTCGATACCTACTATCAGCGAGCTTTCGAAGAGCTCGGCCTTGATATCCCAAGCGATCTTCGGCTGGATGCCGCTCGCGCAACCCAGGGTTCACCCTACATGTTGCAGCTCATCGGCTACAACATCGCCAATCGTTGCCAGGCAGGAGAGCGCGTAACGCAAGAGCAGGTCGACGGAGCCATCGAGGCGTCAAAAGTAGATTTCGAAAACGATGTGTGCGAGACGACGCTCGCCGCACTGTCGGACCAAGACGTTGCGTTTCTCGCCGCAATGGCAGACGACGAAGACGGCGCGTCGCGCATCTCTGATGTTGCCGAGCGCATGTCGGTCACGCCTGACTATGCGCAAAAATATCGCCGACGCCTCATCGACGCCGGCGTTATCGAACAGGCACGCCGCGGCTACGTGCGCTTCGCCGTTCCCTATATGGCCGACTACCTGCGAAGTCAGCTGTAGAAAAAACCACCACAAAGGTGCCTGTCCCCTTCGTGGTGGTCTGGGCCAGTTTGTCTCGATCTGTAACAGTTAGGCCGGCAAGACCGGGCTTGGTGTTACAGATCGAGATTTTTCGGTCGCCCCCTGCGATTTGTCTAAATCTGTAACAGGTAGAGGCGATTTAGCCTGCTAGATGTTACAGATTGAGACAGAAGACTCTAGTCCACGGTGATGTCGAGGTTTTTGCCGGTGAGGCCTACGTAGCCGCCCTCAGCTGCCTTGGGGCTATCGGCGTGGCAGAGGACCCACTTATCGGCCTTCCAGTAGCAGTAGCTGTCGCCGGCCGCGGGCATGTCGGCCGCAGCCTCGGGGCGCGGGCCATTGGTGCCCGCCGGCAGCGCCACCATCACCTGGAAGCCGCCGTCGTCGACCATGCAGGGCGTGTAGTGGAGCGTGGTGGCATAGACCTCGATGAGCGTGCCGGCCGGCGCGCGGAATGCCTTGACCTGCGCGGTGTCGAGCTTGCCGTCGACGATCTGCTCGCGCTTGGCCAGCAGCAGGATAAAGTCGCGGGCGCCCAGGTTGAACTCGCTGGCGCGGTGATACTCCAGGCAGTTGAGCTGCGTGTTGTGGCCGTTGCACCAGCCGAGCTGGAAGGGGCGGCCGCCAAACATGAGAAAGCCCAGTTTATCGGCACCCTTGACGCTCTCGAGCTCCGGCGCGCTTGCTACGTACTTGCTGCCTTCGGGGATGGGCGTGGCAGAGAGCGCCTCGAGCACGAGCGACGTGAGCTCGGACGGAACGTCATCCCAAACGTTGCCATAGGATTTGAACTCGGGATCGTTGACAGAATAGATGTGCATGTTCGCTCCTGTTCGTAAATGTGACTATACGAACATTCTAGAACAAACATGAGCGATTTTGAACGCTCGTCCCGACCACTCAACAAAAAGGCGCCCCCGCATAAGCGAAGGCGCCCAATGCGCGCGCTTTGGGCGATAAAGCCCTTACGCCTGCTGATAATGCAGGTGCTTCTCATCGATATCGGCCAGGTCACGGTCGAGATAGCGGCGTGCGAGCCAGTTTGCCATGGGGAGGTTCTGGTCCAGATAGTTACCGCACTCCTCGGGAGCGGCACCGGGGACATCGCCCTCAAAGCCGGCGACAAACTCGAACAGCTCACGCACGAGCGGCAGGATCTCCTCGCTCGTCACCTCGCCAAACACGACGAGGTAAAAGCCCGTGCGGCAGCCCATGGGACCAAAGTAGACAATGCGGCTCGACCACTCGGCATGGTTGCGAAGGAACGTCGCGCCCAGGTGCTCGATGGTGTGGCACTCGGCCGTGTTCATGACCGGCTCCTTGTTGGGCGTGGTCAGGCGCAGGTCAAAGGTGGTGACGGCGGCGCCGGTCGCCGGATCGCGGTCGATGCGGCTCACGTACACGCCGGGCTCAAGCAGCAGATGGTCAACGGAAAAACTCGCGATACGCTCCATGGCAGATCCTCTCGATAGTCAATTTAGGACGGGGCTCTTTTAGCTGGTTGGAATGGTCGCACCAATCATACCAGTCAAAAAAGCCCCGTCCCAAATGAGCTGCCAAGGACGGGGATCAATGAGTTTTTAATCCCCGTCCCAGAAAAATCCTTGGGCGCCGCGCAGCCGCCTAGGCAGTGTAGGCGATAGTCGCGTCGACAGCATGGCGCCAGCCGGCGATCTTTTTGGCTCGCTCGTCGGCGGGCATCGACGGCTCCACGATGCCGCGGGCGCCGTAGACGTCGACGACATCGCGCGTGTACATGTCCAGCGCAATGCCGCAGGCCCAGGCCGCACCCAGGCCGCTCATCTCGTCGTTGCTCGCGATGCGGATGGGCGAGCCAACCAGGTCGCTCTCAAACTGCATCAGGTACGCATCGCGCGTGGGACCGCCGTCAACACGAAGTTCGGCCAGCGCCGCGCCCGAATCCTCGACCATCGCATCAATCACGTCAAAGATCTGATAGGCGATCGACTCGTCGGCGGCCTTCACGAACTCCGCGCGACCCGTGGTGCGCGTCATGCCAAAGACGCAGCCCTCGGCGTCACTCGCCCAGTGCGGCGCGCCCAGACCGGTAAACGCCGGCACAAAGTAGACGCGGCTCGCCGGATTGGCGGCGTAGCACAGGTCGGTAACTTCCTCGGGGTTATTGATGAGCTCCAGATCGTCGCGCAGCCACGTCTTGACGGCGCCGGCGTAGCTCACGTTGCCCTCGAGCACGTACTCGGTCACGCCGTCCATGCGCCATGCGAGCGAGCTCGAAAGCCCGTGCGAGCTGGCGACGAACTCGTCGCCGACGTTCATCATGACCGAGCTGCCGGTGCCATAGGTCGCCTTGGCCATGCCGCGGCTATGGCAGCCCTGCGCAAACAAGGCGGCATGGCTGTCGCCGAGCACGCCGTGAATGGGCACGGGTGCCGGCAAAAAGCCGCCCAGGTCCGTCATGCCGAACAGGCCATCGGAATCGGTCACCTGTGGCAGGCAGGCCACGTCAACGCCAAAGGCCTCGCACACCGGCTCGCTCCAGCAGCCACGGCGCAGGTCAAAGAGTTGCGTGCGGCTGGCGTTGGACCAGTCGCAGCGGAACTCCGCGCCGCCCGTGAGCGTCCAGACCACCCAGGCATCGATGGTGCCCAGGCACAGCTCGCCCGCTGCAGCGGCCTCGGCAGCCGCGGGAACGTTCGCGAGGATCCAGGCCATCTTGCCCGCCGGGTAGTAGGGCGAGAGCACTAGACCCGTCGTGTCGCGCACCAGCTCGGCCACGCCCTCGCGCGCGGCCAGCTCGTCGCACAGCTCGCGGGCGCGGGCGCACTGCCACACCACGGCGTCGCACAGCGGCTCGCCCGTCGTGCGGTTCCAGGCAACGGTAGTCTCGCGCTGGTTGGAGATGCCGATGCCGGCGACGTCGGCAGGGTCGACCCCGGTCTCCTCCACCACGGCGCGCGCCACGGCCAGCACGTTAGCGGCGATCTCGGCTGGATCATGGCTCACCCAGCCAGCCTCGTTGACAATCTGGCGATGCGGGCGATCGGCACGATGAATCAAATGGCCGCCCTCGTCCACCAGCAGCGCCTTGGTGCCTTGCGTGGACTGATCGATTCCGATGATGTAGCGGCCCATGGCCACCCCTTTCAAAACGAATGTGACAAAGGGACGGTCCCTTTGTCACATTCCAGTTACTCTGCGGGCAGGAACTCGGCGACGGTCTTGGCAATGCCTTCGCCGGTGAGGCCGTAGTGCGCAAAGACCTCGGGGCTCGTGCCGGTGATGACCGGCGCGTCGGGCAGGGAGAGGCACTTGACCGGACGCGGGCAATGCTCGCCCACCACCTGCGCGACCATAGAACCCAGGCCGCCGAAGGGGCTGTGCTCCTCGACCGTCACGACGGCGCGCGTGGCACCGGCGGCCTCAATCACGGCCTCGGCGTCAAGCGGCTTGACGCAATACATGTCGAGCACCGTTGCCGAGATGCCCTGCTCGGCCAGCAGGTCGGCAGCGTCCACGGCATGGCGGACCATCTCGCCGGTGGCGACGAGCGTCACATCAGTGCCGCGGCGCACCCAGGTGGCGCGATCCATCTGGAACGGGCACTCGTCCTCGGTGTACACGTCCTCGACCGGGTTGCGGCCCACGCGGATGTAGGCCGGCTTGTTGTCGGCAACCAGGGCGCGCACGAGCTCGGCGGTCTGGAAGCGATCGCTCGGCAGATACACGCGCATGTTGGGAATCGCGCTCATGGCGGCGATATCCTGCGCGGAGTGATGGCTCATACCGAGGGCGCCATAGGAAACGCCGCCCGAGATGCCGATGAGCTTGACGTTGGTGTTGGAGTACGAAACGTCGACCTTGCACTGCTCATACGAGCGCGTGGTCACAAAGGACGCCGGCGAGGCGGCCCAGGCCTTCTTGCCGCACGAGGCCATACCGGCGGCGATACTCACCAGGTCCTGCTCGGCGATGCCGACCTCAATGGACTGCTGGGGATACTGATCGAAGAACGGCGTGAGCGATGCGGAGCCGCGGGAGTCGGAGCACAAGACGACGATGTCTTTATCGGTTGCGGCGGCCTCGAGCAGCGTGTCGCAGATAGCCTTGCGGTTGGCGATCTTGTTAGCCATTGATAGCCTCCTTATGGGCAGCGAAATCGGCGATGATCTGGGCATATTCCTCATCGTTGGGCAGGTGATGATGCCAGGCGGCCTTGTCCTCCATAACCGGCGAGCCGTAGCCCTTCACCGTGTTGAGGATGATGACCGTGGGCTTACCCTTGGTCTCGGCGGCCAGCGTCAGCGCGGCGTCGATGGCCTGGACGTCGTTGCCCGGAATGGACAGCACGTTCCAACCGAAGGCGGCCCAGCGCTCCTCCTGCGAATCCTGCTTCATGACGTCCTCGGTGCTGCCGCTGATCTGCAGGCGGTTGCGGTCCACGAGCGCGCACAGGTTATCGAGCTGGTAGTTGCCGCCGCTCATGGCGCCCTCCCAGACCGAGCCCTCGGCAAGCTCGCCGTCGCCCATGATGGTGTAGACGCGGTAGTCGCGGCCATCCATCTTGCCGGCAAGCGCCATCCCGACGGCCACGGGCAGGCCATGACCCAGCGAGCCCGAGTTCATCTCGATGCCCTTGAGCTTGTTGTTGGGGTGGCCGATGTAGGGGCTGCCGAACTTAGAGAAGCGGGCCTTGACGTCGTCGAGGTCCAGATAGCCCTCGTGGCAGAGCACCGCGTAGTAGGCCTCCATGGCGTGGCCCTTGGAGAGCACGAAGCGATCGCGGTTGGGATCGTCGACGGTCTCGGGCGAAATGTTGAGGTGGTTGGCGTAGAGGGTCATCAGCGCATCGATGACCGACATGTCGCCGCCGATGTGCCCGCCGGCGCCAGCCATGATGATATCGACGCAATCGCGGCGAAGGTCCCAACGCAGGGATTCAAGCTCTTCGATAGTTGCCATTTCTACTCTCCTCGCAGGTAAGCTTTGACGTCTTCTTCGATGGGGTCGTACAGGTCGGGAACAATGCCGATGTACTTGCACGCCTCGTAGAGCACCGGCACCACGTTGGCGTGAATGGCGACGCAGTGGTGGATGTAGGGACCCTCGACGATCTTGGCCTCGAGGCGCTTGAGGTTGTCGACCTCGACCCACAGGTAGGTGCCCATGCCGGCCGGGCCGTCGATGCCGCGGGCGTTGCCCAGCAGCAGCGAGTACTCACCGTTGTCGCCGTCAAAGCGGGCAAGGGTGAGGTCGCCGTGCTTGGCCTCGGCCGTCAGCGCGCCGGGGTGATCGAAAGCCAGCGGGTAAGTGAGCTTGGGCTTGACGGCCGCGCAGCTGCAGGGCCAGGGGCCGCAGTGCTGCAGCAGCTCGCCGTTCTCGTTATCGGGATGACGCACGGTCCAGTCGGCGAACATGCCGCGGTGACGGCCCAGGTCGGCGGCCTCGACCATCAGCGCGGTGATGGCGCCATGGATGTCGGTCTCGCAGACGATGGGGATGCCCATCTCGTTGAGGATTGCGTTGGCGGCGCAGGGCATAATGCCCAACTCGTCCTGCAGGGCGTTCCAGCACTGGATGGCGCCGGCGTTGCAGCCGTACTTCTCGACCAGGCGCTTCATGGCAATGGCGAGTCCTGCGACCGCAGGAACCTTGTCCTCGGGGATGCAGATCTCAAAGCTGTCACCAATGTGGGCGAGCATGGCTGCCATGGCCTGCTCGTCAGCCTGGGCGTCGCGCACGGCCTGGACAAGCTCGGTCATGGGGATGGGCGAAAGCTGGATGTTGAACTTCTCGAGCAGCTCGCCCTCGTTGCACATGGTCGACCAGAAGTCGAACGGACGGGTGGCCATCTGCAGAATACGGGTGTGCTTGAAGGTCTTGACCACGTTGCACACGGCCAAAAAGTCCCAGACGCCGCGCTCGAACTCGGGATCGGTCAGGCGGCAGTTAGTCATGTAGGTGAAGGGAACCTGGAAGCGGCGCAGGACCTTGCCGGTGGCGAACAGGCCGCACTGGCTATCGCGCAGGCGGGTGCCGTCGGGCTCGGGGCGCTCGTCGCGCGGGCCCCACAGCAGCACGGGCAGACCGAGCTCGCGGGCAAGGCGGGCGCAGACGTACTCGGTACCAAAGTTGGCGTGGCACAGCATGATGCCGTCGACGCCCTCGGCGCGGAACTTCTCGATGATAGGCGCGATATGGCTGTCGTCGAACAGCAGGCCCTCGTCGTTGATGTCGTCGATATCCACGATGTCGACGCCGATCTCGCGCAGGCGATCAGCCGTCAGACCGCGATACTTGATTGCGTCCGGCGCGCTAAAGATGCTGCGGCGCGTGGGCACGAAACCGAGCTTGATCTTATCCATGTACGTCCTCCCCTAATCACATGTTCAGTAAACAGACGCATGTTTCGTTTTGTTTTGTTTACTAAATGTTTTACTCTTATGTTTAGTAGTTTAACGCGAAATACCCGTAAGCGGTAGAGAAATCAGCCTAAACGGTATGTAAACAATCTGAACATACAGGGGGAACAAAAAAGAGGGCCCCGAAGGACCCTCTATCTGTGACGCTCTGTGTATCTGCCCGCGGCGCGGGCGCATCTAACGCGAGCAGGCGTCGCTTTCGCCTAGAGCTCGCGCACGCTCTGGCGCTCGACAAAGTAAGTCGACACGGCCGTCTTGCAGGTGTAGCTCTTGGGATTGCGAATGTTGCCCACCAGGCGACGCACCGCGATCTCGCCCACCTCGTGCTTGGGAACATGCACCGTGGTGAGCGGCGGGTTGGAGAAGGCGCCCAAAGACAGGTCGTCAAAGCCGATGATCGAAACATCCTCGGGCACGCGAATACCGTGCTCGTTGAGCGCGCGCATGGCACCCACGGCGAGCACGTCGTTTTCGGCAAAGAAAGCCGTCGGCAGATCGTCGCTCGAGACATTGTCGAGCCACACGCCCATGTCGCGATAAGCGCCCTCGAGCGTGGTGCCCAGCGTGACACGCCATTCCGGGCTGGCCTCAAGGCCCGCATCCTCAAGCGCTTGGCGATAGCCGCGCTCGCGGTCCTTAAAGTTGCGGATGCGAAGGTCGCCCGCCAGATAACCGATCTGCTTGTGGCCCTTCTCGATAAGGTAATCCACGGCGCGCAGCACCGAATCGGTGTTGGCGATGACCACGGCGTCGAAGTACTGGCGGTCGCTCCAGCCGTCGAGCACGATCAGGTGAGCGGCAGCGTTGGCAAACAAGGCGTAGTCTTCCTCACCCAGCTCGGTACCCATCAGCACGATAGCAGCGGACGGATCGGCGATCAGGCCCTCGACCTGCGGACGTACGGCGTCCAGGTCGCTAAAGTCGAGCGAGACAAAGCTCGTGCTCATGCCGTGGCGACGCGCCTGGCGCTCCACGCCCTCAATAACCGCGGGGTGAAAGGTGCTCTCGTCCAGGATGGCGCCCGTCTTGCGCGCGAGCACAAACTGGATGCTCTCGAGCTGCGTCGACTGCTGGTAGCCGAGCGACTGCGCGCACTCCAGGATGACCTTGGCGGTCTCCTCGCTCACACTGCGTTTGCGGTTGAGCGCGTTAGATACGGTTGCGGGCGAAAAGCCGGTGATGCGGCTGATCTCGCGGACGCTTGCTTTGGCCATCGTTCCCCCTAGCATTGGTCGCGGCCGAGCATCGTGGCTTGACTGCCCCGTGGCTCGGCATCTAAACGACCGCAAATTCAAAGTAAACAGAATAGTAAATGTTTATTAGCAAGTTTAGCCTGTTGTCAAGCGAAGTGACGCGACTATTCCCCCAACGGCAACATTTTCCCGGTAGCTAATTTGGGACGGGGCTTTTTTGACTACTTTTGCGTCAAACCGTCCCAAATTAACTACCCCAGAGACCCCCGTCCCAAAAAGACTACTCGCAGAGGCGCATGGCTTCTTGTACGGCGCCGTAGAGGTTGGCGTCGTTGCCGAGCTCGGCAACCTTGACCTGAGGCATGGGGATGCCGGCAAGAAAGCCCTCATAGCCCGCGAGTGCCGCGGGCATCTGGCTGCGAAGCGCATCGATAAGCTCGGGATGGCACGAAATGCCGCCCGCAATCACAAACACCTCGGGATCGAGCACCGCCTGAAGGTTCACGAGCATGGCATCGAATGTGCACGCATAGCGGTCGAGCGCACGCTGCGCCGCTTGATCGCCGGCCTCAATCCACTCGAAGACACGACGTCCGTCTACGGCAGTATCTGCCGGCAACCCTTTCTCTGCCACCGCGGCGTCGCGCAGCGCACGCCAGCCGCCTGTGCCGGCAAACACGTTGTCCGGCGCCGCCGCACGCGTCACATCGTTGCGCAGAAAGCTAAACTCGCCCGCAAAGCCATGCGAACCGCGAAGGACGTGGCCATCGATAACGATGCCGCCGCCAATGCCGGTGCCAATGGCAAGCACCACACCAATACGGTGCCCACGCAGCGCACCTGCCGCATATTCGCCGAGCGCGCAGCACTTTCCGTCGTTGTTGACCGCTACCGGAATGCCAAATCGCTCGTGCAGCATCTTTCCCAGCGGGCAGCCGTCCATATAGGTGAGCGCGCCGCCGCGATGGATGGTGCCGTCGGCATCGTCCTCATAGATGCCGCCGGGGGCGCTCACGCCCACAGCAGACACGCGGTCGCGGAACGGCTCAATAAGACCGGCAAGGGCCTCAACCGCTTCATCCGCCGTGTTGAAATCGGTCGGCAGGCTACCGCGCTCGCGAATGGAAAAATCCTCGCCCAGCACGGCCCACTTGACTGCCGTACCGCCCACATCGATGCCAAAGTACTCTTTCATGCTGCTCCCATGTAAATGTAAATGCGCCAATAGCCTAGGCTCTTATTGCCCATGCAACCACAGGGGCCTCAAGCATATATTGGGTTTTAGGCTAACGGTCACGTTCACTCTATAAACGGCGTTTAATCTGTTTTTAGCAGCTAGTTCTATAAGTACATCAACAAAGTGGCTAATTTGGGACGGGGCTTTTTTGACTGTTTTCCACCCGATGATTTTTCTGGGACGGGGATCAAAAAATCATTGCCAAAGTAGTCAAAAAAGCCCCGTCCCAAAAAGACTACTTGGGGACGGGGCGCAAGGGCCGTTTAGCCAAGGATGCGAGCCATGCGTGCCTTAAACTCCGCGAGGAAACGTGGGGCGTCCACGGTGAGCGCCACGAGCGCGCTCTTATCCGGATCGGACAGACGGTGCTCGTCACAGATAGTGCGGCCGCGGTACTCGCCCAGCAGGTCGACACGAAGATTGCAGCCGAGCGCACCCACGAGCGTGGGATCAATCGCCACGGCAACCGCCAGCGGATCGTGCAGCGCGCAGCCGCCCAGGTAGGGCACGTTCATTTCGTACGAACCGATATAGTGCTCGACCATGCTCGCAAACGCGCAGCCAGCCATAGTGCCCGAGCCCGTCCAGCCGGCAACGTCGCGACGTGTGAGCACCACGCGGTGCGTCACATCCAAGCCCACCATGGTGAGCTTGCGGCCCGAGCGCAACACGGCATCGGCCGCCTCGGGATCACTTGCCATGTTGGCCTCGGCGCCCGCGCTCACGTTGCCGGGCACGGTAAGCGCACCGCCCATCACGACCACGCGGCCGATGGACATCATCGCCGCCGCATCGCGCTCCAGGGCAAGCGCCAGATTGGTGAGCGGGCCGGTCGCAACGTAGGCCAAATCGGGACCATAGGTACGCGCGGCATCAATCAGGTAATCGACCGCCGCATTGCCATCGGCCGACGTCGCGCCCACCGGCTCGTACGGCGAGGCGGGCACGCTTGCGCCGCCGATGCCGTTCTTGCCGTGGATAAGCGTGGTGGACGCCGGCGGCGTGTAGGGTTCGGTCGCCTTCATGGGACGATCGGCGCCCAGGTACACCGGCACCTCGGGACGGCCCAACAGGTCGAGCACCGCCAAGCAGTTGTGCGCCGACTGCTCGACGCGC
Organism: Acutalibacteraceae bacterium; assembly: GCA_963599935.1. Lineage (GTDB taxonomy): Bacteria > Actinomycetota > Coriobacteriia > Coriobacteriales > Coriobacteriaceae > Collinsella. The sequence goes on along the minus strand of CAVCBD010000014.1, from coordinate 10,891 downwards.
ACGTTGCCAAAGCACGTGGTGATGCCGACGAGCTCCACCTCGGGGCTCGCGATGGCATAGGCGAGCGCCATCGCATCATCCACACCCATATCCAGATCAAGGATCAGCTTCTTGGTTGCCATTGTTCTACTCCGCTTCTCCGTCTACATCCAAACCGTCTAAACCAAACTCGTGCTCGACTTCCGCACGCGTGGGAATTGATTGCTGAGCGCCCAGGCGCGACACCGTCACCGCCGAGGCGCGAGCGCCCGCCGCCATGCACCCAAAGAGCGGCAGGCCCTCCAGACGAGCCGCCGCCAACGCGCCGATAAACGTATCGCCCGCGGCCGTCGTATCGACCACCGCGCTCGAAAGCGCCGGCATGCGCAGCGGCTCACCGCCATCGCCGAGCGTAACCGAGCCGGCGCCGCCCAGCGTGATGACCGCGGCGCCGGCGCCCTTGTCGAGCAGCGCATTGAGCGCGGCGACGCAACTCGCATCATCTGTGGGCAGAATGCCCGTCAGCATCTGGCACTCGGTCTCGTTGGGGCAGACCAAGTCGACCGCAGGCCACGCTCCTGCCGGCAAATCGCAGGCGGGCGCAGGGTTAAAGACCGTATAGAACCCCAGCTCGTGAGCGCAAGCAAGCGCCTCGGCCGTCGCTGCAAGGTCACATTCGCCCTGGGCGATAAAGACGCCGCCAGCAGCCGGGGCAAACTCGCTGGCATCGCCGTCGAGCTCGTCGGCCACCAAGCGCCTCAGTGCGCGGGCAACGTCCTCGCCCGCAAGCGCATGGTTGGCGCCCGGCGACAGCACGATGCGGTTGTCGCTCTCACAGCGAATGATAGTCGCGGTACCGGTCTCCACGTCATCGCGACGCGCCACAAACTCAACGCCCACGCCGGCATCCTGGAGCCCTGCCACAAGCGCATCGCCAAAGGTATCGCGCCCAACAGCGCCAATCATGCACGTGCGCGCACCCATGCGCGCAGCGGCAACGGCCTGATTGGCTCCCTTACCGCCGGCGTTGGTGATAAAACCGCTGCCACCGACGGTCTCGCCCGCGCGCGGCATGCGCTCGCACGCCACCGAAAGGTCCATGTTCATGCTGCCGAACACCGCAACGATGCTGTGATCCGCCATGGAAACCTCCTCGTCTTCAGGCTTTGCGCCCACCGTCGACCAACGATTGTGCACTCTCGCACCCCCTATAACTTTAGTCCACTTTGATGTGGACGCGCGCTTGAGCTTGCGCCAGCAGCAAGCATTCACAGGGGCAGGCAGCTACAATGAATACGTGCTGATTATTCTCGTCATTGGATGATGTTTTATGGAACAATTCTCGCAATCGGGCTCGCGCGGTCGACGCCGCACGGGCAACGAGCCGGCGCCGCACGAACGCGTGAAGGGCGAGCGCCGTGCCAACGAGCCGCGACGCACCGCGAGCCCCCATCGCGCTTCTGCCAACAACGCTGGCCGCGCCAACACTCCCGCCGCGGAGCAGACGCCTGCTCGCCCCAAGTCCCGCTACATCCCTGCGCTCGACGGTCTGCGCACGCTTGCCGTCGTCGCGGTGGTGCTCTATCACCTCAACCTCACGTGGGCTCAGGGCGGCCTGCTTGGCGTCACGATCTTCTTTGTGCTTTCGGGCTATCTGATCACGCGCTTGCTGCTCAACGAAGTCGCTAAGACCGGCCGTATCGACCTTAAGAGCTTCTGGATTCGCCGCATCCGTCGCCTGGTCCCCGCCGTGGTAACGGTAGTGTTCGTGACCTGCGCGCTGTGCACCATCTTTAACCACGTGATGCTCACCAAGATGCGCCCCGACATCCTGCCGTCGCTGCTGTTCTTCAACAACTGGTGGCAGATTGCCCAAAACGTCTCGTACTTCAACGCCCTGGGCGACCCCTCGCCGCTTACGCACTTTTGGTCGCTCGCCATCGAGGAACAGTTCTACCTGGTTTGGCCCCCGCTGCTGCTCGCTATGGTATCCATGCACATGAGCAAGCCCAACACGCGCCGCATGGTTCTGGGCCTGGCTGCTGTCTCCGCCATCGCCATGATGGTGCTCTATAACCCCGCCGCCGACCCCAGCCGCGTGTACTACGGCACCGACACCCGCGTGTTCTCGCTGCTGCTGGGCGCCTGGATGGCCTTTATCCCCGATCGCGACCTGGCTCCGGTGCGCCTCGCCCATCGCCTGGGGCTCGACCGCTTGGTCGGGGCCGCCAAGCATGACAAGAACGCCGAGGGCAAGCTTGGCGAGAAGGCCGACAACGCAGCCGAGACCGTCCCGACTCAGCCGAGTGCGCTCGTGCGTTTTTGGTCCTCACCTGCATCCATCGATGTGCTGGGCGTCGTGGGTCTGGTTGGCCTTGCCGCCATGGTCGCGCTCACCAACGGCTACACCGCGTTCCAGTATCGCGGCGGCACGCTGCTATGCTCCATTCTCACACTCATGGTCATTGCCGCCTGCGTGCAGCCCCAGGGAATGGTTGCCCGCGCACTGTCCGCCGAGCCGCTCGTATGGGTTGGCAAACGCTCGTACAGCATCTACTTGTGGCACTATCCGCTACTGTTGCTCATGAACCCGGTCGCCAACATCAACGATACGCCGTGGTGGCAGTACATTTTGCAGGTGTTGTTGGTGGTCGCCGTGGCCGAATGCTCATATCGCTTTATCGAGACGCCGTTTAGAAAGGGCGCCTTTGGGCGCACCGTATCCGAGTTCCGCGACGGCACCGCCACGCCCGCCAACTGGGTGCGCGCGCACGTCCCTGCCTGCGCAGCCTGCGCTGTCGTGTTGGTCGTTGCACTGGGCGGCCTGATCTTTGTGCCGGAGACCTCCGCACTGAGCGGTGAGGGCGCCGAAGTCCTCAACAAGGAAGCCAAAAACACCGCGCCCACCGACCAGCAGGCGGCCGACGACACCGACAAGGACAACGACGGCTTCCCCGACGGATCCTACGACCTGCTGATGATCGGTGACTCCGTGTCGCTGCGCGCCGTCGATTCCTTCGACGGCGTGTTCCCCCACAGTCACATCGATGCCGAAAAGGGCCGCCAGTTCGATGCGGGCCGCGCGACATTTGAGGGCTATCTCCAACAGAACCTTGCCGGCAAGATCGTGGTCTTTGCACTGGGCACCAACGGCTTGGTAACCGACGACCAGATCGACGCCATCATGGCCGATGCGGGAGATAAGCGTATTGTGGTGTTTGTGAACACGCGCAGCCCGCAGCCGTGGGTTGGCTCTACCAACCAGGCCATCGCCAACGCTGCTACGCGCTACAAGAACGTGCGCGTTATCGACTGGTACGGATACAGCGCCAACCGCAACGACCTGTTCGATGGCGATGGCACGCACCTGTCGACCACTGGCGTGTCCGAGTATCTCAACCTGATCCACGATGCCGTCAAGAAGGACATGCCCGTGCACCCTGAGGACCACGTCAACGATCCGCAGCCGGCAGCCGTTAAGTCCGCCGCCGACGCACTCGTCAACGCCCTCGCCTACAAGCCACACAAGCTGGGCACCGACAAATAACACGCGGCCAAATCTGCTTCCACCCGCAGGGGGCGTCGGCCGTGGCCGACGCCCCCTGCGGCAGTTAGGGACGCTCCTTTTGCACCGGCACCTTGAGGCACTTCTGGCGCAGCCAATGAAGACCTCTAGAGATGAATTTCAAGCCGCTCCGCCGCTCCAGGCATCGTTTCCGCGCCTCGCGCCTGCCCCAAACAATCAAAACAAGCCCTTTTCGCCGCAACCTCAAAGGTCTGTGGGCAAAAAAGGGCAAATATGAGTACTGTTACCATTTTAGTAGCAGGCAAAACCACCCAAAATGACGTCCGAGCAACCCCTACAACCCCCTAAAGCAGCCAACCTGACTTGTTTAAGGTGTATTGGAGCCAATTTTAATGAACATACTATAGGTTATGTTCATTATCTTCTTGGCCGTAAATGTCATCAGTCTAGCAACAGTACTCATATTTGGCATTTTTTGCCCATCGTTATATAACTGACCCCCTGTAGCGGGCAAAAAAGAGGCCGCAGCCCATCGCTACGGCCCGCTCGAAGCCCCAAAAGAGACGCTAGGCGCTGTAACCCATCGCCTGCAGCACAAACATGACAACTGTCAGCACCGTAATCACGCCAATGGTCGCCCACGTGAGCACATTCCACACGCGGCCGTTGCGGTTGGCGCCCATAATGTGACGGTCGGCGGCGATAACCACCTGGAACACCAGAACCACGGGCAGTAGCACGCCGTTGATGACCTGCGAGGTCATCATGATCTGGAACAGATCGACACCGGGCATGAGTACCAGCACGGCAGAGATGCCGATAATGGCCGTAATGATGCCGCGGTAGACCGGAGCCTCATCCCAACTGCGATCGGCGCCGCGCTCCCAGCCAAATGCCTCGCAGATGGCGCTGGACGTAACACCCGGCAGCACGCAGGCGGCCAAGAAGCTCGCGGCGACCAGGCCCGAGGCGAACAGCACCGTGGACCACTGGCCCGCGATAGGCTCCAGTGCACGGGCAGCGTCGGCAGCATCGCTAATCTGAATACCCGCCGGGAACAGCACCGTACCGGTCGTGATGATAATGAAGCCGGCGATTATATCGGCAGCAATCGAGCCGCTTACGGTATCGATACGCTGCAGCACGATGTCGTCCTCGCCCGCGTTCTTATCGACCACGTTGTTCTGCGCCAGGAAGATCATCCACGGCGCGATGGTGGTACCAATCGTCGCGACCACGAGCGACACGTAGTTGGGATCGTTTTGAATGTTGGGGACGACCAAGTCGACCGCGACCTCACCCCAGTTGGGGCCAGCCATAAACGCAGCGACGATATAGGTCACGAACACGCAGCTCACCAACAGCAAAATCTTCTCGATGCGCTGGAAGCTACCCGACATGGTGAGCATCCACACCAGCAGCGCCACAAGCGGCACCGAAATGCTCGCCGGGACGCCAAAAAGGGCAAGGCCGCTCGCGATGCCCGCGAACTCCGAGATAGTAACAGCCGTGTTGGCGATCAGCAGCGCCGCCATGGCCAGCACGCTCTTGCGCACGCCAAAGCGCTCGCGGATGAGCGATGCCAAGCCCTTACCCGTGACACAACCGCAGCGTGCCGCGGTCTCCTGCGTCACGATAAGCAGCACGGTCATGACGGGAAGCATCCAGAGCATCTTGTAGCCATAGCTGGCGCCCGCACTGGAATACGTGGCGATGCCACCGGCATCGTTGCCCGAAAGCGCCGCCAGCAGACCGGGGCCCATGGCGCCAACGATGGCCGCGATGGTTAGCTTTTGCTTGGTGCTCGGCTTTTGCTTCGTGTTTTGCACGCGACCACCTATCCCATGACCGACATGGTGAGCAGCACCGCAGCGGTGCAGTACGCCACGCACGAGATCATGACGGCAATGACGTTCATGGCGGTACCCGACGTATTGAGGTCGTGCTCATCGCGCCAGAACAGCACCATCAGATAAATCACGGCACTCATGTTGCTAACCAGGCAGATGATGGCCGCAATGTTAAAGCATCCGGTAAAGAGCAGCTCCTCGAACATGGGGGCATCGGGGAACGCGGCGGTGCGCACCAGCTGAGCGCACAGGTAGGTCACGAGCGAAAGGATCAGACCCATGCCCGTGCTCTGGAAGAAGAATCCCAGGTACGGCTTGGGCTCGTCGTCGTGGCCGTCGTACTCCAGGAAGTAGTTCTTGACGAACGACACCATGCGCGAGGCTGCCAGTAGCACGAGCGGCATGGCGCACATGGGGAACACCACCAGGTGTGCGGAGCCGAGCGCCGTCCCCAGTACTGTTGCCATGATGCACGAGGCAATGCCCCACACGACGACCCAGTACTGGCGATGCACAAACCAGCTGAGCACGTTCGTCGAGTCGTCCGACGCACTGTCGCCCGAGCCGATGCCGGCGATCTGCAGGTCCTCCTGATGCTCCTCGGCGATAACGTCCATAGCGTCATCGAAGGTCACGATGCCCAAGATATGGCGGTTCTCGTCGCAGACGGGGATGGCAACCAGGTCGTACTTGGTCATCTCGTCCGTTACGTCTTCCTGGTCCTCGTCGGGCGACACATAGACCAGGTCGCGATAGGCGAGCTGGCCCAGCGTGGCGTCGCGGTCGGCCACGATCAGCGTGCGCAGCGAAAGCACGCCGGTCAGCATGCCGCTCGGGTCCTCGGTATAGACGTAGTAGACGCTCTCGAAGTCCTCGTCGAGCTTGCGGATGGCCTCGATGGCATCGGCGACTGTCGCCGTGGCGGGCAGGGCGACAAACTCCGAGGTCATGATACGGCCGGCGGTGTTTTCCTCGTAGCCCAGCAGGTTACGAATCGCCTTCTCCTCCTTGACGCCCATCAGGCGCAGGAGCTTCTCGGCCTTCTCGTAGCTGAGCTCGTCGATCAGGTCGGCGGCGTCGTCCGGGTCCATCATGGCCAGCATCGACGATGCGTCGGTGTCGGACAGGCCCTCGAGCATCTCGGTCATGAGCTCGTCGTCATCGAACTCCGAGATGGCCTCGGCGGCCTGGGCGGTATCGAGCTGCGCGAACACCTGCGCGCGCAGGCGCGGGTCGAGCTGCTCGATAATGTCGGCGATATCGGCAGGGTGCAGCTCGCCGAGCGTCTTGTGCGACACCGAGAGCTGGATGTTCTTGGTCGAGCGGTCGAGCAGGTCCATGTAGGACCATGCGATGATGTCCTCGCTGAGCGGCTTGCCCAGGTGCTTCATAAAGCCCTCGACGACATGCTCAAGCGCGGGGCTGATCGCGCGTAGCAGACCGCGGGCGCCGACCTCGGCACCCAGCAGGCGCAGCTGGTTTTCGCCCGACATGGAGAACTTGATGTCGTTTACGCGCACGACCTTCATGCCCTGCGTGTCGACGATCTGCTTGTTGAGAACGTCGCGAGCGAGCAGCAGCTCGGTCGGCTGCAGGTAGGAAAAGCGGATATTAGTGGCAGACGTATTGAGGTACACGCCCGTCTCGTCGATACGGTCGACCCATTTGCGCCAGCTGATCATAAACGGCGTCTTGCCGGGACCGCGGAACGCGAGCGACGTCACGTGCGGAAAAACTTCGCCGGTAGCAATGCCAAAATCGTTAACCACGCCGAGCTTTTCGCCGTCGACGTCCAAGACCGGCAATTTGAGCATCTCACTCAGATAATTCAATGGTGCTCCCCATCATTATTCCTGCGGACCGCGGCAAAACGGGCACGCCATCCGTGGACAATTGGATATGTATACGCATGCGCGGGCGGCACGCCGCTCGACGCTTACACCCCGTGCATGCGCAAAAAGCACCTGCATGGGGTCATCGACTGTATGGTCGAGGTTTGGATTTCACCTGCAACCTTTCTCTTGACCCTCATTAACCGCAGTAACTATAGCATCAGCATCGCGCTGCGGCACCGAATTTATGCGCTGCACATTGCAGGCATACCAAACGCTGACGTATCCGTGACATAGAGCTGGACTGACACGGTTGATCTACTCCGTGGTTTCGTCGTCCTCGGCGAGTTGGGGGAACACGGCGTTCTTGGGCATCGTGACCTTCGTCAGCGAGGTGAGTTTTTTGCTCAGCGACGTGTCCGTCTTGACCAAGTCGCTGAGCGTCACGATCTTGTAGCCGTCGGCAACAAGGCCGTCGATAATCTGCGGCAGAGCCTCGAGCGTCTGTTCGGCGCACTCGTCGCTATCGGTGAGCAGCACGATATTGCCCGGCGTCACCGAGTCGAGCACCGTCGAGACCTGCTCGTCGGCACCATTGAGCAACCAGTCGCCCGAGTCGATATTCCACGAGACCACGGCAGACACCAAGTCCATCGAGTCAATCCAATTTTGCTCGTCAAAGGCAGCGTAGGGAGCGCGCAACAGCATCGTCTTGACGCCGGTTGCCGACTTGATGGCGTCGGTTCCCTTCGAGATCTGCATGCGCACCGTCTCGCGATCCTCGCCCTTGAGCGAATCATCGCTATAGCTATTGGAGCCGACCTCGCACCCGGCGTCGACAATCGCCTTAGCCGTGGCGGGCGAGGCCTCGGCGGCATCGCCCGAAAGGAAGAACGTGGCGTTCACGCCCTTCTCCTTGAGCACCTGCAAGATCTGCTTGGTCGCGCCACTCGGGCCCTCGTCAAACGTCAGCGCCACGTACTTTTCGTTGCCCTTGGGCGCTACGCTTGCGCGCTCGACTACGCAGTCGGTGGCGGGCACAACCTCGCCGCGGTCCTGCGTCTTGCCCGATTGCTCGCCGACCCACACCTCGGAGCGGCCCTGGACGCCCCAGGTTTTGACATACTCAATGGCACCCGTGCCCTCGACCGTCAGTTTGGGCTCAATGGTCGTGGCCTGGACCTCGTGCTTCTCGTAGGTGTTGCGGCCGTCCTTGACCGTCAGTTTCTCGCCACCCGTAAGCTCGCGACTATCCCATTTGCCCTGCTTCACGCGCTTGCCGTCAATCTTCACCGACAGCTTTTCGCCCCCGTGGCGCTTGAGCACGCTGTCATCGACGGCCAGCAGGTCGCCCGCGTCATAGGTGTCGGTCAGCTCCTGGTCGTCGATAAGGTTTTGCAGCGTAGAGCCCACGCGCACCGCGGTCTTTTGCCCGTTGAGCTCCACGTCCACGCTGCGGTTGACGTAGCCCACGACGGCGGCGATAAACAGCACGAGCGCGCAGCCCACGGCGATGAGCGCATAGGGCAGACGGGACGGACGGCGGGGCGAGCGCCCGTTGCCAATGCGCGCGCTGCGGTCGCTAAAACCGCGGCTATGGTTGAGGTACATCGCGCCGGGCTTACGGCGGCGTTTGCGCTGGCCGCTGGACAGCTGCCCCAGGTTGCGGCGAGCCGTCGGACGCGCACCGGAGTGCCCGTTTAAGTTGGATCCGTTTTGGCGCATGTGCCCTCCCCCATAAACACAGCGAGCCGGAGCAACATGTCTCCGGCTCGCCTCCCATCATTTGGTACGTCGCTATTTGCTAGCTTTTGACGAGCCCCCGCTCGCCTTTTGGTATTCGTCCTTAAAGGCCTTGAACATGCCGCGCGTCTTGCCAAGCTGCTTGCCCAGCGCGCGACTGCCCTTGTCCACGGCGACCGATCCCTTGTCATCGAGCACCTTGGCGCCCTTTTTGACCTTATCGCCCACCACGACACTGGCCTCGGCAGCCTTTGCAGCGGCGCCGCCCGAATACCCGAGCGCCTTGACCTCGTCCGAAACGATCATCGCGCCGTTCTCGTAGCCGCGCAGCATCGTCGGCGGCACCTGCGTGTCACCGACCAGCACGCTCGAAGCGGCACCGGCGGTCACATAGAACATCTGGACGATGCCCGAGCGCGGCTTGAACTCCACGTCCGAACAATAGCCCACGACATCGCCCGATTCCGTGCGCACGTCCATACCAACCCAGATGATGCAATCGTCCAGGTTAATGTCGAGGCGCTTGGCCGCGGCGGCATCGTAAGTATCCTTGACGTCGTTCACCGCAATGGCACCCTCGTAGACGCCGATGGCATCGAGCGCCACAAATCGGTCGGGGCGCTCGATCATGCCCGCAATGTCGGACTGGCGAACCATAAAGCCCACCACGCGCGTTCCGCCCGGAGTAAAGACCGGAAAGTGTATCTTTCCGAGCTTTTTAGGGCTACGTGGCGTGCCGTCCTTTTTAGTGCGCTTGTCCTCGGCGGGCTTGCGATAGATCTTGGCGCCGACAAAATCCCCGGCGCGCATTATGCCTCGGTCGAGGGCTCCGCAGCCTCGGTGTCGGCCTCGGCGGCGTTCTCGACCACGACGTCGGCAGCGGGCGTCACGTTGCCGCCCGAAATGGCGTCGTTGAGCTGCTCGCGCAGCTGATCCATACGCTCGCGGGCAAGGTCGACCTTGGCGCGCAGGTCGTCGGTCTTGGCGTCGACCATCGGGCCGAAATCGCTGACCGCGGCGCGGGCCTCCTCGGCACCGTGCTCATAGGTGTCGCGCATGTTATCCCAGGCGTCGTTGGCGATATCGGCAGCCATGGCGCGGGTCTCGGCACCCGAGCGCGGGGCCAGGGCAACGCCGATGATAGCGCCGGCAGCAGCACCAAAGAGTGCACCGGAGACAAAGCTGAAAGTCTTTCCCATGATCATTCCTCTCCTGCAGGCACCTCGATGCCCACCGTTTGAATGTTGTCCATTATACCCGCAGCGCAACACTTGCCGCCCCGCTCATCTGCATACGGTAAAGACGCAGGTACATGATGGTGTTGAGCGAGCGAACCTACTCCTGCGGCATGGCGGGCATGGCCGTCGTGGCCGCCGGATCCCCGCCGGCGCCGTCCACGAGGGGCAAGCCACCCTCATGCGCCAACCCAGTCGGAGCCGTTGCCGCGCCGCCGAAGACGGCCGCGGAGGCCTCGTGGTTCTCGACAACCGCGCCCTCGGTATCAATCGCTACCTGGGGCTCGTCTTCAAAGTTGGGGACGCCCTGGGGCTCAGCTGCCGGCTCGGCGGTCGCATCGGCAACGGGCTCGGCGTCGACCGGCACATCGCCCTCGTCAGCGCCCTCGTCCTCGGCAGCATCTTCGCCGTTCGCAGCGGCAACGGCCTCGTGCGGGTCCTTGCCCTCGGCCTCGGCGCGCATGCCCAGCACCAGGTTGCGCAGGCCCGCGACCGTGCCCTCTACGTCGGGGGCAGGCTGGTCGGCGTGCAGGTACGCCCAGTCCATCATAAAGGTGGCCGACGACAGCGCACCGATGGCCAGTGCGTCGTCGGGGCACGAAAGCTCGACCTCAAAGACACGCTCGTCATGCTCGCTTACGCGCGTGCGGCCGCACGAGATGCTACCGGCAAGACCGGTCTCGTTCATGAGCTCGACCGTCACGTGCTCCAGCAGGTGGCAGAGCT
>CAVCBD010000013.1:0-36086 GCA_963599935.1 Acutalibacteraceae bacterium | reverse complement strand
CATGGTATTCGCCGCGGTCCCACTTCTCGAGGAACTCGTCAAAGAAGTGCGGGTCGGCCTGGGCCTCGGCGTCGGCCTTGTTGCAGGCATCGATCTTGGCGATCAGGGCGTCGTGCTCGGGAGTCTGCTCGTAGGGCTCCTCCAGGAAGGCGAGCATGATGTCGGCCATCAGGAACTCGCCGGTGATCTTGCCGCCAAAGCCCACGATGTTGGCGTTGAGCTCACGACGAGCATACAGGGCAGAGGTCATGTCGCGGACCAGGGCGCAACGGGCGCCGGGAACCTTGTTGACGGCGTTGGTGATGCCGATGCCGGTGCCACACAGGGCCACGCCAAAGTCGGCCTTGCCGCTGGCAACGGCCTCACCCACGGCCTTGCCGTAGATGGGATAGTGCGTGCGGCTGTGGCTGTAGGTGCCGCAATCGAGCACCTGGTAGCCGGCCTGTTCCAGGCGGTCGGCCAGATAGATCTTCTCGTCCGTAACGATATGGTCGCAACCGATTGCGATGGTCTTCTTCATCAGAACGTCCTTTCGTCTGAATTCACAAGTTGAGATAGAAGTTCGAGTTCTCGGTGGCTCTCGTTAGGCCATCTTGTTGAGCATGTCGACACGGATCTGGTGACGACCGCCGGCGTACTGGGCGCGCAGGAACTCGCGGGCGATCTTCTTGGCGACCTCGGTGCCCACGACGCCCGGGCCCATGGTGACCATGCGCGAGCCATTGTGCTCGCGGGTCATGTAGGCGGAGCGCTCGTCGGAAATGTTAGCGACGACCATGCCCTTCATCTTGACGGCGGCCATATAGGAACCGACGCCATACTTATCGAAGGCAAAGCCCTGGGAATCCTTGTGCTCCAGCAGATCCTTGGCGACGGCGGTCGCGGAATCGACAAAGTCCGCGGCAGGGGTCTCGGAATAGTCGACGACCTCGTGACCGTCGGCGATGAGCATCTCCTTGATGGACTCCTTCATCGACATACCGTCGGCATCGGAAGCGATTACAACCCTCATGACATCCTCCTTGAGAGATACGCAGGTGCGTAGTTTCTGTTTGGAAGTGTTGAATCGCGTTCAGGTCCGGGCATCTGAATGTGCGGTTCTTCACTGTTCATGTTTATTTGAACACATTCGAACAGTAACTGCAACAACTATTTGTTTGTCTTTGTTCTTTTTTGAACAATTACCGTTCACGGGTGTTTGCCGACCGTTTGGGCCTGGCGGAGGCATGGACGGTCACGCGCTCAACAAAAATGGCGACCGAGAACGCATCTCGGTCGCCCTTTCGGAGATATGAATCAGCAAAACGATCCTTTTAGCTACTCAGTCTGCCCGCCCTTCTTAGCTTGCTTGGAGGGGGTGCTCAGAAAACGACCCGTCAGATAATTCGTCGGGCCGGAGATATCGATCCCCAGCAGTACGTGCCCAAGCCACAGGAATGCAGCAAGCACCAGCAGCGGAATCACGCACGAGGTCACAATCATCACGATGACGCCTTCGATCAGATCGGTCACCTGCTGCACAACCTCGTCGGTCATCGACTTGGCGCCATCGGTCACCGAAGTCAGCAGACTCGAGGCGCCTTCGGTCAGTTGCTCAAGCACGTTTTTGTCTGTCTTTGCTTCAGATTTCTTGTTGCTCTTTGACGAGCTCGCCTCAGCCGCGCTTGCCGCCTTTTGCTCGGCCTGCTCGATGCTCACCCGGTACGTTTCGTCGACCTTTTGCGATACCCACACGCTCGCGGGCACCAACGCCATGCCGATCATGGCGACCACCAGTACACGCGTTGCCACGCGGCGCAGGACGGCGCTGGTGCTCCAGCGCCCGTGAATGCCAAGCGACACCGCGAAGAGTACGAGCGAGAACGGGATCAAGATGCCCAGTCCGACCGACCATAATATAGTAAGCAGGTATTTCTCGAGGTACAGCACGGCAAGCACGATGCCTAAGTTGCCCGAGAGCTGTGCGAGCTGCTCGGCCACCGGCGTTCCCGTGTCGCCTGGCAGCGCGGTGATGCCCGTAGACAGCGCCACGCACGACGTCGTGAGCGCCAACACGTTGCCCTTCTTTTGGTCGATGACCTCGATGGTGGAGCCCCAGGTCTTGGTGTCGGCAAAATGCGGGCGCGCGACAAAACCCGACAGAAGCGCCAGTACCACGAGCGCAACGATGAACCCGATCTGCAACTTTTTGTTTGCACACACGACATCGGACAGACTGGGCTGCAGCTCCGTCACGGTCGTATGCTCGGTTATTTGGACAGGGCGCCCGTGAGCCATCTCATGCGCGCCTTTCTTTTGAATCGATCCATTGTCCGGCATTTGGATACCTCCTCACTCCGGCCTGTAATGCAGGGGAAGTATACCCACCGAGCGAAGAGCCGAACGGCAGGGTGGGCGTTTGACCCAAGAGTGTCCCCAATGACTAGTTGATGACTAAGGACTGTCCCTAACTGCCGGCAGATAAGGAACGTCCCTAAGTGCCGGGTATACAGAAAAGCCCTGCCGCGGGGTTGCGACAGGGCTTTTGGAAGGGGACTTGGTTGTGGGGGCTCGTTAGGCGAGCTTGGCCTCGAGATCGGCGATGCGCTTGTAGGCATCGATGGTAAAGCGGGTCTGCTTCTCCAGGATCATGGTGGTCATAAGGGTGTCCTGAGCGTGAGCCATGATGAAGGTCATCTCCATCTCGCCGCCGCCGGCCTCCTGCGAAAGCAGCTTGGTCTGCGTGTCGTGAGCACCGATGAGCGCGTCGCTGGCATCCTTGTGCAGCTGCTCGGCCTTCTCAAAATCACCCTCGCGAGCAGCATCGAGCGCTGCAAGCAGATCGGTCTGGGCGTCACCCGCGTATGCGACGATCTCGAATCCAACCATCGAGATTTCTTCTTTGGTTGCCATATTGCGTTCCTTTCACATATGAACCAATGGAGAGCATCGCGTCCGGGCATACGCGCTGCGTTGTGTATGCCAGAAACATTAACATTCAAACAAAAAAGAACAATCCAAAACGCATTTTTGAGCTATGAACGGTCGATTTTCGCCCGTGAACGGTTTTTGAACCATTCTGAACAATATCGAACACATAAATCGACAACTCAAACAGGTCCGCACCTTAGCGCAAATCGCGCACCGTATCGCCCTCGACGAGCACGCCGGGGATCAGCATATGCTCCACGCCGGCCACGACGCCCTCGGCGCCGGCAATCTTGTCGACCGCCCACATGCCAACGCGCTTGTTATCAAAGCGCACCGTAGTCAGGCGGCGATCGGGCACGATATCGCCCAGGCTATCGTCAACGCCCACCACGCTCACGTCCTCGGGCACGCGTTTCCCGCGCGACTCGAGCCCGCGAATGCAGCCATAGGCCATAGCGTCGTTGGAGGCATAGATAGCAGTGCAAGTCGGATCGTCTGCCAGAGCCTGCCCGGCGGCATATCCGCTCTGCGCCGTCCAATCGCCGCGGATAAGCCGCGGCGGCTCAATGCCATGCACACGCAGGGTCTCGCGCCAGCCCTCCTCGCGCTGCATGCCCGAAAGCGAGCGCTCGGGGCACGAGATAAAGTGCACGTTCTTGTGCCCCTGCCCCAGCAGATACTCGACCACTTGGCGCGAGCAATCGAACTGGTCGTTGTCGACCGTCGAGCACAGCGGATGCTCCAGCATGGTAACGAGCACCGTCTGCATACCGGGCAGCGGCTCAAAGGTGCCAAAGTCTGCCGGCATACGGTTCATTATCACGACCATGCCGTCCACCGGCAGCGCACTCATGCGCGACGACGCACTCTCGAGGGTATAGGGATGTCCATCTACTTTAGTAAGGGTGATGGCATAGCCGTGCTTGTCAGCCGCAGCGGCAAAGCCCTCCATGCGGTCGAGGTTTCCGGTGCCGGTGATATTGAACATGGCGACGCCGACGGTCTTGAACTTGCCGCGGCGCAGCGACCGGCCGGCAAAGTTGGGTCGATACCCGAGCTCGCGCATGGCGGCGCGCACGCGCTCCTTGGTCTCGGGGCGCACGCTGGGTGAATCGTGCACGGTGCGCGAGACCGTCTGCTCCGAGACGCCCGCAAGACGTGCAACGTCCTTAACGGATACCGATTTTTTAACAGCGGCCATAGGTCGATCTTTCTATGTCAACGATGCCATCGCGGGCATCCCAACAGACAAAATGAACACTTTCAAGTATATCTAACGCCTCCTCCGCCATACGCTCACCACCCAAAACCTACCGTTCACCGACAATCCCGCTTCCACGAACGGCTTTTGTCGCCCAAATGTTAACGTTGCCATTGTGCAAACACAGAGCCACCGGGCGGCTCAATCGTTTACGCATAAGGAATCGACGGTTCGCAGGCACAGGAACCACCGGTTCGCGTCTTTTTTTGTGTCGCATAATGGCAACGTCAACATTTTGGCAACCGAACGCCAAAAGCTACCATCGTTGCTAACCCACCGACTCTTAGGAGCATTGCATGGAGCAACTCATCGCCATCATCGAAAAGGGCCAGCCCTTTTTCAACGCGATCGCCCGCAACAAGTACCTCAAGGCGATCCGCGACGGCTTTATCTCCGTCATCCCCATCATCATCTTCTCGTCCATCTTCTGCCTGGTAGCCTCGGTCCCCAACATCTGGGGTTTCTACTGGCCCGATGACATCAACAACGCCCTGTGGAAGTGCTACAACTACTCCATGGGCATCCTGGCCATCGCCTGCGCCGCCACCACGGCCAAGCACTTCGCCGACGCCCAGAACCGCGATCTACCCAAGAACAACCAGATCAACTTCATCTCGTGCATGTGCGCAGCCATCATCGGCTTCTTGCTCCTTTCGAGCGACACGATCGCCACGGACGCTGCCAGCGGCTTCAACACCACCTACCTTGGTTCCAAAGGCCTGTTGACCGCCTTTATCGCTGCGTTTGTGACCGGCATCATCTACAAGTTCTTCATCAAGCGCAACATCACCGTCAAGATGCCCGAGCAGGTTCCGCCCAACATCTCGCAGACCTTTAAGGACATCATCCCCTTCTCCGTCTGCATCACCGTCTTTTGGGTCTTTGACATCGTCTTCCGCGCTGCCTTTGGCTTCTGCTTTGCCCAGGGCGTCATCCAGGTGTTCCAGCCCCTGTTCACCGCTGCCGACGGCTACATCGGCCTCGCTGTAATCTACGGCGCCATGAGCCTCTTCTGGTTCGTGGGCGTCCACGGCCCTTCGATCGTCGAGCCCGCCATCGCCGCCGCTCTCGTTGCCAACATGACCGACAACCTGGCTGCGTTCCAGGCCGGCCAGCACGCTTCCGCTGTCCTGACCCAGGGTGCCCAGTACTTCGTCGTCTGCATGGGCGGCACCGGTGCCACGCTCGTCCTGGTCTTTATGTTCTGCTTCCTGGCCAAGTCTCAGGAGATGCGCGCCGTCGGTAAGGCCGCCATCGTCCCGGTCTGCTTCGCCGTCAACGAGCCGCTGCTGTTCGCCGCGCCCATCGTGCTCAACCCCGTCTTCTTTGTCCCGTTTGTCTTTGCCCCGATCGCCAACATCTGGATCCTCAAGATCTTTATCGACTTCTTGGGCATGAACGGCTTTATGTACACCCTGCCCTGGACTGTCCCCGGCCCCATCGGCACCATCATGGGTCTGGGCTTCCAGCCGCTCGCCTTTGTGATGCTCGCCCTCATCCTGGTCGTCGACTTTGTCCTGTACTATCCGTTCTTCCGTGCCTATGACGCCCAGAAGTGCGCCGAGGAGGCCGAGATCTCCCAGGAAGAGCTCGCCGCCAAGAACGCCGAGAAGGCCGCCAAGCTCAACGACGCCTTCCAGGGCAAGGCCGATGCCAAGAGCGTTGCCGCCGGCGCCGCTGCCGAGGCCGTGAAGGCCGACGCCCCTGCCGCTTCTGCAGCACCCGCTGCCGAGGCAACGACCGCCAGCGACCTCAACGGCAAGCGCGTGCTCGTGCTCTGCCAGGGTGGCGGAACCTCGGGCCTGCTCGCCAACGCGCTGGCCAAGGCCGCCAAGGAGCGCGGCATCAATCTGGAGACCGCTGCCGAGGCATATGGCAACCACGTCGACATGCTCCCCGACTTTGACCTGGTCGTCCTGGCCCCGCAGGCAGCCAGCTACCTGGCCGACCTGCAGAAGGACTGCGAGCGCGTGGGCAACAAGTGCGTCGCCTGCCGCGGTAAGCAGTACATCGAGCTCTCCCAGAACGGCGACAAGTCTCTCGCCTTCGTGAGTGAGCAGCTCTCGAAGTAAGTAACGCGTAAAGGCCAGCCGACCACCCACAGGCGGCTGGCCTTTTTACTAGACGATTGGATCATCATGTCCGTTAACCCCGCCAGCGTCACCAACCCGCCCGCGCAGTTTCCCGAGGACTTTGTCTTTGGCGGCGCCACCGCTGCCTACCAGGTAGAGGGCGAGACCCGCACCCACGGTAAGGGCAAGGTCGCTTGGGACGACTTCCTGGAGGCCCAGGGGCGCTTCTCTCCCGACCCCGCATCCGACTTCTACAACCAGTACCCCGTCGATCTGGAGCTGTGCGAGGAGTTCGGCATCAACGGCATCCGCCTCTCCATTGCCTGGAGCCGCATCTTCCCCAACGGCACCGGCGAGATCAACCCCGAGGGTGTCCAGTTCTACCACGACCTCTTCGCCGAGTGCCATAAGCACCACGTCGAGCCGTTCGTCACGCTGCATCACTTTGACACGCCGCTCCCCCTCTTTGAGAAGGGCGACTTCCTCAACCGCGAGACCATCGACGCCTTTGTGGACTTTGCCACCTTCTGCTTTAAGGAGTACGCCGACCAGGTGACCTACTGGTTCACCTTTAACGAGATCTGGGCCGACGCCTCCAACACCTACATCGAGGGCACCTTCCCCGGCGGCGTCAAGGCGCATCTGGCCGAGGCCTTCCAGTGCGAGCACAACATGATGCTCGCCCACGCCAAGGCAGTGCTCGCCTTCCACAACGGTGGCTTTAAGGGCAAGATCGGCGTCATCCAGTCGCTGGAGTTTAAGTACCCGCTCAACGAGAACGACCCCGCCGACATCAAGGCCGCCAACAACGAGCACGTGCTGCAGAACCAGTTCCTGCTCGACGCCACCTTCCGCGGCGACTACGCGCCCGATACGCTCGAGTGCGCCAACCGCCTGGCTGCCGTCTCGGGCGGCACCATCGAGATCCTGGACGAGGACCTCGAGATCATGCGCGAGGCTGCGCTCTACAACGACTACCTGGGCGTTAACAACTACCAGTGCCGCTTCCTCAAGGCCTACGACGGCGAGAACGACCTGCACCACAACGGTACGGGCGAGAAGGGCACCGGCCGCTGGCGCGTCAAGGGCATTGGCGAGCACGTGAACAAGCCCGGCATCCCCACCACCGACTGGGACTGGATCATCTATCCCGAGGGCCTGTTCGATCTGCTCGTCTACATTAAGCAGCGTTACCCCAACTACAAGCAGATCTTCATTACCGAGAACGGCATGGGCTACAAGGACCCCTACAAGGACGGCTTTGTGGACGACCAGCCGCGCATCGACTACATCGAGCAGCACCTGCGCTGGCTGCTCAAGGCCATGGAGGTCGGCGTCAACGTGGGCGGCTACTTCCTGTGGAGCCTGCAGGACCAGTTCTCCTGGACCAACGGCTACAACAAGCGCTACGGCTTCTTCTACGTGGACTTTGAGACCCAGAAGCGCACGCCCAAGGCAAGCGCCTACTGGTACAAGCACGTGGCCGAGACCCGTCGTCTGGACTAGCGACTCGCAGCCAGCGGGATCGTCCCGCGCACATAACCTGCTCCCCATTTCTTTAGCCGGGGGCGGCACGTCACACAACGCGCCGCCCCCGGCTTTTTGTCTTTGAGCGGACTGGGTCTTCCGTTTGTCTCGATCTGTAACATCTAACAGGGATTTTCAGTCCTAACTGTTACAGATTGAGATGAACGGATGGGCCGCCCCGAAAGATCTAAATCTGTAACATCTAACCCACTTTTCGTCGTCTTACTGTTACAGATCGAGACAAACGCTCAGGCCAATCCACTCAATCTCAATCTGTAACATCTAGCTGAGTTTTCCGCCCCTACCCGTTACAGATCGAGACATACCGCACGAGTCAGCCCGTTCAATCTCGATCTGTAACATCTGGTCGAGTTTTTCGGTCCCAACTGTTACAGATCGAGATGAACGGGCCGAGCAAACCTACGCCCGCAGGTCCCTTACGCTGGAGCGCTCGACCAGCACGCCGGAGACGAGCGTCCGGCTTCTGGAGCTTGGAGCCTCCAGGCCTGCAACGACCTCGTTAAGCGCACGGATGCCCAACTCACGGTGGCGGAACTTCACCGACGTCAAAATCGAATTGGGAATCGTCTTATAGAGCTCGTCGTCGAAGCCGATCACGGACACATCGCCGGGTACGCTCAGCCCCTTGTCACGCAAAGCCATCATCACACCGTTTGCCATGCTGTCGTTGGCAGCCAGAACCGCCGTGCAATCGGGCCTGTCGGCAAGCGCGAGACCTGCAGCATAACCGCTATCCGCATTCCAATCACCCTGCAGAGGCTCGGGCGGCTCAATGCCGCGTGCCTCGAGTGCTGTGCGCCAACCTTTCATACGACACTGGCTTGACAGCGATTCTTCTTTACCGGCAACGAAATAGACGTTCTTGTGCCCGCGATCCAAAAAGTACTCGCACGCCATACGCGCACCGCCCTCTTGATCGTCACTGACCGTAGAGCAAGTAGGGTGTTCCATAGGCGTGATGATCACGGTCTTGAGGTCCTTTGGCGCCTCGAAGGTGTCGAAGTCGTCGACCATCTGACGCAAGTTGAAGATCATGCCATCGACGGGCAGCTGCGACATCCTGCGCGCTGCATCGGCGAGGGTCATCTTCTCCCCCGCTCGTTTCTTGATCATCGTGAGAGCAAAGCCTCGCTCTTCGGCGGCATCGGCGATACCGTCGATCATGTCCACGGCACCACCCGACAAGTGGAACAACACCACGCCGATGCACCCGTAACGGCCCAACTTGAGTGAGCGCGCGGCAAAGTTAGTTCGAAATCCGAGCGCCTCCATGGCCGCATGGACCTTCTCGCGCGTCGACTCGCGCACGCTATCGGGCTCATTGATTACACGAGATACCGTCTTGAGAGATACGCCGGCGGCAACCGCCACATCGTTCATTGAGACGTTTTTCTTGTCCAACGTTGCCACTATTTCTCCCATCGGCTTCATGTCGCATATTTTCTGTGTTCTAGCATACACTACCTGCCCGACCGATAAATCAACCGTTTACCGGACAATATCGACCGCTCACCCGTAAATCCTTGTTGCGCTTTCATAAATGTCTTACGTTGTCATTATCGAAATGACAACGTTGTCATTTCACAACGCCTTCCTCATCAGCAGGAAGGGTTCCGGGCAGTCCTGACCATCCATCGACGACCAGTTCCATCCACATGCATAGCGCACCAAGCAGCAAAGGAGCTCCATGGACGCCATCGTAAAGATGCTCGAAAAGCATCAGCCGTTCTTTGAGAAGATCTCGAGGAACATCTACCTCCAAGCCATTAAGGACGGATTCCTTGGGTGCATGCCCATCGTCCTGACCTCTTCGATTTTCCTGCTCATCGCCACGCTTCCCGGCGTCGTTGGCATCACGTTGCCCCAGCCGCTCATCGACTGGTGCAACAAGCTGTATAACTTCACCATGGGCGTTATGGGCATCATGGTCGCCGGCACCACTGCCAAGAACTTCACGGCTTCCATAAACCGCCGTATGCCCGCCGGCAAGGTGCTCAACGACGGCTCCACCATGGTCGCCGCCCAGTGCAGCATGCTTCTGCTCGCCGTTACGCAATTCACTACCAAGCTCGACGGCTCCGAGCTTTCGGTTTTCGATTGCACCAGCATGGGCACGCGCGGCCTGTTCTCGGCATACATCGCCGCGTTCATCACCGTGTGGGTCTATAAGTTCTGCGTATCGCGCGATCTGACCATCAAGCTGCCCAAGGAGGTCCCGGGCGCTATCGCCCAGAACTTCCGCGACATCATCCCGTTCGGTGGCGCCGTTATCATCTGCGGCATCATCGATGTGGTTGTGCGCAACCTCATGGGTGTTCCGTTCTCCGAGCTGCTCATCAAGCTGCTCTCCCCGCTCTTTACCGCGGCAGAAACCTACCCCGGCCTTATCCTTATCCAGGCAGCCACCGCGTTCTTCTGGTTCATCGGCGTCCACGGCCCCTCGATCGTCCAGCCGGGTATTGACCCCATCCGTCTTGCCAACCAGGCCGAGAACCTGCAGGTTCTGCTTGCCGGCGGCCACCCCGCCCACTCCCTCACCTTTAACATGTCGCTCGTGGGTGAGTTCGGCGGCACCGGTGCCACGTTTATCGTGCCGCTCCTGCTGATCCTCTTTATGAAGTCCAAGCAGCTCAAGGCCGTCGGCAAGGCCTCGATTGTTCCCGTCGCCTTCGCCGTTAACGAGCCGCTGCTCTTTGGCGCGCCGATGATCCTCAACCCCTACATGCTCATCCCCTTTGTTGCCGCCGGCTGCGTCAACGTGAGTGTTGCCAAGTTCTTTATCGACAACGTGGGTATGAACGGCTTCTCCTTCGTGGTGCCTTGGGCCACCCCCGCCCCTATCGGCATCTTCATCACCACGAACTTCCAGCTCATCGCCCTGGTGTTTGTCGCGATCATCATCTTGCTGGACGCCATCATCTACCTGCCGTTCTTAAAGGCATACGATAAGCTGCTCTGCGACCAGGAGGCCGAGCGTGCCGCCGAGCTGGGCCTCGAGTCCGATGGCGCCGCTGCCATCGCTGCCAGCGCGCCTGCACCCGCCGTCGAGACGACCGCCGCTGCCATCGACAGCGAGCCTGCCGCCGACCAGCCCGAGCCCGCCGCCGACGCATCCGCTAAGAAGGACGTCGATGGCCTGAAGGTCCTCGTCCTGTGCGCCGGCGCCGGCACCTCCGCCATGCTCGCCAACGCCATTAAGGAAGGCGCCGCGCAGACCGGTGAGAACATCGCTTCCTCCGCAGGTGCCTATGGTCAGCACACCGCCATCATGGATCAGTACGACGTCATCGTGCTCGCCCCGCAGGTTCGTAGCTACTACAACGACATGAAGGCCGACACCGATCGCCTGGGCATTAAGCTGCTCGCCCCGCGCGGCAAGGAATACATCGACCTTACCCGCGACCCCGCCGGTGCCATCAAGTGGCTCCGCGAGAACCTCGACTAGCTCCCCCCTCTGTTGGTGCCCGGATCCCCAGTTCGGGCACCTCTCCCTATTCGTATCCCACAGAAAGGATGACTCATGACCAATCCCATACAGTTCCCCGACGGCTTTGTGTTTGGCGGCGCCACCGCCGCTTACCAGGTTGAGGGAGAGACCCGCACGCACGGCAAGGGCAAAGTGCCCTGGGACGATTTCTTGGCTGCTCAGGGTCGCTTCTCCCCCGACCCCGCAAGCGATTTCTACAACAAATACCCGGTCGATATCGACCTGTGCCAGCGCTTTGGCATCAACGGCATCCGTGTCTCCATCGCCTGGAGCCGTATCTTCCCCAACGGCACCGGCGAGATCAACCCCGAGGGTGTTGCCTTCTATCACGAGCTCTTTGCCACCTGCAATAAAGCCGGCGTTATCCCCTATGTCACGCTCGATCACTTTGATACGCCCGAGGCCTTTTACCAGAACGGCGGCGAGGGCTTCCTGACGCGCTCGACGATCGACGCCTTTGTCGAGTACGCCAAGTTCTGCTTTGCCGAGTTCACCGAGGTCAAGCACTGGTTTACCTTTAACGAGATTCCCGCGACCGCCGAGGGCAGCTTTATCGTCGGCAACTGGCCGCACGGCGAGAAGTATCGCCTGGACAAGGCCTTCCAGCTTATGCACAACATGATGGTGGCCCACGCCAAGGCCGTCGTCGCCTTCCACGAGGGCGGTTTTGAGGGCGAGATCGGCATCGTCCAGAACCTGGAGCCCAAGTATCCCCTCGATCCCAACAGTGCTGCCGACTGCGAGGCCGCCCGCATGGCCGACGTCATCAACAACCGCTGGGTACTCGACGCCACCTTCCGCGGCCACTATGCGGCCGACACCATGGAGGCCGCAACCAAGCTCGCGCATATCGCCGGCGGCGAGCTCGACGTGCGCGACGAGGACATCGCCGCGCTGACCGCCGCGCTCCCCTACAACGATTGCCTGGGCGTCAACACCTACAAGTGCCAGTTCCTGCGTGCCGCCGAGGGCGAAAACGACATCAACCACAATGGTACTGGCGACAAGGGCTCCTCGCGCTGGTTCCTCAAGGGCGTTGGTGAGTCATGCGTGCGCGAAGGCGTACCCACCACCGATTGGGACTGGATTATCTATCCCGAGGGCCTGTACGATCTGCTGCTCCGCATTAAGAACGATTACCCCAACTACAAGAAGATTTACATCACCGAGAACGGCATGGGCTATAAGGACGACTTCGAGGACGGCTTTATCGACGACGCCCCCCGTATCGACTACATGCGCCAGCATCTCGCGTGGATCCTCAAGGCGATTGACGGCGGCGTGAACGTCGACGGCTTCTTTGTGTGGTCGCTGCAGGACCAGTTCTCTTGGACCAACGGCTACAACAAGCGCTACGGCCTGTTCTACATCGACTTTGAGACCCAGAAGCGCTACCCCAAGGCAAGCGCGTACTGGTACAAGAACGTCGCGGAGACCGGCCTGCTCATGGCCTAGTTTCAGCCACATACCCCCTGTCGGCCGCATGCGAATCCTCTACGGGCTCGCATGCGGCCTTTTGTTTTCGCTCAGCCGGGGTCCGAACGTTTGTCTCAATCTGTAACACTTAGCCGAAAATTTCGGTCCTAACTGTTACAGATCAAGACAAACCCGAAGACCGTCCCAACATAATCTCAATCCATAACATCTAGGCCGGTTTTGGCCGTGTATCTGTTACAGATTGAGACAGACGAGACGGCCGAGCAGAATAATCTTAATCTGTAACATCTGGCCGAGACTTTCGCCCCCAACTGTTACAGATTGAGACAAAGGTAGAATCCAATCTTCCCAGGCAGCCATAAGGTTCGCCTCTATCCCTGTTTTCGGTATCACGAACATACTTTCGGTATCATTTCATGATAGTATGATACCGAAAGTTTGTTCGTGATACCGAAAGGAACCTCATGCGCCAGTTCGATTACGCCACAGTTCCAGCGGAACTCGAAGCAACTCCAATCACCAACCTCCTTCTCGCGATACGAGAACATAAAGGCAGGCAGCTTGTTCTGAGTCAAGTTAAACCCGAGCTTCTATCGTCCCTTATGGAGGAGGCTAAGATTCAAAGCACCCAATCCTCCAACGGACTTGAAGGAATCGTTACCACCCAAAAAAGACTCAAAGCGATCATGGCATATTCCACCAAGCCAAACTCCCGCGCAGAGGAAGAAATCGCCGGATATCGAGATGTGCTTTCGCTTATTCACGAGCAACATGACTCCATTCCCATTACACCCTCGGTCATTTTGCAGCTGCATCGTGACCTCATGGCACACACGGCCATCTCATATGGGGGCCGTTGGAAAGACAGCGATAACGAAATCGTCTCCATCGACGATCAGGGAAATCGATTTGTGCGCTTTAGGCCCCCTTCGGCCCTAGCAACCCCGGGGCTTATTGAAGAAGCCTGTCAATCCCTCAACGATGCTTTATCTCGCCAGGTTTGCGACCCCCTCCTTATATCATTCCGCTTCATCTTCGATTTTGTCAGTATTCATCCCTTCAACGATGGTAATGGCAGGATGAGCCGACTCCTTACAACACTGTTGCTCGAAAAGACCGGATACGACGTTGCGCGTTACATCAGCATCGAACGACTCATTGAAGACAACAAGGCGCTTTATTACGATGCCCTCGCCGCCAGCTCCGCTGGATGGGATGATAATCAAAACATCGAGGCACCCTTTATCCGCTTCATGCTCGGAACAACCCTGGCCGCCTACCGACAACTTGAACAGCGCACCTTGATTGACTCCAGCACGCGCCCTATATCGAAGCAAGCACGTATCGCCGCTCTATTTCAGCAGAGACCTGGTGTAATAAAGAAATCCGACATCCAGTCCAACTGTCCCGATATCAGCGAGGTGACCGTAAAACGAACCCTCAGCCAACTGGTTGGCTGTAGCGCAATCGAAAAAACAGGAGCGGGTCGTTCGACGGGTTACATACTCAAAGACGTCCACGCCCTGGAACTATTCATGCAATCCGCAATACCCGATGACAAACCCGAGGACCGCTCCGACAAAATCTAAATCTGTAACATCTAGCCCGGTATTTTACCTGTAACTGTTACAGATCAAGACAAACGTACGGGCCGCCCCGTAAGATCTCAATCTGTAACGCTAAGCCCAGTTTTGACCGTTTAGCTGTTACAGATTGAGACAATTAGATGGCGGAACCCAGTCTTTTCGGCATACACGACGCGAATTCCCTCACACATCAATCTACCTGCTGATTTACAAAAATACCGACCTCTGCAATGCCCGATACATACAAAATTACCGACCTTTGCCGATGGAAGATGTTATCTTGAACCGTGAAACCACCATGGCTCATCGCGAAGGGAAACCGATGTCTGTTTGTGTATCCATTCGAGAGATGAAAGATGTCAATACGTTCACTGCGCTCGTTGAGTCTGAGCGCGACGTCACCGTCACCAAGAACGGCCATGCAACCATGCACTGCATCAGCAGCGACCTGTATCGCGTCATGCAAGACGAAATCGCCAAGGGTAGACTGCTGGCTCGTGTGATGTTGGCAGAAGATGAGATATCACAAGGCGACCACAGTGACTACGATTCCTTTGCGACCTCGATACGGGACAAATACGACCTTCTAAGCTGAACTCTTTGCTCGAGCGCATTTGCGTGTCATATCGCGTCACTTTGACACGTAAAATGACACGCAAATTTTTTCGTGTCATAATTTTGACGCGCAAAATGACGTGTAAAATTTTACGTGTCATTTCTCACGTCAAATTGAGGTGAAACGGAGCAACACGATGCAAGAATCCAAAGATCTTGAATTCAAGGCATGCGTCACCAATTCGTTCCTTAAAACCGTCTCCGCTTATGCGAACAGTACGGGAGGACGCGTTCTATTTGGAATTAACGACAACGGAGAAACCGTTGGCCTCGATGACCCCAAGCAGACCTGCCTGGATATCGAAAACAAGATTAACGATTCGATCATCCCCCAGCCTGATTACTCCTTAAAAATCAACGAGCCCGATGCAACTGTAGAGCTTACGGTCTTTCCCGGCAGGTCGAAGCCTTACCTATACCGCTCGAAGGCATACAAGCGCAATGACACCGCGACCATACCAGTTGATACCCTAGGCCTTTCGCGTCTTGTACTCGAGGGTCAAAACCTCTCCTTTGAACAGCTCCCGGCAAGCAAGCAAGATCTATCTTTCACCGTTTTAGAGAATCGCCTAAAAGCAAAGCTCTCACTTCAGTCATTCACAACCGATACTCTCAAAACCCTCGGCCTGCTCGATGAGACCGGAACCTACAACAACGCGGCAGAACTGCTCGCGGACGAGAACGATTTCCCAGGTATCGACATGGCGGTGTTTGGCAACACCATCAACCTCATTAAGCAGCGCAAAACTCTCGAACATGCATCGGTTTTAACGGAGATTGATGACGCTCTTGAACTGTTTGAAACTCAGTACTGTTATGAAGAGATCAAGGGAATGGAGCGGGTCCGCAAGGAGCTCATTCCGCTCGAAGCATTCCGCGAGGCCATTACCAATGCAATCGTTCACAGGACTTGGGATGTACCCGCGCACATTCGTATCTCGATGTTCGACGACCGCGTGGAAGTTGCCTCGCCCGGCGGCTTGCCAGCAAGCATGACTGTCGATGAATACCTGTCCGACATGCTGTCCGTTAGACGCAATCGTATTCTTGCCGAAGTCTTTTTGCGCCTAGGCCTTATCGAGGCATTCGGAACGGGCATTATGCGAATTCGAGACACCTATAAAGACAGCATCAAAAAGCCTCGTTTTCAAGTATCGGATAACGCCATTGTGGTCACGCTTCCCCTACTCATGGATAACCCCGGGCTCGAAGGTGACGAACTTACCGTATTCGGACTGCTGAGTGGAGTACACCCTCAATCGACAAGCGAGCTTGCGGCCAAAGTTACCTTTAGCCGCTCGAAGCTGCTTCGCATCCTCAAAAAACTCGTTGAGACAGGCCTGGCGACAGCTGAAGGCACCGGCAGGGGGCAGAAGTATCGCCTGCTTCGCTAGTTAGCAGATGACCTGCGTGTGGTCTTCGATGGCGGCGCGGTCTTCTGCCGAGATACTCGGCTCGCACACTACGGCGTCCAGGCTGTCCAGGCGGCAGAAGGTGTAGAAGTCGCGCTTGCCGATCTTGCTGGAGTCGGCGATCAGATAGCGCGAATCGGCCTTGCTAAAGGCGAGCTGCTGGATGCGGCCCTCGTCCATGTTAGATGTGGACACGTCACCGTCCAGAATGCCGTTGGCGCCGATAAAGGCGGCGTCGATCCCCAACGCGCGCAGAGTGTCCTCGGCCGTGGGGCCAACAAAGGCGGCAGTGCGGCGACGGTACATACCACCCACCAGGCACAAGTCGCAGTCCTCGCGCTCCTCAAGCAGGTTAAAGACCGAAAGCGAATTGGTCACGATGCGCAAGCGGCACGCCGGCAGCATCGAGGCCATCTGCTCCACCGTGGTGCCCGTACCCAAAAAAATGGTCGAGCCTTCCTCGATGAGCTCCACGGCACGGCGCGCGATCTGCAGCTTTTCCTCGGCATGCTTGGAACGCTTTTCGCTGTGCGAGTACTCATGGCGCAGCATCGCATGGGGGCGACCCTGTGCGCTGCGGGCACCGCCATGCACGCGCTCAATCTCGCCCAGGCTTGCGAGCTCCTCAAGATCGCGGCGGATCGTCATGTCCGAGACACCTAATGCATCAGAAATCTCTTTAACCGAGACCGTCCCCTGCTCCTCGAGCAGCTGACGAACCCTATCCTGTCGCTCTGCCTTAATCACGATGAGTCCTCGCTGTTCCACGCGTACATCAATTCAAACAGTAACGAACAAATTGTATCAGACTCGCGCGGACTAAAAATGAGTGCCTCAGCTGCGCCTTCATTACTTTTTTTAAGAAAAATACCCCCTGCTTTAGTGAGGTGTAGTGATAATCTCGCCTGTTCGCGCTACAGTTTGTCCGAAATACCTCGATGTTAGGAACCAAATGATCACTTCCGAGCTTTTCGGCACCGCGCCGTGCGGTACCCCCGTTCATCGCTACACCCTCAACGGGCCCGAGATCTGCGTTCGCATTATGGACTACGGCGCCACCGTTCTGGGCATCGACGTGCCCGACATTCCCGGCAACGTGCGCGATGTGGTGCTGGGTTTCGATAAGCTCGAGGATTACTTTGACAACCCCGCCTGCTTTGGCGCGACCATCGGCCCTGTGGCCAACCGCACCGCAGGCGCCACGATCGCCATCGATGGCAAGGACTGGCACATGCCGGCCAACGAGGGTGCCAACAACCTGCACAGCGACCTTGAGCACGGCCTGCACAAGCGCGTGTGGGACGCTGAGCTCGACGAGGTCCACAACGCCGTACGCATGACTACCTCGCTCGACGATGGCGAGCTGGGGCTGCCGGGCAACCGCACCTTTACGGCCGTGTTCACCGTGACGCCGACGGGACGCTTCCGCATCGAGTACGGTTGCGAGAGCGACCGCGCCACCTACGTGTCCATGACCAACCACACGTACTTTAACCTTGCCGGCCATAACGCCGGCATGGACTGCGAGCACTTCTTTGTGGCCAACGCTGCCCACTACCTGCCCATTAACGAGCAGAACATCCCCACCGGCGAGATTGCTCCGGTCGAGGGCACGCCGTTTGACTTCCGCGAGCTGCGCCCCGTTGCACCTGGTATGGAAGCCGACGATCCGCAGATTAAGCAGGCCCGTGGCTACGACCACTGCCTGTGCATCGGCGGCTACCAGTACGGCCGTAACCTGCGTCGCGCGCTGCATGTTGAGGAGATGTGGACCGGTCGTGAGATGGATTACTACACCACCGCCCCGGGCGTGCAGCTCTACACCGGCAACTGGCTGGGCGACGAGCACGCCAAAGACGACGCCAACTACGGTTGGGGCGCCGGCTTTGCCCTCGAGGCCGAGATGTACCCCGACACGCCGCACCACACGCTGTTCCCCCAGGGCATCGTGGGCCCGGGTCACCCCTACAGCAATGTGATCGAGTACCACTTCATGAGGCACTAAGCCACCGCAACGCGACATATCGCACAGCAGCGCCCGCCGGCAACACCGCCGACGGGCGCTTTTTCATCCCTAGGGCTCAATTTCGCTGTCACTATATGAGTGGCATATCAAAACTATGCCCATTTACTACGTTTAGCCAGGGATGCTCGACCATGCGCCGGTTTTTGTGAAATTTGCAAACCGTCTACCTGCGGTTTTGTTTTTCTCAAATTAGGCGTGCTCGACGATAGGCAATCAAACGTAGTAAATGGGCATAGTTTTTGACAGGCACCGTCGCGCGCATCCCTCACGAGGGCAAAATGATCCGTTTTCCTCCGTTCCCAAGGGATCAGTTGGACAGATTGTCGATGGAGTCGGGGTCGGAGTCGGGGCGATAGCGGATTTCTAGCCCTATGCCGAGTTCTTGTAACTCTTTGAAGGCGGCGACGTCCGTATCGTCTACGGCGACTGCGGGTGTAACGGGGCGTTTGCCCTCCCCTGCCTGCATGTGACCTATACTGATCTTGGTGATAGGCACGCCGCCCTTAACCAGCGCCAGTGCATCCGCAGGCGACGCCACCATGATCAGAATCCATTGACGCGGCGTCGCGGTATGAATAATGTCGATCGTCCTTTGCACCGAGAAAAACCGTGTCCACACGCCTTCTGGCGCCGCGACCCTCATAGGCGCCCACTTGCGCGAATCCGCCGCAATCTCGTCGTTAACGATCAGGACGAGGTTGGAACCAACCGCCTCATTCCACAGCTCAACGTCTTGCCCGTAAATAAACCGATCATCGATGCGTGTGAGAAGAATCTTGGGTTGAGCCATCGCCGCCCCATTCTGTTTGAGACCCGTAAGAGCAAGACATCGCGTCTCCAATATTAGTGCATTTAAAGTGAGAAAAGCCGTCAGAACCCTTGCGCGGATGTGCGATGTCCCGTATCATAGACAGCCGTTGACGCCTCTGTTGCGTCACCACATGGTCGCCAGCGTAGCTCAGTTGGTAGAGCACCGCTCTCGTAAAGCGGGGGTCACCGGTTCGAGCCCGGTCGCTGGCTCCATTGCACAAGACAGCCGCCTTAGGGCGGCTTTTTTGTTGCCGATTTCGGACGCACATCCGCCAATTCAAGCACAACGCCGTCGACAACTCCTCTACTCAACAAAAAGCCCCGCCAACCGCGGCCTCCCAAACGGGGAACCGCGATTAACGGGGCTCAAGCGCGCTCCTCAATGGAATCACGCCAGCAGACGAACAGCTCAGCCGAGCAGCGCGCTACTCCTCCCAGTAAGCATCTGCAAGCAGCTTAAAGCAGATTTTCTTGACCGGCTGCGCGCCATCGCCCGGGAACTCGAGCGTGGGCATGTGGGGCTCGCCGGCAACGAACAGCGCGAACTTGTCGTCGGCAAGATCGCCGGCGATCGAAGCGTCGGAATCGACCAGATCGTAGTCGTCCTTCTCGTCAAACTCCTGGACCAGCGTCAGGCTGCCCGTGGCAACCTTAAAGGCCTCGCGACCCTCGACGTCGACCTGCAGGTCGTGATAGCGCTGATGCGTCTCGTAGTGGGCCTCGGCCTCGGGACGCGTCGTGGGGGCCATGACGTTCGCAAAGACCTTGTCGCCCAGAATCGGATGGCTGCCGACCTCGAGCTCCGCCGGGTCGTTCTCCTCGAGCCAGTCGATCAGCACGTCGAGGCCCTTGAGCATTCCGCGGTATTCCTCGATATCGCCCAATGCACCGTAAATCATCTAAATCCCCTTTCGGATCGTTTCCTTGGCGGCTACTCGGCAAACGCATTGCCGACGCTGTTGCCACCCACATACGTCTCGACCAGGGTAAGGTCGGGATTGAACACGACAAAGTCAGCATCGCGACCAGGCATGATGCTGCCGCACTTATCCTCAACGTGAGCAGAGCGAGCCGGCACCTCGGTCGCCATGCGAATTGCGATATCGGCGCTCGCAAGACCCCAGTCGACGATGTTCTTGACGCCCTGTGCGAGCGTGAGCACCGAACCGGCAATAGCGGAGCCATCGGCAAGCCAGCAAAGGTTGTCCTTCATAATGACGTCCATGCCGCCGCTGGTGTACTTACCCTCAGGCATGCCGCCGCAACCCAGGCAGTCGGTGATAAGCACCGTGTGCTGCCAGCCCTTGGCCTGCAGCAGCGCCTTAATAGCAGCGGGGTTCACATGCTTGCCGTCGCAAATAATCTCGGCATAGGTGTTAGGCGTGCTCATAGCAGCCCCGACGACACCGGGCTCACGGTGATGCAGGCCGCGCTGGCCGTTGTAGGTATGCGTAAAGCAGCTGGCGCCAGCATTGATAACGGCGGCGCACTCATCGTAGGTGGCATCGGAGTGGCCGATGCAGGTCACGACGCCCTTTGCGCTCAGAGCCGCGGCGTAAGCGGCAGCGCCATCGCGCTCGGCCGCCATGGCGCTCTTGACGATACGACCGCCGGCGGCCTCCTGCCACTCGTCAAAAACTGTCTCGGACGGGTCAATCAAAAAGGCAGGGTTCTGGGCACCCACGTGCTTCATGGTAAAGAACGGACCCTCCAGGTAGATACCCTGAATACGAGCACCGCAGAACTCGGGCCCGCGCTCTTCGTCTGCCTGAGCAATAGCGGCGCAGGCGTCCTTGATCTGCTCCACGCCGTCGGTAAAGGTCGTAGGCAGCCAGCTGGTGGTACCACGACGAGCGAGCTCGGTCGAACTGATGTTGATGCCCTCGGCATCGTTATCGGTCGTGGCATGGTTATAGAAGCCATGAATGTGGGTGTCCACCATGCCCGGCGCAATCCATGTACCCGAATAATCTTTGATCTCGCAAGCGGGCTCATCGGCCTGCCAAGCGCCAAAGACGCCGTCTTCGACCATGAGGTAGCCGCCCAGCTGCGGCCCCGCCGGCAAAAAGAACTTGTCGGCCTTGATAGCATACGTGCTCATCTATGCTCCCGTACCCGCAGTGCGTTTTAGGGCGGATCAAAAACCACTGCATTGTTAATTCGAGCGATTGTTCGTTGCCTTCTTGTGCTTGGCATATTTTGCACCCGCCGCAAAACACGCCAAGCCGTTTATACCCAATAACTCTAGACTGCGCGGTTGTGGTAGACCTTGTACTTAAACTGGTCGGCACGCGCAACCGAACGCGTATACTCGATAACCTCGTTGTTCATGTCATATGTGGTACGAATCAAATCCAGCACCGGTGCGCCTTCGGTAATCTCGAGCAGACGAGCGTCGGAATGGCGTGCGATACTCGCGTAGAATTCTTCCTCTGCCACGCGAACTTTCTCGTGAAAGTCCTGCTCGATCATGTCGTACAGCGATTTGTTCTCGATCATGGGGCGCTTAAGCGCAAAGAACTTGCGACTCGGCAGATATGTACACTCAATCATCAGCGGCACGCCATCGGCAATACGCAGGCGCTTGATCTTGTACAGACGCTCGCCCAGGCGCGCGTTCATCTCTACGGCAATATTCTTGTCAGCCTCGACCTCGGTAAACTCAAGAATCGTCGTCTTGGGCACACGGCCGATCGCCTTCATCTGCTCGGTAAAGCTATAGGTCTGCGTGAGGTTTGCCGTTTGCAGAGAGCGGTCGCACACCATGGTTCCACGGCCACGCTGACGAACCACCAAGCCCAGGCGCTCAAGCTCCTGCAGGGCAAGGCGAACCGTCGTACGCGAGAGCCCGTAGCGCTCCGACAGGTCACGCTCGGACGGCAAATAGTCGCCGGGCCGAAGTTCGTGATCGATTTTATCGGTCAGCAAATCGACGAGCTGATCGTACAAAGGTTGTTTGCGCGCTCCCATTGCCATAATGATACCTGCCGGATAAATGACTCGAAATTGGTTGTAACCAGACACCACGTACTATAGCAGTTTTAATGGAATAACAGCAGGTCAACCAGTATATTTCAATATTGTTTGCCGGTTGATAGCCTGTGCGCTGTAATACCAATCACATCGCCGCATCAAGTATCGAGGTAGCAAAAAGGGCCGCCCCCGCGGAGCGGGACGACCCTTTGCAAGACAGATACGTCTTTAAGGCTTAGAGAAGCTTCTTGAGCTCCTCGGCAACAGCCTGGACCTGCGTGCCGATGATGACCTGGGTAGCACCCTTGTCCATCTTCATGACACCCAGAGCGCCAGCCTTCTTGCAGGCAGCCTCGTCGACCAGAGCGGAATCGCCGAGCTCGAAGCGCAGGCGAGTAGCGCAGCAGTCAACGGTCTTGACGTTCTCCTTGCCACCGACGGCAGCGAGAACAGCGGCGGCCAGAGCGGCGAACTTGTCGTCGCCAGCAGCGGCGGAAGCGGAGGTCTCCTCGACATCCTCATCCTCGCGACCAGGGGTCATGAGGTTGAACTTGGTGATGGCGAAGCGGAACACGAGGTAGAAGACCAGGAAGGCAG
The DNA here is from genome assembly GCA_963599935.1 of Acutalibacteraceae bacterium. GTDB lineage: Bacteria > Actinomycetota > Coriobacteriia > Coriobacteriales > Coriobacteriaceae > Collinsella. The sequence continues at coordinate 13,352 of CAVCBD010000013.1, read as the reverse complement.
CGATGCCCAGCGGGATGATCATCCAGGTGTTGGCAGCAGCCGGGAGGCTAGAGGAGAACAGGAGGTCGGTAGCACCAGCGGAGAAGCAGAAGCCAGCACGGAAACCAACATAGTAGGTGATGATGGTGAAGATGCCGTACAGGGCAGCGTACACGACGTAGAGCGGGAAGCACAGGAACATGAAGCCGAACTCGAAGGGCTCGGTGACGCCGCAGACGAAGGCGCAGATAGCAGCGGAGACAACCAGGCCGATAGCAGCCTTCTTGTTCTTAGCGGTCTGAACCATAGCCAGGGCAGCGCCCGGGATACCGAACATCATGCAGGGGAAGAAGCCGGACATGTACATACCGAGGCTCCACTTGACGTCAGCAGAGGTCTCGCCGGCCCAGAAGTGGGTCAGGTCGCCCAGGCCGATGGTGTCGAACCAGAACACGTTGTTCAGGGCGTGGTGCAGACCGGTCGGGATGAGCAGGCGGTTGAGGAAGGCGTAGATGCCAGCGCCGATGCCGCCCATGGCAGCGATACCCTCACCAAGAGCAACGAGAGCACCGAAGATGAGGGGCCAAGCGAAGAGCAGGACGACGGAGACGACGATGCAGATGACGGCGGTCATGATGGCGACGCAACGCTTGCCGGAGAAGAAGGCCAGCCAGTCGGGAAGACGGGTGTCCTTGAACTTGTTGTAGCAAGTGCCACCGATGATGGCGGACAGGATGCCGATGAAGGAGTTACCAGCGATCTTGGAGAACGCGATGCCCTCGGTCGTGGCAAGCCAAGCAGTCTGGGCGTCGGCGTCCATACCACGAATGGTGCCAACAACAGCGGGGTTCAGGAGCTGCTGGATCATCAGGAAGGCGACGAGGCCAGCGAGGCCAGCGGTGCCATCGTGATCGTCGGCAAGGCCGACAGCGGCGCCGACTGCGAACAGCCAGGCCATGTTATCGATAAGAGCGCCGCCTGCCTTGATGAGCAGGAAACCGGCGGTATAGGCAAAACCGGTAGTGTCACCGGCAGCACCCATGACTGCGGGAGCGAGCAGATAGCCCACGCCCATAAGAATACCTGCGACGGGAAGCGCCGCGACGGGAAGCATCAGCGCTTTGCCGAGCTTCTGGAGGTACTTCATCATATGGTATCTCCTCCAACCTTTCTTTCGTTGTTCACCAACGAGTTCCATGTCCGCGCCTTGTGCATACCGGCTTCTCCGCTTGCCGGCATTGGTGCGCAAACTTAGACAACCCAGTCCCTTTTTTGGGTTGCTGGTATGTACGGTAGCACACACTCTATTCAAACGTCCACCACATTTCGTTCAAATTACTATATCGTTGCCAAACGGTTATTTTTTGCCCGTAAACGGTAATTTTCGCAGGTAGACATGCTGCGTTTCTTTCATTACCAAACTAATTCTTAGCAATTTCCATTCGATTTCGTCTCAAAATTGGTTACTACCAGATGAACAGTGGTACCACATTGTTACTACCAGTTTGGCAGAAATCGTTTTCACTTTATATGAATAAAGTGTCCCGTAATTTGCATACAACCACCCCCTCTCATCGCCCTCCCCACAGTGCAAAAAGCCCGCTAGAACGATGTCCGTTCTAGCGGGCTCATCAGTTTTTTTGGCTACGCGCTCGGCGGCTCGGGCAGCCCTTACGCAAACAGGCCGTAGATGCTGATGTTGGCCTTGGCGTAGAGACCGTTAGCATACTCGGTCCACTTGGAGCTGGCGCTCGAAGCCTGCGAAGAGTACTGCTGGTAGGCGGTGTAATAGGCGGTCATGGCCTGCTTGTAGGTGGCGCTATCGGCCGTAAAGGCATCGTCAGCGAAGGCCTTGGCGTAGGTGCTATCGGCGTCCTTCCAGGTGCCCTTTGAGCTATCCCACTCATCGCCGGCAAGGTTGATGATGTAGTCGGCGTAGTCCTTACTCGCGGTCTCCTCGTTGCCGTCAGCAGGCTCGGTCGGAGCGGTCGGCATGCTTGCGGAGCTATCGCCCACCTTCTTCTTGTAGAGCTTCTGCAGCGTCGCAGACTGGCGGACGATCTGCTTGGCCTGGTCCTTGGAAACACCGTACTGCGTGGCCATGGTCTTGTAGTCGGAGGTGCCGATGGAATCCTCGGCGTACTGCTTCATTTCCTTGGAAGAAACGGTAATGCCCTCGTCCTCGGCAGCGTCCAGCAGAATCTGGTTGCGCACGTAGGACAGGATAACGTCGGCAGACGGAGCGGTGTAGTTGCCGTCGTCGTCCTTGACGGTATCAAGGCTGTACTGGCTCTCGATGGCCTCACGCGCGGTGATGTCGCTCTTCTTGCCGTTGTAGCTATAGCTTGCCACGGTCGAATCGAGCTGGTCCTCGGTCAGGGTCGACGAACCGACGCCCTTGCCGCCAAAACCACCGTTGCCGATAAAGAAGCCGACCACGGCAGCGATCACGACTGCAACCACGAAGGCGGCGATCATCATCTTCTTGTGCTTGGATGCATGGTCGTCCGCATCGGAGTCATCCTCGTCCTGCTCCTCGGGCATGAGGTTCTCGTCGGCGGCGTCCGCGGCGATCTTTGCCTCCAGGCGAGCGTCTTCCTCCTCGGCGGTCGTGCCAGCGGCGATATGTTCGGCAGACGTGCCGGCGACCAGATCGATCTTCTCGTCCTCGTCACCGTCGGGGCCTTCGCCGCGCTCGATGATCTGGATGCCGTCGATCTCGTCCTTCTCGTCCTTCTTTTGAATCAGACCCATATCAATTACTCCTTGTTAGGAAACATAGTCCCCAATAGAATACGCCCGACGAGGCGCCGGGCGTATTGATTCTTAGGTTATACGCAAACACTTAAGTACTATTTAGGCGTTTGCAGCGTGCATACCTTAGGCCAGGTGCGCGATAACGGCATCGGCAAAGGCCTGCGTGCCCACAGCGCCCTCAACGGAGCCGGTCTGGGCACGACGCACGTCACCGGTAACCTGCTCGCCCTCGTCGAGCGTGGCAGATACGGCGGCACGAATGCGATTGGCAGCATCGTTCTCGCCCAGGTGATCGAGCATCATCGCAGCAGAGAGGATCTCGGCCGTGGGGTTGGCGATATCCTGACCGGCGATATCGGGCGCGGAGCCGTGCGTTGCCTCAAAGATGGCGCAATCGGCACCGATGTTGGAACCCGGAGCCATACCCAGGCCGCCCACCAGGCCGGCGCATAGGTCGCTCACGATGTCGCCGTACAGGTTGGGCAGCACCAGGACATCGAAGTCGTTGGGGTTCTGGACCAGGCCCATGCAGGTGGCGTCGACGATCCTGTCGTTGAACTCGATATCGGGATAGTTGGCGGCCACCTCGCGCGCAACACGCAGGAACAGGCCGTCGGTCGCCTTCATGATGTTGGCCTTGTGCACGGCCGTCACCTTTTTGCGGCCGCAGCGGCGGGCATACTCAAAGGCATACTCCACAATACGGCGGCTCTTGGCGATAGAGATGGGCTTGATCGAGATCGCGGAATCGGCGGCGAAGGTCTTTTGGCCCGAACGCTCGACGAGCTGCGAGAGCTCCTCGACCTCGGCAGCGCCCTCATCGAACTCGATGCCGGCGTAGAGGTCCTCGGTGTTCTCGCGCACGATGACCAGGTCGACGTCGCGGAAGCGAGAGCCGTCGCCCGGCTGCGACAGGCAGGGGCGCACGCAGGCGTACAGGTCGAAATGCTTGCGCAGGGCCACGTTGACGCTGCGGAAGCCCGTGCCGACCGGTGTGGTGATGGGGCCCTTGATGGCAACCTTGGTCTCGGCGACCGCATCGAGCACGTGCTGGGGCAGCGGCGTGCCAAACTTATCCATGACGCCGGCACCGGCCTCCTGGACGTTCCAGTTGATCTGGACACCGGTGGCCTCGACCACGCGGCGCATGGCCTGCGTAATCTCGGGACCGATACCGTCACCGGGAATCAGGACTACATCGTGCGCCATAATCTGTTACTCCTCGTCTTCGGCGTCGTCAGATTTTTTAACGCTAGCACGCTTCTTCTTTTTGGAGAGATCCAGGCCAAAACGTTTAACAAGCATTTCGCAAATCTCGCTCGAGCGGGCCTTGAGATAGCTGCCCTTGCCGTTCTCGGCGTCGAACTTCAGGCGCAGCGCGAGCTTCTCGGCAACCTCGGCGTCGATCTCGCCCTGGCCAAACTCGTACAGGCAGCCGAGCATGTCGCGATACTCAAGATCGCCGTGGTAGCACTGGATGGCCTCGTCCAGGATAGGCCAGGCCTCGCGCGAACGCTCGACGCTCGTGGCGCCCCACACGCACAGCAGGCGGAAGGCGGCGTAGCGCAGCGTGGAGGAAAGCTCGTCGAACAGCGCGGTCTCGGCGCCCTCAAAGGCATCGCCCATCTGCTCGGGGCAGGTGGTGGCGAGCGCCGTCAGGGCATCGAGGGCCTCCCAGCGAGTCTGGGCCTCGGGGCGGTCGAGCGCCTCGATCAGCGCGGGCACGCAGGGCACGACGCGCTGCGGGTCGCGCTCGGCCAGCAGGTGCAGCACACGGGCGGCAAACTGGCGGATGCGGCGCGTGGGGCAGCCGAGCTCCTGGACCAGGCGGTCGACGGCGCTCTCGTTCTCCTCTGCCAGCTGAAGCTGTGCCAGCTCCTCGTCGGTAAGCTGTTCGTCTTTGTTTTCTGCCATAGTTACCTCTTCTTATTTCTTGGTGTGCTTGCCAGCACCCTTGCTGTCATCGGTGACCGAGATGAGCTGTCGGTCGGCCGCGCCATTGCGACGTGCACGGCGGCGTTCCTCGGCATCGCCCGCGTCGGCGGCGGCTCGATGAGCCTTGTTGACGTTAAAGACCTCGTCGTGCTTGCGCCACGGGCCCACGGACTCGCCAAAGCTCATCTTAAGGCCGGCGATAAAGCCGCCAAGCCAGCCGATCGGCGCAAACTGCATCAGCGGGAACAGCGAGAACACCCAGGTCAGCAGGACGACTGCCGCCGCACCCGCAAAGTTGGCAATCCAGTAGTCGCGCTTGGTGATCACGCGCTTTTCGCAGGCCCACTGGCCGCACAAAAAGCCGATGTAGATCGCAAAGAGAAAGAGCACCAGCGCAAGCACCACGAACGTCCAGCTCATAGGCGCTACTCCCCGTGATGGCGGCCGCAGCAGCACTCGTGGCCGTCGTCATGGCCGTGGCCACCGCAGCACTCGTGGTCCTCGCCGTGGTGATGGCCACAACCGCACTCATGGTCCTCGCCGTGCTCGCCGCAACCGCAACCTTCCTCGTGAGCGCCATGCTCCTCGGGACGATACTGCGACCAGTCCAGACCGGCGGCGATGGCATCGGCCTCCTCCTTATAGAGGACCGTGATGGCCTGGGTGCCCAGCTTGGCGCCACCGATAGCGTCGAGCATGTCGTAGAGCGTAAAGGCCACGTCGGCGCCGGGCAGCGCGAGCTCGCGGTCGTCGGCGTAAGCAAGGGCCAGGCGCAGGTCCTTAATGAAGTGCTCGACCATAAAGCCGGGCTTGTAGTCGCCGTCGAGCGCCTTGGGAGCCAGGCTCTCCATGGCGCCGGACTTGCCGGTACCGCCCAGGATCATCTGGCGGGTCTTCTCCAGATCAAGGCCGCTCAGCTCGGCAAAGGCCAGCGCATCGGCCATACCGACCATGCAGGCGCCCAGCGACACCTGGTTGGCAAGCTTGGCAGCCTGGCCCTTGCCAGCGCCATCGAAGCAGCAAATATTTGCCGCAAAGGTGGAAAGGATGTCGCGGACCGGGGCGATGTCGTTTTCGGTAGCGCCCACGATAGCCGTAAGCGTGCCGGCGATAGCACCCGACTCGCCGCCGGTGACGGGGCAGTCAAACGCCATGCGGCCGGAAACCTGGGCGGCCTCGGCAATGTCACGGGCGAGCTCGGGCGAGCTCGTAGTGAGGTCGATCAGCACCGCGCCGGGCTTAGTGCAGGCCAGCAGGCCGTCGCCCGCCAGGTAGAGCTCCTCGACCTCGGAGGGATAACCCACCATGGTAAAGACGACGTCGGCGTTCGCCACGGCATCTGCCGGCGTATCAGCCCAGACTGCGCCGTGCTCGATAAGCGCCGCCGCCTTGGACTTAGTGCGGTTGTTGACCGTGACGGGATAGCCGGCATCCAGGATGTGGCCGGCGATGGGGGCACCCATGATTCCGGTGCCGATGAATGCGACGGAGAGCTTGTTTGCCATGAAACCTTTCCTTTTGGGTTGGGTGTTGTTACCAGGTTGAATACTCGGTGCCAGCGTTTGGGCTGCGGGGCGCCCGTGGTCGTAGCGCCTGTCTACTCGCCGCGTACACGGCGCGCGATGCGGTCGGAAAGCGAGGCTTTCTCGGCGCGGTTCTTGCCCCAAAACGCGCAGGCCACCATGCCGGGACCCACGTGCGAGCCGATGGTGGGGCCTACGGAGCTGCGAATGACCGTGACGTCGGCGCAGCCCTCCTCCTTGCGGATGGCGGCTTCGAGCCAGTCGCCGTCCTTTTCGGCATCGGCCGTCATGATGGCGATGGGCATGGTGCGGTCGGGCACATAGTTCTCGCGGAACGACTTGAGGATGGACTTGAGTGCCTTCTTGCGGCCGCGGTTGACGCCGATCAGCGATAGCGAGCCAGCCAGGTCGTAGGACAGCTCGGGTTTGACGTCGAGCTTTGCCGTGAGCTGTGCCGCCGCGGGCGGAATGCGGCCGCCGGCAGCCAGCGCGTCAAAGCTCTCGAGCGTAAAGTAGCCGTGGACATAGGTCTTGGCCTCGTTTGCCCAGTCAACCAGCTGCTTGGCGGTGAGTCCCGCCGAGCGTTGGCGGACGGCCTCGAGCGCCAAGAGCTCGCCGGTCGCACAGGGCAGAGCGTTGTCGACCACGTACAGCTCAAAATCGGGATACTCGGCGCGTACGGCGTCCGCCGCCTGGCACGCGGAGTTGTAGCTCGACGACAGCGCCGAGGTAAAGCACAGGTAGACCGTAGGCGTGCCCTCTTTGGCGCACTCGGTGAAGAACTCGATATAGCGACCGAGCGACACGGCGGAAGTGGACACGCGAGCGCCGGCGCGCATGCGGTCGTAGAACTCCTTAGGGCTGATGCTCGACCAGATATCGTCCGTGCGTTCCTCGCCATCGATGATAAAGGGGAAGCCCAAGATATCGACATCGAGGTTCGCGGCGACCTCGGGGCTAAAGTCGCAGCAGGTATCGACGACGATGCGGCAGCGGTCTGAATGGCCGGTAGATGCAGCCTTGTCCATCAAAGCGACTCCTTACGTAAAAAAGCGGCCACCCGCATGGGATGGCCGCCAACCGTTAACTCATGCAAGTTAACGTATTTTACTCGTCAAGTGTTTCGATACGGGGCTTGATGATGCCATATCCACCATTCTTACGGTGATACACCACATTGATGAGGCCGGTCGTCGCGTTCTCGAACACGTAGAAGTCGTGGCCGAGCAGATCGGTCTGCACCAGCGCCTGCTCCTCAGTCATCGGGGTGACATCGATGACCTTCTCGCGGACGAGCAGGTCGTCCTCCTCCTCGGGCAGCAGCAGGTCGGCCAGATCCTCGACGCGCTCGACCGGTGCGACATCCGCTGCGCTGGCACCGCCCTGGCGGTTGTCCACGACCTTGGTCTTGAACTTGCGCAGCTGGCGGGTGACCTTATCGGCAGAGAGGTCGATGGCAGCATACATATCCGCACCGTGCTCGGCAACGCGAATCACCGAACCGCGGGCACGAACCGTAACCTCGACGATTGCCGGGTTGGGGTTCGAGGGGTTCTTCTCATAGCGAAGTACAACGTCGACCGTCATGGGCTCGATATCGAAAACCTTGAGCGCCTCGCCGATCTTCTCATCCACATGCGCACGCAGAGCATCGGTTACCGTCGTCTTGCGTCCAGAAACCTTGATATCCATACGTGGCTCCAATCTGCCTCGGGGACTTACTGTACTGGCTATGTACCCATTGCCGTGCATTTAATCACGCGGATTCTCAAAGACCCGAATAACGATTGCTTTGTACCGCATACCGAAGTCTCGCACTTTTCCGAGGCAAAGTGCGCTATAGGAGGGCGTCGGCGGCATTGGTTTTGGCCCTAGAAATTGGCTTTGACCTGCTGGTTTTATAGAAACGAAAAAGCCGGGCTTCCCTGTTGGGGAGGCCCGGCCTTACGTGTTGAAACCGTGAAGAGGCGTCCATCCTAGCGTATAGGAGACACCACCCCTAGCAATAACTAGCTATTGAGCTTGTTAATGTCGTCGTCGGTGATGGTACCTTCCTGACCGGATGACTTGTCCTCGGAGGACGAGCTCTCGCTGCTGGAATCGGAGGAGGTTGTGTCGGAGGATGCGGAACTAGACGACTGCATGTTGGCACCCGAAACCGTCTTGGTGGTGAGGTCGTAAGGCATCGTACCATACCAAATGGAGTGAACCGCCTCGAGCGTACCGTCGACCGTGATGCCGTCGAGGGCATCACTCACGGCACGGCATAGCTCGTCGTTGGACGCGAGGCCTGCGACGCCGAGCGTCGAGGGTGCCTCGAGCGCGCCGACGTAGGAGATCTGGCTCATCAGGCGCGCGAGGTAACCACCGGCCGTCGAATCGCAGATTACATAGTCGACCTCGCCGGACTCGAGCGCCTCAAAGCACTCGTTGATGTTGGAGTAGGTCTTTTGGTTGGCAGTGATGCTCTGCTTGGCAAGTGCCTCCTGTGAAGCGGAGGACATCTGAACGCCCAGGGTGGACGTGTTAAGCGTATCGGTGGAGACGCTCAGCGGCTCACCGTCGCTGGTTTTGCCGAACACGGAAGCGGCATCGTACAGGCAGGTGCCAAGCGAATTGATGTCGCCGTCCGTGGAATTAATCTCGCCGATAAAGATATCGGCCTTCTTGTCGCCGAGCGCGGAATCGGCCGAGGACGCATCGACGAAGGCGACCTTGAGGCCCATACGGCCTGCGAGGGCGCGGGCGGCGTCGACCGCGTAGCCCGTAAGGTTTCCGTCGGAGCCCTGCATGGCCTGCGGGGCATCGGAAGTATCGAGGGCGACCGTCAGGGTACCGGGGGTGACCAGGGCATCGTCCGACACCGTAGGGGTGACGGTCTCGCGCTCGATCTGGTCAATCGTGGGCGTCGTGAACGTGGACAGTGGATTGAACGCGCATCCGCTCAGACCCAATACGGCAATGACCGCCGCGGTCCCAGCACCTAACCGAGCCGCGTGCATCAAGCTGCCCCTCACCATGTCCACTACCCTGCCTTCTGTGTCGTATACAATCCGTGCGTTGCGCGGAATATCGGGTTGTTCCCACCAGCTGACCTGGTATTTGACCCCACACTTGCGCACCGGGGTGTTTGCTCGGGAGGCCGCAGCCACCTTCACGACTGGCCCGCTCGCCCGCGAGGCGGTATTGCCCCAAAGAAAGTAGAACGGACGGTGCGGCTTACATCTAGGACGCGCCATGATCGCGCCGCGCGCACGCGGTCGCTTACGTGGATCCCTTTGACCGCGTCTGTCTTGGACTAGGATGGACATTTCGTCCGTCCGCAACCACAGCCTGGCAGGAACGTAGCGCATTATAGCTAAGTTCAAGCTAAAGTTTAAGGTTAGGGGCGCCATTCGCACCGTGAGCACAGATTTTGCAGGTCGGAGCGGACCATTCATGCCCCCTTGAAGCTCGTCGCTCCCCTGCGGGGAGCTCCGAAGCACCCGTCCCCGGGCACTGTGGCCAAAAAATGCCAAATATGAGTACTGTCACCAAATTAGTGGCAGGCATTATTGGCCTCGTGGACAGATTTAGCGCTCATTTCCGCTAACTTGATAGTTAGATATTCTACATTTGTTTATTATCTTCTTTCCTTACGACGGCTCTGAGTCCAAAACTCTTGTAATTTGCTGTTACTAGTTTTGTGCCAGTACTCATATTTGCCACTTTTTGGCCAGAGCATATATCCAACCCCCTGTTTCCCGGCATTGTTAGGCCGGTTTAAGCCCGAAACACGCCCGAAGCGCATTAAGCAACGCCTCTTGTTTCTTCCTGCGGGCGTCGACGCGATTGCGGTACCGCTTGCCCATGCGCTGGTGAATGCGCCATGCGAGTGCTTCCATCGCTTCCATGTCGCAAAGCATCTCGTTATTGACGGTGGCGACCTCGATCCCCATGGCCAGAAAGCCCGTGTTACGTTTTTCGTCGTGGATGCGTCCACTTCGGGATCCATGGCCCTGCTCACCGTTGTATTCCAGGTCAAACCGGGCTGCTTCCTGGTACGCATCGCAAATCGCATGGGGCATTCCCGAGATTGCCTGCGCACGGTCATTGAACTCGATTTTGTAGTCGGTCTTAAAGGGGCCGCAGGCAAATCCCCCATAGGAAAACGGAAGTGAAAACATGGCAAGCATGATGCATTCCATGGGTGAGCGCAGGTTTTCCGACAGGTAGGGGCACAGGCGCAGCAGCCGTTTGGCATCGCTCCCCTTGCACGCCGCGAGGTAATCTGCCAGCCGCTCGGGCGTCAGAACCGGCTCGACCTCAAAGTAGCCCACGTCTGGCGGTTGGTCCTTGTCCTTTGCAAGTTTGTTCGCAACAGGCGAGCTGTAGGGTGGCAGAAACTTGCCACGATCGCTGAGGGAAATCTTGGAGCACAGCTCTTGGGCCAGGGCAAATGCTTGGATACAGCCGACTTCACGCGCGACGGCAACGCAGAGGGCCTCGGGAGACAGACTGTATACCCCCGGCTCTACCTCTAGAATCGAGCCGGCCGGCAACCCCGCGGAACAGACAGACCAACTCACGCCGGGCATACGGCGGCGCTGCGCTGCGGACCCCACTAGCAGGGACAAGTCTTCTTGCACCTCGCCGCTTTTGGCCCCGATCCTCACCAGGTCGGGAAGATAGATGTCCTCGGCCGAGGGCGATGATGTGCACAGCACACGGCGCTCCTCCTCGGGCTCGAGGTCCTTCCAGCCGATGTAGCCCATCTGCCGGCGCTCGGCGCGCATCATGCGCAGCGCCGAGGCACCCGTCAGGATTACGGACGCCGCGAGCTGCTCTTCTGTCGGCTTGCTGCACTGGCTGATTTTTGCCGCCACATGAACCACCCCTACCAAACGCGTGCGATAGCAAGGCCATCGACTGCCGCAGCGCCGGCACGCTTGAGCTCCGCCGAGGCTGCTGCCATGGTCGCGCCCGTGGTGATAACGTCATCGATAAGCAGCAGGCGGCGGCCGTGCACGTCCTCAACCGTCTCGTACATGCCTTGGGCACGCTCGCGACGCTCCTCACGACCGAGTTCGCGCTGGTCGCCATGCCCGTACTTGACGAGGGCATCGAGCAGGGGAACACCCGACAGCTCGCAAAATGGGCGCGCAATGGCCTCCATATGATCAAAGCCACGCCGCCGAAACGCTGCCGCCGTCGCAGGCACAAACACCACCGCATCCGCACCGGACAGCACACCTCCTAAGCGATCGGGCGCTACGACCTGGGCGTGCAGGGCGGTGTCGTAGAGCAGCTCCGCCAGATACGGAGCCAGACGTCGCTCGCCCGCATCCTTGTACGCTTTAATGATGCGCGGCAGCGGATGCGCATAGACGGCGCACGCCAGGCAGCGGTCGAGCGCCTCCGACATTGCCGAGGACGTGCCCTCGACCGAACATTCAGTGCACAGCAAATCCCCAAACGGGGCGCCGCATCGGGTGCAGCTATGACGTGGGTCGATGAGCGTGAGCGCAGCCAGGCAGTCTTGGCAAATAAGCGCACCGGCGCGCTCGCAGCCGGCACATCGTGTTGGCGACAATGCCTCGAGCGCCTCGCGTGCCACCCGCTCGGCAAACGGCAGCAATTCGTCCGCAAACGGTAGGGCGCCGGCACCCTGCAGACGGCTCAATTTGTTCAGATGGCTCTTCAAGACACAACCCTCCCTACGTTCGGTCGCAAGGAGGGTTGTTGATTCAGCGCTATGGTACCCCGATGTGCTCGGGGCAAGGCGGGCTAAATCCGCTCGCGGGCGTTATTCGCCGGCGGGCGGTTGTGGTGCGGACGAAGACGGGGTCGAGCCCTCGCCACCATCCTGGCGCGGCTTGCGGGAACGGCGACGGCGACGGCGCTTTTGACCCTGGTCGGCCGAACCCTCGCCACCGCGATCCTCACGCGGCTCGCGCTCGTCGCGGGCGGCGCCGCGCGAAGCCTTGGCAGCCGCTCCCCCGCCATCTCCGGGACGACGGCGCGTGACCTTGACCTCACCATCCGAGACCTGATCGGCAACGGAGGGCACTGAGGGCTTCTGTTGCGTGCCCGAGGAATGGCGACGGCGCGGACGCGGCGCGCGCTCATCCTCGCCACGTGACTTGCCGCCCTTGTCGGCAGGCGCATCGGAGGCCGAGGGACCCTTGGAAGCGGCACCGGTCTCGCGAGCAGCTGCGGCGCGGAAGGCATCCTCGCGCTCCTCGCTCGACAGGTGACGGCGGCGACGACGCGTGGGGTTCATACCACCGCCGCGATTCTGCTGCTGGGGCTGCTGAACCTCGCGCTCGCGGGAGGCGTTCTTGCCTGCAGCTGCAGCCTCGCCGACATCGCCCGAGCCCGCGCGCTTGCGACGACGACGGCCACCGGCGGCCTCCTCGGCCTCAGGCGTTGCGGCATTGCCACGGCCCTTTCCGCGGCCACGGCCCTCGCCCTGCCCCTGACCGGCGCGAGCATCGGAATCGGCATCGCGACGACGGCGCTTGGGCATCGACGTACCGGCCAGACGGTCGGCGCTCGACAGGCCATCGCCCACGTCGACGCCGTTCTCGCGGTCGAGCTCCATGAGCGCCAGGCGCATCTCGGGCGACTCGATGCGCTCGAGCACGTCGCGCGTCACGCAGTCGGGGCGGCAGTTGCAGCCCTGCTCGGCAGCCTTCTTTTTGCAGCCCTCCGAGCAGGTCATATCGGCCAGGTTGACCTTAAAGACCTTGCCGTTCTCCAGGCGCAGCACCAGCTGCTCGCGCGGCGTGTCATATTCCTGAATACGCGCCTTGCCGAGCGGCGTATCGATAAGCGTCTTCTTTTTGGGCGCGCGGCTCTTAAAGTCCTTGTACGCTTCGAACTCGTAGCGCAGGCAGCACATCAGGCGGCCGCACACGCCGCTGATCTTGGAGGAATTGAGCGGCAGGTCCTGCTCTTTTGCCATGCGGATCGAGACGGGCTCAAACTGTCCGCCAAAGCGCGTGCAGCAGAGCTCCTGGCCGCACTGGGCATAGCCGCCCACCAGGCGAGTCTCGTCGCGCACGCCGATCTGGCGCATGTCGACGCGAATGTGCAGCGTCGAGGACAGATCCTTGACGAGCTGACGAAAATCGACGCGCTCCTCGGCCGCAAAGTAGAACACGGCCTTCTCGCCGC
>CAVCBD010000012.1:0-36943 GCA_963599935.1 Acutalibacteraceae bacterium | reverse complement strand
CTTTGCAATTTCGAAATACGATTGGGCAGAATGTCAATGCTGGTCTAACAGAGCCAACTATTATGCTTGGCTAACAAACTTTGTACAAAACCGGGAAGGTAATTGCGCAACTTTTTGCGGGGTGGACACGGGTGCACGCGTCACTTTGGTTTGTGGGGTTGATGGGTATGAAAAAAGGCCACCGGGTATCCGGTGACCTTTTGGATTCACGATGGTGGAGACGAGGGGAATCGAACCCCTGACCTCTTGACTGCCAGTCAAGCGCTCTCCCAGCTGAGCTACGCCCCCGTGACGAGGAGATACTATAGGGGAAGATCTTCGGAGATGCAATAGGTTTTTGTTGAAACTTTTTCTTACGGGTTTTCCTGGGACGGGGCTGAATTGACTGATTTTGGCTTCGGCAAAATCAGTCAATTGACCCACCGTCCCGATAAAACCCTCACGCGGGAACGCCTCACTTGTAGAGGTAGGCGATCGCGACGCCTTGGTGGATTTGGATCTTGGCCGTTTTCCTTACGACATTAGAGATGCCTGTGTCGGCTAGCAGGCCCAGGGGGCTGTGGTCCAGTTCCCACTCTAAGCCGTGTTCGCTTATCTGGGTGTTGGGGGCTATGGCGATGATGGAGAAGGTTTTGCCCTCGGCGTTTTCGATGGTCCAGGTCTCGTCCTGGTGCAGGATTCTGGCCGTCACTTCGCCTTCTTCGATCCAGACGGGGGCGTCCACATAGCCTGCCAGTAGCCCTAACACAGACAGGGCCATATCCGGGCGGCCGCCGGTGGCGCAGGTTGCCACCACTTCGGCACCCGGCCAGTGACGGCGAACGGAATCGAGTGCCAATGCCAGATCGGTATAGTCCTTGTAGGGGTTGTGACGCTCCACCTCAAAGGCTTCGGCGGCATCGACCAGAGCGCGTCCCTCATCGCTAACGGTGTCGGCGTCGCCCACGTAGACGTCGCAGCACAGGCCAGCACCCAACAGAGCGTCCAGACCACGGTCTACGGCTACGATGTGATCGCACTCCTCCGCCAGCTGGCGCAGCAGATCCGCGCTCGCCACCACTGGCGAGCCGCAAACCACTAATACTTTGCAAGCCACGGCCCTCGCCTAACCCTCAAACGAAAGCATGCGGGCCAGGTCTAAGTCCTCATAGCTGTCGATAAAGATGTCGCAGTTGGTACGCACCTCGTCGCGCTCCATACGGCCGTGCGGGTCATAAATACCTACACGCTTAAAGCAAGCGACCCCAGAGCTCTTAAGTCCAAAGACGGCGTCCTCAAACACCCAGGTGCGCTCAAACTTGCACCCATGGCGCTCCTCCAGGCGACGCAACGCCAGCTCATACACGTCGGGGAACTGCTTGGAGCGTCCCGCCTCGCCCGTCGTGGTAATAAACTCCATATAGCGATCGAGGCCAGCACCCGCAAGGGCGGACTGCACCAGTTCGGCCGGCGTGGACGTGGCAACGCACATGGCAATACCGGCCTCCTTCGCCTGCTCCATAAACGCCAGGAGCCCTTCGCGCGGCGGCACCTTGGAGTACCCCTCCATCAAAATCTCGCTCAGCTCGCGGTAGAGCTCCTCGCCATTCGTACCAATGCCCCACGTGTCGTGGTAGGCCTGGCACTCGTCCTCCAGCGAAAGATGTTCAAACTGGGCAAAATCGTCGACCGTAACATCAATGCCATGACGGCGCAATAACTCGGTCTGCGCATGGCCCCAGACGGGGGAGCTATTAACCAGTGTTCCGTCGCAATCGAAAATAAAAGCAACACTTGGAGCAGCGATGTGGTTCATAAACGAGCCTTTCGATGTCAAATGGTAAACAACCTGCTAAAAACGTTTTACCAAACGTCAGCCTAACAGTTTTGAAACCCTAATTGGTAAAACTGTCAAGAGTTTTACCATCGCAATTCTGCCAGTGGTCCAAACATGGCGCTCGCCGATTAAACACCGCCGCAAATCCACTTTTCTCCATAAAAGTAACGGACAGGTGTTATCGTATTTCGTGCCGAAAGTTCCACCGAGCACGCGAGGTGGAACGAATCATAGAACTATCGCCGTCCCCTCGATTCGTGCAGCCTTGGACCTTTCGCATCTAGTCACCAAGGCAACACGCTGCCGCGTCATGATGGGATCAAACGTGAGCGAAACAAAGCTAAAGCCAGCAACCAAAAAGCCTGCTACCCGCAAAGCCGCCCCGCACGCACCGGAGCTCACCAAGGACGATGTCTATCTGTTTGGCATTGGTACGTGGGAGCGCAGCTGGGAAAAGATGGGCGCGCACCCCGACACGCAGAACCGTACGCGCGGCTGGCGCTTTTGCGTTTGGGCGCCCGACGTAAAGAGTGTCCATGTCATTGGCGAATTTAACGACTGGGATGAGCAAGCCAACCCGCTGGTGCCCATGCATACGAGCGCTATTTGGGAAGGCTTTATTCCTGGCGCCGAGCAGGGTCAGCTCTATAAATACCTTATCGAGACCAACGAGGGCGAAAAGCTCTACAAGGCCGATCCGTATGCCTTTAAGGCAGAGTGCCCTCCGGGCACGGCAAGCGTGCTATGGACCCTCGACGGCTATAAGTGGAACGATGCCGCATGGCTCAAGCGCCGCGCCAGCCATAACCACATGACGCAGCCGCTTAATATCTACGAGGTGCATATTGGTTCGTGGAAGCGCCACGGCGATGCGCCGCAGGGCGAGCCGGACGAGTACGGCAACTACCCCGGCCCCATGGATCCCTTCCCCGCGCAGCGCGGCGAGTTCTACACCTACGACGACCTGTCGGTGGAGCTCGTGGACTACGTGCGCGACATGGGCTATACGCACATTGAGGTCATGCCGCTTATGGAGCATCCCTTCGACGGCTCCTGGGGCTATCAGACGACCGGCTACTATGCCGCCACGTCGCGCTATGGCGACCCGCAGCAGCTCATGCACTTTATCGATGCGTGCCACGAGGCGGGCATCGGCGTGATTATGGACTGGGTGCCCGGCGGTTTTTGCGCCGACGCCCACGGCCTTGCCACCTTTAACGGCCACATGCTGTTTGAGCACGAGATCCACCCCAATTGGGGCACGCACAAGTTCGACTTCGCCCGCGGCGAGGTTCGCTCCTTCCTGGTCTCCAACGTGCTGTACTGGCTCGAGAACTTCCACGTGGACGGCATTCGCATGGACGGCGTGTCCAGCATGCTGTACCTCAACTTTGGCATCGACGATCCGGGGCAAAAGAAGTTCAACAAGTACGGTACCGAGGAAGACCTGGACGCCAGCGCGTTTATTCGTCAGGTCAACTGCGCTGTAGAGGCGCACTATCCCGACGTGATGATGATGGCCGAGGAGTCCACCGCGTGGCCGCTCGTGACCTATCCGCCGCAGGACGGCGGCCTGGGCTTCCACTACAAGTGGGACATGGGCTGGATGAACGACACCCTGCACTACATGCAGACCGATTTTCCGTGGCGCCCCGGCAACCACGGCCTGCTCACGTTCTCTATCATGTACGCCTTTACCGAGAACTTCATCTGCCCGTTAAGCCACGACGAGGTCGTGCACGGCAAGTGTTCGCTCATCGGCCGTATGCCGGGCGACTGGTGGCGCCAGTTTGCCGGCCTGCGCACGCTGGCCTTCTACCAGATGACGCACCCCGGTGCGAAGCTCAACTTTATGGGCAACGAGATCGGTCAGTTTATCGAGTGGCGCTACTATGAGTCCATCCAGTGGTTCCTGACCGAGGAGTACGAGACCCACAAGCATCATCAGGCGTTCATTAAGGCGCTCAACCACCTGTACACCGCCGAGCCCGCCCTGTACGAGCGCGGCTACACCGACGACGGCTTTACCTGGATCGATGCGGACAACTCCAAGCAGTCCATCGTGAGCTTTGTGCGCCAGGGCGAGGACGTCGACGACGACCTGGTGATCTTGATCAACTTTGACCCGGCGAGCTACGAGAGCTTCCGCGTGGGCGTGCCGCGCGAGGGTGACTGGGAGGTCATCTTTGATTCCGACCGTCCCGAGTTTGGCGGCAGCGGCTATGCCGGCGAGGAGCCTTACACCTGCTCGAGCGAGCCCTATCCCTGGAACGGGCAGATGGACTCCATCGAGATCAAGGTGCCCGGCCTGGCAGGCGTGGTGCTTAAGCGCCGTGGCCCCAGCAGCTATAAGCCGCCGGTGGTTGAGGCGCCCAAGGCTACGCGCAAGCGCACGTCTTCGGTGAAGCCCAAGACTGCTGCGGCCAAGAAGGCTCCCGCTAAGGCGAAGGCCACGACGACCAAGGCGAAGACTGCTGCAAAGCCCGCTGCTAAGGCCACCGCGAAGCCCGCGGCCAAAAAGCCGGCTGTCAAAAAGGCAACTACCAAGGCCAAGTCAGCTTCTGTTAAGCCGACCGCTAAGGACGCGTAACAAAGCCGTTACCACTGTAATCACCCGCCCCGCTGGGGCGTAGGATGTATGTCATAACCGTTCCGGGAGATATCCCCGGGGGAAAGGAACGTATGAATAAGATCTTCGACAACAAGCAAGAGTTTACCGAGCTCTATCGCGATGCCGTCATGAGCATTAGCGGCAAGAGCGTCGAGGCCGCCAGCGACCTCGACCGCTTTAACGCCCTGGCCAAGCTCGTGGCCGAGAAGGCCCGCACCGTCGCCACCGCCAGCGACGCCCGCGTCACCGCCGAGGGCAAAAAGCGCGTGTACTACTTCTCGATCGAGTTTTTGATCGGCCGCCTGCTCGACAACTACCTGCTCAACTTTGGCGTGCGCGACATGGTCGCCGAGGCGCTCGATGACATGGGCTTCGACCTGTCTGTCATCGAGAACCAGGAGCCCGATCCGGCTTTGGGCAACGGCGGCCTGGGCCGTCTGGCCGCGTGCTTCCTGGATTCCATGGCAGCCGAGGGCATTGCCGGCTACGGCAACGGCATGCGCTACCGCTACGGCCTGTTTAAGCAGGAGATCGTCAACGGCAGTCAGGTCGAGACCACCGACGAGTGGCTCACCCACGGCTATCCCTGGGAGGTCCGTCGTCAGGACAAGGCCGTGACCATCAAGTTTGGTGGCCGCGTTGAGGGCTTTGAGGAGGACGGCCGCACGTTCTACCGCACGGTGGACACGCAGGACATCCTGGCCGTTCCCTACGACATCCCCGTGGTGGGCTATGCCGGCGAGACCGTCAACAAACTGCGCGTCTGGGCTGCTGAGCCGGTCGAGGAGCACTTCGATCTGGAGGCCTTCAACCGTGGCGACTACGCCCTGGCCGACGCCGAGCGCGCCGAGGCCGAGGCCATCAGCGCCATCCTCTACCCCAACGACGCCGGCGAGCACGGCCGTCTGCTGCGCCTGAAGCAGGAGTACCTGTTTGTGTCGGCCGGCATCTACAGCCTGCTCGACACCTTTGAGAAGGAGCACGGCGAGAACTGGGAGCTGCTGCCGCAGTACGTGGCCATCCACACCAACGACACGCACCCCGCCATGTGCGGCCCCGAGCTCATGCGTATCCTTATCGACGAGAAGAAGCTCGAGTGGGACGACGCCTGGAGCATCGTGACGCAGGTCGTGAGCTACACCAACCACACCATCCTGCCCGAGGCTCTGGAGAAGTGGCCCATCGGTACGTTCTCCAAGCTCCTCCCCCGCGTGTACCAGATCATCGACGAGATCAGCCGTCGTTGGCACGAGTCGTTCGACACCACGCAGGAGGGCTGGCAGGAGCGCCTGCGCCAGACCGCCATCCTGTGGGACGGCGAGATTCGCATGGCCAACCTGTCTGTGATCTGCAGCCACAGCGTTAACGGCGTGGCCAAGATTCACTCCGACATCATCAAGAACATCGTGCTCAAGGACTTCTATGCCCTCACGCCCGAGAAGTTCAACAACAAGACCAACGGCATCTCGCACCGTCGCTTCTTTGCCGAGGCCAACCCCACCTACGCCAAGCTCGTGACCGAGGCCATTGGCGACGGTTGGCTCAAGGACGCCTTTGAGCTGGAGAAACTCAAGGAGTTCCAGAACGACAGCGAGTTCCTCAAGGCCGTGGGTGCTTCCAAGCGCGCCAACAAGGAGCGTCTGGCCGCCTACGTTAAGGCCGAGACCGGTCTGGTCATCGACCCCAACACCGTCTTCGATGTTCAGGTGAAGCGCTTCCACGCCTACAAGCGCCAGCTCATGAACATCATGAAGGTGATGGACATCTACAACCGTCGCAT
The DNA here is from genome assembly GCA_963599935.1 of Acutalibacteraceae bacterium. Lineage (GTDB taxonomy): Bacteria > Actinomycetota > Coriobacteriia > Coriobacteriales > Coriobacteriaceae > Collinsella. The sequence continues at coordinate 30,736 of CAVCBD010000012.1, read as the reverse complement.
CGCCGATCCCAACTTCCACGTGACGCCGACGACCTTCATCTTTAGCGGCAAGGCTGCCTCGAGCTACACCTTCGCCAAGGAGACCATCCGCCTCATCAACTCCGTCGCCGAGGTCGTCAACAACGATGCCCGCGTGAACGAGGTCATGAAGGTCTGCTTTATCCCTAACTTCCGCGTGAGCAACGCCCAGCTCATCTACCCCGCCGCCGAGATTTCGGAGCAGATTTCCACGGCCGGCAAAGAGGCCTCGGGCACGTCCAACATGAAGCTCATGATGAACGGCGCCATTACGCTGGGCACCCTCGACGGCGCCAACATCGAGATCGCCGACCTAGCCGGCCGCGAGAACGAGGCCATCTTTGGCCTGACCGCTCCCGAGGTCGAGCAGCTCTGGGCATCGAACAGCTACTTTGCGTGGGATACCCTCAACGGCGACCGCGAGCGTCTGGGCCGCGTGATGGACGAGCTCAAGGACAACACGTTTGCCGGCCTTTCGGGCAACTTCGAGAGCATCTACAACGAGCTCATGAACAACAACGACCCCGACCTGGTCATGGCCGACTTCCGCAGCTACGTGGATGCGTGGGAGAAGCTCACGAACAGCTACGGCGACCAGGAGACCTGGAACCGCAAGGCCCTGCTCAACACCGCCTCCTCCGGCTGGTTCTCGAGCGACCGCACCATTCGCGAGTACCGCGACGAGATCTGGCACGCGTAAAGGCGCGCGAGCTCCCTTTGCCGCACGGCATTACTCGACGGGCGTGACAGAGCGCCGCGCCCGTCGCTAATGGGTTAGGAACATCGATGACAGAAGGAGAAATCGATGAGTAAGAAAGAATGCATCGCGATGCTCCTCGCAGGAGGACAGGGCAGCCGATTGGGGGCACTCACCCAAAAGATCGCCAAGCCGGCGGTTAGCTTTGGTGGCAAGTTCCGCATTATCGACTTTTCGCTGTCCAACTGCTCCAACTCGGGCATCGACACGGTGGGCGTTCTGACGCAGTACCGTCCCTACCTGCTGCATGCCTACGTGGGCTCCGGCGAGGCGTGGGACCTGGACAGCCGTGACGGCGGCGTGTCGATCCTGCCGCCGTACGAGACGCAGACCGGCGGCGCCTGGTATGCGGGCACGGCCGACGCCATTACGCAGAACCTCGACTACATCAAGGCCAACGACCCCAAGTACGTCCTGATTCTTTCGGGCGATCACCTGTATCGCATGGACTACCGCAAGATGCTCAAGACGCACATTGAGAACAACGCCGACCTCACGGTGAGCGTTATGCCCGTGCCGTGGGAGGAGGCCAGCCGCTTTGGCATCCTGACCACCGACCCCGAGGACGGCCGCATCACCAAGTTTACCGAGAAGCCCGAGAAGCCCGATTCGAACCTCGCGTCCATGGGCATCTACATCTTCTCGGCCGACGTCCTGATCGAGGCGCTCGAGGAGGACGCTCTGGACCAGCGCTCGAGCCACGACTTTGGCAAGGACATCATCCCCAAGCTGCTCGGCGAGGACAAGCGCCTGTACAGCTACGAGTTCCACGGTTTTTGGAAGGACGTCGGCACCATCGCCAGCTTCCACGAGACTTCGATGGACCTGCTGGGCAACAACCCCGAGTTCGACCTGTTCGACAAGCACTTCCCCATCATGTCCAACGTCACCACGCGTCCGCCGCACTACATTGGCCCGGACGGCCGCCTGGACGACTGCCTGGTCTCCAACGGTTGCAAGATTTACGGCACCGCTCGCCACTCGATCCTTTCGACCGATGTCATCATCGAGGAGCGCGCCGTGGTCGAGGACTCCGTGCTGCTGCCGGGTGCGCACGTTAAGAGCGGCGCGCACATCTGCCGCGCTATTTTGGGCGAGAACTCCACGGTCGAAGAGGGCGTGAAGCTCGGCTCTGTCGATACCACCAAGGATACGGCCGTCGTTGGAAATGACGTCGTTATCGGGAAGGGGGAATGATCCGATGATCAATCGCAAGGCCATCGGTTACATCACCGCTAACTACTCTTCGACCTACGGCAGCGTGTTGCTCAAGGACCGCCCCATCGCGTCCGTGCCGTTTTTGGGCCGCTACCGCCTGATCGACTTTCCGCTGTCCAACATGATGAATGCCGGCATTAAGACCGTCGGCGTCGTCATGCCGGGCAACTACCGCTCCCTAATCGACCACGTGGGCTCGGGCAAGGACTGGGGTCTGGACCGCAAGAAGGGCGGCCTGTTCATGGTCCCCGGCAACGCGTACGGCACCACCAAGGGCGGCATGCGCTTTTTGCTGCGCGACATCATCTCCAACAAGACGCTGTTCCAGCGCTCGGACAGGCCCTACGTTGTGATGATGGGCACCAACATCATCTTTAACATGGACCTTAACACCATCATCGAGGCGCACGAGAACTCCGGCGCCCAGATGACCGTGGTGTACTGCAAGGCCACGCGCAACATCGAGGACGAGACCAAGCTCGAGATTGGCGAGAACGGCCGTCTGACGGGTGTGAGCGCCGGCGTCGTGTACGGCGACAACGCGTCCATGGACTGCTGCATCGTCAACCGCGAGACGCTGCTCGAGATCATCGACCACTACCAGGCCGCCGACTATCTGGACCTGCTCGAGGCGCTGCAGGGCGACTTTGGCAATATCGACGTGTGCAGCTACGAGTACAAGGGCGAGGTCGTGGGCGTGTTTAGCGAGAAGTCGCTGTACCGTCGCAGCATGGACCTGCTCGATCCCGCTCAGGCCGACCAGCTCTTTGACCCCGAGCGCCCGATCCTGACCAAGGCCCACGACGTGCCTCCTTCGCGCTACGCGACCGGCAGCCACGCGTGCAACTCGATCATCTCGGCTGGCTGCATCATCAAGGGCACCGTGCGCAACTCGATCCTGTCGCGCGGCGTTGTGGTTGAGGAAGGCGCCTCGGTGACCAACTCGATCATCAACCAGAGCTGCATCATCAAGAGCGGCGCCCGCGTTGAGAACGCCATCCTGGACAAAAACAACGTGGTGCCCACCAACACCGAGCTTCGCGGCACGCCCGAGAACATCCTGGTGCTGGGCAAGGCTCCGTTAACTTCCGATACCACCATCGTTCGTTAACATTGGCGTCGCATAATCGCACGTAAACGTAAGAATAGCCGCCCGGTTCGCGCCTGGCGGCTATTCTCGAATTGCAACATGGGAGACAATATGGCAGAAACCAGCAAAAAGATGCAGATCGTGTTTGCCTCGGCCGAGTGCGCACCGTTTGTTAAGACCGGTGGCCTGGGCGACGTGGCGGGCTCGCTGCCTGCGGCGCTTGTGCGCGCCGGCGCCGAAGTCATCGTGATGGTGCCCAAGTACGCCACCATCAAGGACGAGTACAAGGCGCAGATGGAGCATTTCTCCGACTTTTACGTGAGCCTGGGTTGGCGCAACGAGTACTGCGGACTCGAGAAGCTCGAGCACGACGGCGTCACCTATATGTTTATCGACAACGAGCGCTACTTTGCGCGCGACTATCCGTACGGCTTCTTTGACGACGGCGAGCGCTTTGCGTTCTTCTCCAAGGCCATCACCGAGAGTCTGCAGCACCTGCCGGCCGGCTTTGAGTGCGACATCCTGCACTGCAACGACTGGCAGACGGCACTGGCGCCCGTGTTCCTGCGCGAGTTCTACCAGGGCCTACCGCTCTACGACCGTGTGAAGACCGTGTTCTCGATCCACAACGTGGCGTTCCAGGGCCAGTTTAGCGACACCGTGATGGAGGACATCCTGGGTGTGGCGCATATTCCGGCGGCCGCCTCGCAGCTGCGCTGCGACGCCTGCAGCATCAACTACATGCTGGGCGCACTGCGCTACGCCGACGCCATTACTACGGTGAGCCCCACCTATGCGGGCGAGATCCAGACGCCCGAGTTTGGCGAGGGCCTGGACGGCGTGCTGCGCGAGCGCTCATACGCGCTGCAGGGCATTTTGAATGGCATCGACGTCGCTGGCTTTGACCCGGCGACCGACAAGCGCATCGCCGCCAACTACACGGTTGAGGACCGCTCCGGCAAGGCTGTGTGCAAGGCCAAGCTGCAGGAGGAGCTGGGGCTCGAGGTCCGCGACGACCGTCCGCTGATGGTTATGGTCACGCGCCTGACGCGCCAGAAGGGCATGGACCTGGTCATGTACGCGCTCGACCGCATTCTGGCCGGCGGCGTGCAGGTGGCGGTGCTGGGCACCGGCGACCGCGACTACGAGGACGGCCTGCGCTACTTCCAGGACAAGTACCCCGGCACCATGGCCGCGCGAATTGAGTTTGATCCGGCGCTGTCGCAGCGCATGTACGCCGCTGCCGATATGTTCCTGATGCCTTCGAAGTTTGAGCCCTGCGGCCTGTCGCAGATCATCGCCATGCGCTATGGCACCCTGCCCATCGTGCGCGAGACCGGTGGCCTGAAGGACACCGTGCAGCCGTACAACGAGTTTACCGGCGAGGGCACGGGCTTCTCGTTTAGCAACTTTAACGGCGACGAGATGGGCGACGCTGTCTTCCGCGCGGCACGTCTGTTCTGGGACAACCGCGACGCTTGGAACCAGCTGGTCACGCAGGCCATGAGCCAGGACTTTAGCTGGACGCGTTCGGCCGACAAGTATCTGGACCTGTACTTCTTTATGCATCCAGAGATTGAGAGGCCGGCAGCTGTGGTTGAGGCTGCGGTTGCTGAGGAGCCTGCTGCTGTTGAGGAGCCCAAGGCTGAGCCGGTTGCTGAGGAGCCCGCTGCTGCTGAGGAGCCTAAGGTTGAGGAGAAGCCGGTTGAGGCTGAGGTAAAAGCTGAGGCTGCTCCCGAGGCTGAGGCCAAGCCGGCTGCGAAGCCTGCCGCCAAGAAGACCACGACGCGCAAGACGACGGCTAAGAAGGCCACGACGACCAAGGCCGCTGCTACTAAGGCTACTGCCACCAAGACGACGGCCGCCAAGGCAACGACGACGCGCAAGCGCACGACCGCCGCTGCCAAGAAGGCCGCCGAAGTTGAGGCCGCTTCCGAGGTAAAGGCCGAGGCCACGGCTGAGGCACCTGCTGTTGAGGCCAAGCCGGCCGCCAAGGCTCCGGCAAAGACCGCTGCCAAGAAGACGACCGCGACCAAGACCACGGCCGCGAAGAAGACTGCGGCTACGAAGGCGACGACCACCAGGACCGCCACGACGAAAGCCGCAGCAAAGCCTGCGGCCAAGGTCGAAGAGGCGCCCGCTGAGCCCAAGGCAGAGGCACCTGTTGAGGCCAAGCCTACCGCCAAGACCACCACGCGCAAGCGCACCACGACGACGACCAAGAAGACCACGGCAAAGGCAGCTGCTCCCAAGGCAGAGGCAAAGCCCGAGGTAAAGGCTGAGCCGGCACCGAAGGTCGCCGAAGCCAAGGTCGCTCCGAAGGTCGAGGCAAAGCCCGAGCCCGCCAAGGAGACTCCGGTCTCCCCCGCCGCCCCGGCCGAGGAAAAGGCTCCGTCCAAGAAGACTTCCGTCCGCAAGGCCACGGCCACCCGCAAGCGCCGCTAATTCGGACGATCCAAAATCCAATCCTCAATAAAGAGGGGGCGCCCCAACCAGGCACCCCCTCTTCAGTAGATTTTTGGGACATGCCTTAAAATCTACCTTTTACGTCGAGAACGAACGCGAAATTAAAAAGGTAGATTTTAAGGCATGTCCCAAAAATCTACTCGGGTTGGTAAAACGATTTTCTAGGACAACCGTTCGCCGATAGTGAACGGCTGTGGTTTAGACAACTAAAGTGCAACGGATATACTTAGGAAATGTGCGTTAAGCCCATGGCCCGTTGGCCATGACTGTATAGAACTGGACCGTACTATGAGATTGATACACAACAGCCGTCTGCCGCAGTTTCGCACTCCGTTTGGCGCTGTGACCACTGGAACTTCCGTTGCGCTTTCGGTGATTTTGGAGGACGCCGATCCCAACCAGGCAACGCTCACCCTGCGCACCTGGGTCGATGGCATCGGCGAGACCCTCATCCCCATGGAGCACGAAGGTGACGGCATCTTTACCGGCGAGCTTCCGTGCCCCGAACCCTGTCTTGTCTGGTACAGCTTTATATGCAATATCGAGGGCCAGCCCGAGGTCCGCCTGGGCGCACCGCAAGGTCGCACCGGCGGCGAGGGCGTAACCTACGACTACGCCGAGGTTCCGTCCTTCCAGATTACCGTCTACAAGCACCGCGAGAACCGTCCCACTTGGTACGAGCGCGGCATGGTCTATCAGATCTTCCCCGACCGCTACGCCCGCGACGAGCACTGGCGCGAGCGCACGCTGGCTGAGGTCGAAAAACCGCGCAAGGGCATTCAACGCCGCATGGTCGAGGATTGGAACGAGCCGCCCGTTTACGAGCGCGCCGAAGACGGCTCCATTAAGACCTGGGACTTCTACGGCGGCTCGCTCAAAGGCATTCAAGAGGATTTGCCCCGCATCGCCGAGCTGGGCTTTACGGCCATCTACCTCAACCCCATCTTTGAGGCCGCGAGCAACCATCGCTACGACACGGCCGACTATACCAAGATCGACCCGATCCTTGGCACCGAGCAGGACTTTACCGAGCTGTGCCAGGCGGCCGAGAAGCTGGGCATTTCCATCATTCTGGACGGTGTATTCAACCACACGGGCGACGACTCAATCTACTTTAACCGCTATGGAAACTACCCCGGTGTGGGCGCCTTGCAGAGCGAGGATTCGCCGTGGCGCGATGCGTTTACCTTCCACGAGGACGGCTCGTACGACTGCTGGTGGGGCGTGGGCAATATGCCCGCCATCAACGAGAACTCCGAGCTGGTGCGTGACAGGATTCTGGGCGAGGACGGCATCATCCGCAAGTGGCTGCGCGCCGGTGCTCACGGCTGGCGTCTGGACGTCGCTGACGAGCTTTCTGACGATTTTCTGGCCGAGATCAAGAAGGCAGTACTTGCCGAAAAGCCCGACGCGCTGCTGCTCGGTGAGGTCTGGGAGGACGCCTCCAACAAGGTCAGCTATGGCCATCTGCGCCGCTACCTGCAGGGCTCCGAGCTCGATTCCGCCATGGACTACCCCTTCCGCGACATGGTCATCGGCTTTTTGATGGGCTACAAGAATGCCTACCAGGCGGCCGAGGATATCGAGACCCTGCGCGAGAACTACCCGAGCGAGGCATTGTCCTGCGCGCTCAATCTGCTCTCGAGCCACGACCGTCCGCGCATCATCTCGGTGCTCGGCGGCGGCCCCGACGAGTCGCAGCTGCCCGAGTGCGAGCGCAGCAAATGGCGTCTGGACGAAGGCGCAATGGGCCTGGCCAAGAGCCGCTTTTGGCTCGCGACGCTCATGCAGATGACCTTCCCCGGCGTGCCTTCGATTTACTACGGCGACGAGTACGGCCTGGAGGGCCTTACCGACCCGGGCAACCGTCGCACCATGCCCAAAAAGGAGGACCTGCACGACTTCGACACGCTGGCTATCGTCAAGAACGCCTCGGCCGTACGCCGCGCGCTGCCGTTTATGATTGACGGCGAGATCAAGGCCTTTGCACTCAACGACGAGGTGCTGGCGTACAACCGCACGGGCAAGGACGGCGAGTCCGCGACCGTCATTATCAACCGCAGCCTGCGCAATTCGCATCGCGTGACGATTCCGGCACTCGGCGAATGTGCGAGCGATGTCATTAGCGGCCACGAGTGCGTGATCCACAACGGCACGGTCACGCTCGACCTGTACCCGCTGGGTTCGTCGATCATCTATCATCACGCCGAGCAGCGCCTGCAGGAGCCGCTCGATCACGGTGCGGGCGTCGTGTGCCATATCACCTCGGTGCCGACCGATGACGGCAAGCCCGGCACGATTGACGCGCCCACGCGTCGCTTTATCGACCATCTGGCCGCCATGGGCATGCGCTACTGGCAGGTCCTGCCCGTCAACCCGACAGACTTCTTCCGCTCCCCCTACGCTGGTCCTTCGGCCTTTGCGGGCAATATCGACCTGCTGCCCGAGAGCCATGAGGAGCTGGCGGCCGACTTTAAGACCTGGAAGGCCCGCGGTGGCGAGGACGCCGATCCGCTCTACACCGCGTTTAAGCATCGCAATGCCGACTGGCTCGAGAAGTACTGCGTCTACATGGCCGTCAAGAAGTACTTTGAGGGCGAGTCACGCCACGATTGGCCGGCCGATGTCGCGCGCTACAACGAGCATCTGATTGACGACAAGCGCTTCCACGACGAGGCCGAGCTGCAGGCGTATATGCAGTATCGCTTTGACCTGGCCTGGTGCGAGCTCATGAACTACGCGCACAAGAAGGGAATCGAGGTTATCGGTGACATTCCGATGTACGTCTCGGACGATTCGGCTGACGCGTGGAGCGAGCCCGAGAACTTCTGGCTGTCCGATACCGGCAAGGCGATTGAGATTTCCGGTGCGCCGCCCGACAACTTTGCGCCCGAGGGCCAGGTGTGGGGCAACCCGACGTTCCGCTGGGACCACATGAAGCAGAACGGCTATAGCTGGTGGATGGATCGTCTGCGTCGTGCGTTCTCGCTCTACGACCGCGTGCGCCTGGACCACTTCCTGGGCTTCCACAGCTACTTTAGCATTCCCGCGGGCAAGGCGTGCGCCGACGGCCGCTGGCTGGCAGGTCCGGGCAAGGACCTGTTCCAAACCGCCTATGACGAGCTGGGTCCGCTCAACTTTATTGCCGAGGACCTGGGCTATTTGACGCCTGGCGTTCGCGCCATGGCTTCGACCTGCGGTTTCCCCGGCATGGACGTGCTGGAGTTTAGCGATTACGACGTCCGTAACGGCGTGCATCCCACGCCGGGTAAGATTCTATACACCTCGACGCACGACACGTCGACGCTCGCCGGTTGGTGCACGCGCTCCTTTGCGGGCGGCGACGAGCCGAGCGGTGTTGAGGTGGCGGCCAAGCTGATGGGCGACGCGCTCGCAAGCAATGCTCCCCTGGTGATGATGCCGCTGCAGGATGTCCTGGGGCTTAGCGACGACGCGCGCATGAACGTGCCGGGTGTCGCCACGGGCAACTGGACCTGGCAGGCCGATGAGGCCGACGTTGCGGCCGCCGAGGGCAAAACTGCACAGCTCCTGCGCAACACCCATAGATTCTGGGGCGAAGCGTGATAAAACCCCCGATATAGGGTACAGTTACAGCTGTTTGAATTTATGCGGGCAGAGCGATCTGCCCGCTTTGTGCTGAAAAGGAAGCATTATGGCGCGCTACGATTACAAGTGCTCGAGCTGCGGCAACGTATTTGAGGTTGAGCATCCCATGTCCGAGACCCCCGAGGTCGTGTGCCCGAGCTGCGGCGCTCCGGCATCCAAGACGTTCTCGGCCAGCGGCATCAAGTTTGAGGGCAGCGGATTCTACAATACCGACCAGCGAAGCGGTGGTTCCAGCACCAGCGCCACCAACGGCTGCTGCGCCAACTGCCCGCATAACCACTAGAGACAAGCGGTCCCGCTACCCAGGTTTCCTGATGAGTTGCGGTGAAATAGTTCCTGAATCAGCCCATCCAACGGCCAACAGGAACTATTTCACCGCAACTTTTCTTTAGATTGGATTTCGGGCTGATGCTAAGTTTGTAACATTTAAAAACTCTGCCGGATTACGGGGCTGAATTGACAACCTCTATCCATTCCGGTAATTTGCAAATTACAACAAGCCATCTACCTGCGGTTTTATTTAGGCCATTTTTACTGTGGTCAGGCATCAACGATCTAGCCCCGTAATCCGCCCTACTTTTGATAGCAGCAAGTATGAAACCGAGCTATTTTTCCCACTCTTTACCGCTATTGCGATCTCCACATGCATGACCTCTGAGTTGCGGTGAAATAAGGACTGTTTGGCGGATAGAAGCCGCTATTCAATCCCTATTTCACCGCAACTTAGTAGTTACTTGCGGACCAGGCGCGCGCAGAAGTGGCCGTCGTAGGAGTCGGCGTTTACGGGGACGCTTTGGAAGAGACCTCGGTCGTTTTGGCGCAGGGTGACGAGGCTCTTGGCGTGGTCGTATTCGGGCAGTTGCAGAATCTGCGCTTCGGAGAGCGGCGCCACGGTAAAGCCCTCGCCCTCGGGAGAAGCCAGGAAGGCATCCACGACCTGCGTATTCTCTTCGTCAAAGACCGAGCAGGTGGCGTAGATAAGCTCACCGCCGGCAGCTACGCGCGCGGCTGCTTCCTTGAGCATCGTCAGCTGCAGGCGGGGCAGCTCAGACGTAACGTCGTTCTCGGTCAGACGCCACGGAATCTCAGGATGACGGCGCATAGTGCCGGTGCCAGAGCACGGCGCATCGATAAACACGATATCGAACTTAACCGGCTCGCCAAGCATGGCATCAAAAGAGGTCAACACCTCATCAAGCTCGCAAGCATCGCCCGAAACCGTACGAACGCCCTTGATGCCCGCCTTATGCAGGCGTGCGAGATTGAGATCGCACTTGCGGTCGTGCAGATCGAGCGCGGTATGCTGACGCTCGTAACCGGCACGCTTAGCCTGGCACATCATCACATAGGTCTTGGTGCCACGACCGGCGCCAATCTCAAGGCAGCTTCCGGGGCGCGTGGCAGCTGTGGCGATAAGTTGCGCGTTGAGGTCAGATGCCACCGCGGCAGCGCGCTCAAACACGCCCGACGCAACCGTAACCTGTGCATCGACCGGAGCATGGCAGCCCGGGAAGACAGGCGCCACGAGCTGCGAGATATACGGATCGGGCTTGGTCGCAAACGCATTCTCGTGCAGGGCGAGCGGCGCAGGTGCCAGATTACCAGCAAAGTTGAGCGCGCCCTCAGGCGTGTCGAACGACGCCATAATGCGGGCGCAGAGCCAGCGCGGCAGACCCATCAGGCGCGATAGGCGAACTAACCGGCGCTCGGACTCATCCACATCGGATGCCGTGGCAAAGTCCTCAACGTTATCCGCTACCTTATGCAGCACGGCATTGGCAAGGCCAGCGGCAGACTTAGCGCCGCTGCGCACCAGCTCAACACCCTGGCTTACGGCAACGCGACCCGGCGTATGCAGGTAAAGCATCTCGAAGGCCGAGATACGAAGCGCCATACGAACGCGCGGTGCGACCTTTTTGGGCTTATCCAAAAACTGGTCGAGCAACTCATCCAAAATGCCCTGCGTGGCGGCCACGCCGAGCGCCAAACGGGCGGCAAACGCGGAATCACGCTGGTCAATGGCCTTGGCAGAAGCACGGGAGGACAGTACGTCGCGCGCGTACATGCCGCGGCGATCGGCCTCCATCAAGACATCGAGTGCGAGCTTGCGCGCGGGGGACAGCTTGCTCATGACAGAACACCCCAAGTAAGGTCGGCGCCCTGCAGGCCAGCAGCCCAAGCAGAAGCAGCCATGGCACGCTTGCCATCAGGCTTAACCTCGAGCAGCTCAACCGCACCATCGGAAAGGCCCAGGTAAACACGCTTGGCCTTAACAAGCACCTGGCCCTCGGCGAGCGATACATCAGCAGGCGCAGCATCGAGCACGCGCACCGTCTTGCCAGCGATCACGCAGCGAGCAGGCGCGGTATCGGACGAAGCCAGCACATGACGCACGCAATCGAGCGCCGCCATCTGCGGATCCAGACGCATCTCCTGCTTGGAAATCTTGGCAGCATGAGTGACGAGCGACTCATCCTGCTCAGTCCAAACAGCCGAGCCATCGACAAGCGAGGGCAGCGTATCGGCAAGCAACTTGCCACCAAGCTCACCAAGCTCCATCGTGAGCGCCTCGGCATGCTTACCGGCAACCGAAGTCGAAGCCTGAGCGCAATAACCACCCGTATCAACGCCATGCCCAATACGCATAATGGAAACGCCAGCAATCTCATCACCAGCAAGAATGGCACGCTGAATAGGAGCAGCACCACGCCAACGAGGCAGCAAGGACGCATGAACATTCACAATACCGAGCGGTGCCATATGCAGCACCTCATCAGGCAAAATGCAACCGTAAGCAGCCACGCAGAAAATATCAGCCTGCGCAGCCCGGAGCGCCTCAACAACCTCAGGCGTCATCCGATTAGCCTCAATAACCGGCAGACCTAGCTCAAGAGCCTTGGCCTTAACAGGAGAAGGCTCAAGCTTCTTACCACGCCCACGAACAGCATCGGGACGAGTAATAACAAGCGCAATCTCATTCCCAGCCGCAACAAGCGAAGTCAACGAAGGCACCGCAAAATCCGGCGTACCCATAAAGACAATACGCATAACCAATGTCTCCTCAAAACCAGAGCCAAGACGGCTACAAATAACAGCGGAAAGCCAGTCCCCAGCCCATCCGCAAAAACAGTTCAACAAGAACAAATATACCCAAAACCAAAGAAAGAGCCGCATCAAAAGCAGCTCTCTCAACAAAGGCATTATCAGCGAAGACGCCCCTCCCTGGCCTAACGGCACCCGGGCGAAGCGAAGAACGGCAACGTAGTCCCTGGGGCGCCCGCCTATATCGTCCCGCGCGCAGTTTCGCAGCAAAGCGAGAATGTTTGAGCACGGGATGATATAGGCGGGCGCCCCAGGGACGGACGACTTACTCAGTCTCGCCCGGTCGAGCGCCGCGGGCCAGGGCGTCCTGGTACTCCTTGACTGCTTTGATCCTCTGCATCGGCTTCAGCCGCTCGAACATGGTGTTGCCGTGCAGGTGATCGATCTCGTGCTGCAGGCACACACAGAACAGGTCGCCCGTGGCCTCATAGCGGATCAGGTTGGCATCCAGGTCGTACGCCTCGACAACGACATGATCGGGACGCTCGATCTCGCAGCTAATGCCGGGGATGGACAGGCAGCCCTCGCTAAACGGAACCAGATGGTCGCTCTGCTCAACAATCACGGGGTTGATGAGCACGTACGGGTCGTAGTCGTTCTTGTCGCTGTAATCGCAGTCGATGGTAACGAGTTGGATGAGCTCGCCAATCTGCGGGGCAGCCAGGCCGCAACCGCCGTTCTCGAACATCATCTTCTTCATCTTCTCGGCAAGCGCCTCAATCGCCGGGGTGATCTCCTCGATGACGGCGCACTCCTGGCGCAGACGAGGGTCGGGCGACAGTACGATTCCGTTGGCTTCCATGGCCATCCTTTCGGGTTGTTACATCAAATCATAGGCGTCGACGTCAACGCTCACGCTCACGCCGTGCACGGAGCCCACCTCTTTGAGGCAGGCGTCGATATCATCAGAGACATGGTACCCTACCGGCGACTTTACAAGCAGATGGAAGCGGTAACGGTCCTTGGCTCTCTCGATTACACACGAAGCCGGGCCCAAAACCTGAGGCACCGCACTCCCCGCCCGCAAAAAGTCGGGCGCGGCGGCATGCCAGCGGCGCTTGAGGAGCTTCGCGATGCGCCCGATGTAGTCCTGCGCATCGTCTCGATTCGCCGACCACACCAGGATATTGACCAGGCGCACAAACGGCGGATACAGGGCATCGCGACGCTGGTCCAAGTCGTAGTCGGTAAAGATCGAACGGTCGTGCTCAGCAACGGCGCGAATGACCGGGTCCTCGGGCAGATAGGTCTGGATGATGACCTCACCGGGGCGATCGCCGCGTCCGGCACGGCCCGCGACCTGCTCCAGCAAATCGTAGGCGCGCTCCCCCGCTCTAAAATCGGGCAGCTTGAGGGCAAAGTCGGCATTGACTACGCCCACGAGCGTAACCTCGGGAAAGTCGAGGCCCTTGGCGATCATCTGGGTACCCAGCAGCACCGCGCAATCGGCCGCATCGAACTGCTCGAGCAGCTTTTTGTGCGCGTCCTTGCCACGCGTGGAATCGGCGTCCATGCGAATGATGGCTACATCCTCGGGCAGCATCTGGTGCAGCGCGTCCTCGATCTGCTGCGTGCCCAGACCCATTTTTGCCAGGTAACGGCTGCCGCACTTGGGGCAGCGACTCGTGGGCGCCGGATAGGGCTGAACGCGCCAAGACGACCCGCAGGTGTGGCACTGCAGCGTGTGCGTGCGCTCGTGGTATGTGAGCGCGGTGGAGCAGTGGTTACAGGTGGGGACGCAGCCGCACTCGCGGCACATCAGGAAGGGCGCAAAGCCGCGACGATTATGCAGCAGCACGGCCTTCTCGCGACGCTCGACGACGCGCTCCAGGCCTTCCATCAGGGGTTTTGAGAACATGGAGCGGCTGCCGTGCGAAAACTCGCGGCGCAGGTCGGCGATGCGGACTGTGGGAAGGACAGCATGGCCCGGGCGCTCGGGCATCTCGACGCGCGTCCAGGTGGCGCCGTTGTACGTGCCGCGGCGGCAACGGTCGAGCGCCTCGGCTGAGGGCGTGGCCGACCCCAGCACGAGCGGGCAGCGATAGCGGCGCGCCATCTCGGCCGCCACCTCGCGTGCATGGTAGCGCGGGCTGGAGCTCTGCTTGTAGCTGGTCTCGTGCTCCTCGTCGATAATGATGAGACCCAGGTCGCTGAGCGGGCAAAAGAGCGCCGAACGCGCGCCGACAACCACGCGGGCCGCACCGCTGGCGACCATGTCCCACTGGTCCAAGCGTTCGCCGGCCGAAAGGCGCGAGTGAAAGACCGCGACAGTTTCGCCAAAACGCGAGCGGAAGCGGCCGACGGTCTGAGCCGTCAGCGAGATCTCGGGCACGAGCACGCAGGCCGAACGACCGGCCGCCAGCACGCGCTCGATAGCAGAGAGGTAGACCTCGGTTTTGCCGGAACCGGTGACGCCATCCACGAGCACCACGTCACCGTGAGCGTCCAGACGGGCGCGCTCAATCTGCGCGAGCGCCCGCTGCTGACCGTTGGTGAGCGCCACCGGTGCTTTACCGCTAGCAGAAGATAGCGTGGTCTGCTCGCTGCAGCCGCGCCACGCACGACGCTCCTCAACCACCACGACGCCGCGCTTTTCGAGCGCCTTGATAGTCGCCGACATGCTGTTGTAGAGCAGGTTGAGGTCGCGCGTCGTAACCGGGCCGCACTGGAGCGCCTCGATAAGCTGATGCTGACGAACCGCGGTTTTGGGAGGCGTATAGTTGAAGCCCTCGGGCGTAAGCATGACCCAACGGTTTTGAATTGGTTTGACAGTGGGGCGTTCAACGGTCCACACGCCGTCATTGCTCTTGACCACGCGCGGGCTTCCGCCCGGCGGCAGAAACAGGCGCAGGCACTCGGAAAGCGTCGCAACGTATTCGCGGCTCATCCAGCGCGCGATGCGGGCGGCCTCGGCGGTAAAGAGCGGTTTGCTGAGGATGGCCTCGATGGGCTTGATGCGCGCGGGGGCGAGGGCGTCGTTACCTTGCAGGTCACACAGCTCAGGCGCGATGTCGACGATGTAGCCGGCGGCCGCGCGGTTGCCAAAGTGGACCAGGACCGTAGAGCCGATCTGGGCATCGTTGGTAAGGGACTGCGGGATGCCGTAGGCAAACGGCTCGGACAAGGCGCGGGTCGGAATGTCGAGGATTACACTCGCGTAGGCGGCGACGGGCTCGGGTGCGGGCTTGGGCTTGGCCGGGGCGGTAGCGGCAGGCGCGGACCCCGCCGGAGTCTCCTCCGGTTCCGGCGAACCAAACAGCGAAAGTTGCTCAGCCATGGTCCCTATGCCTCCCATCCCATACGTCTACAGAAACAAGAGCCCCGCTCGGGTGAACGGGGCTCGGATACATGCGTTTGCGCGACTGTTACAGCGCCATCGTGCGGGCGCGGTCGATGCGCGCCAGGCAGTCGTCGCGGCCGACGAGTGCCATGGTCTCGCCCAGCGGAGGGCTCACCATATTGCCGCAGACGGCAACGCGCACGGCCTGGAACACCACGCGCTTCTTGAGGTCCATCTGCTCGGGCAGCGGCTCAAGCGCGGCGTCAATGTTAGCGGCCGTCCACTCGTCCACGCCCTCGAGCGCGGCCTTGGCAGCGTCCAGAATGGCGCCCATGCCCTCCTTGGCCAGGCCCTTGTTGACGGACTTCTCGTCATACTCGAGCGTCTCGGCCGTAGCGAAGATGGGAGCGGCGACGGTCACGGCGTCGGCCGGCATCTTGGTGCGCGGCTTGACGATGGCGGCAAGCGCGTCAATCCAGTCCTCGCCGTACTCGACGTTGCCCTCGATCAGACCCGCCTCGTGAAGCTCGGGGACCATGACCTCATCAGCAAACTGAGCATCGGACATGCTGTTGATGTACTCGGCATTGACCCAGTCGAGCTTCTTGGGGTCGAAGGTCGCCGGGTTCTTGGAGATGCGGTCGAGCGAGAACTTGCTGGCCAGAACGTCGCGCGGGATGATCGTGGTCTCGCCATCGAGCGACCAGCCGAGCAGCGCCAGGTAGTTAACAAAGGCGTCGGACAGGTAGCCGGCGTCACGGTACTCTTCCACCGAGGTGGCACCGTGGCGCTTGGAGAGCTTCTTGCCGTCGGCGCCCAGAATCATGGAGATGTGGGCGAACGTGGGCACGGGCGCGCCGAGGGCCTCGTAGACCATGATCTGGCGCGGGGTGTTGGACAGATGGTCGTCGCCACGAATGACGTGGGTGATCTTCATCATGGCGTCGTCGACGACGGTCGCGAAGTTGTACGTGGGCGTGCCGTCGGAGCGGAAGATGACGAAGTCGTCGAGTTCCTTGGCGTCGAAGGTCACCTCACCGTGGACAGCGTCGTGGATGACGACGTCGCCGCGGTCCTCGGGCACCTTGATGCGCAGGACGTAGGACTCGCCGGCCTCGATGCGGCGGCGGGCCTCCTCGGGGTCAAGATCGCGGCAGCGGCGTTGATAGCCCTGGAAGGGGTCCTTGCGCTCCTGAGCGGCCTTGCGGTCAGCATCGAGCTGCTCCTTGGTGCAGAAGCAGGGATAGGCCTTGCCCTCGTCCCAGAGCTTCTGTGCAGCCTGCTTGTACAGGTCCAGGCGCTCGGTCTGCGCGTAGGGGCCAAAGTCGCCGCCCACCTCGGGACCCTCGTCCCAGTCCAGGCCCAACCAACGCATGGCGCGCAGGATGATCTGCGTGTTCTCGTCGGTGGAGCGGGTGGGGTCGGTGTCGTCGATGCGCAGGATGAACGTGCCACCGTTTGCGCGGGCGAAAGCCCAGTTATAGATAGCGGTGCGGGCGCCGCCGATGTGCAGCTTGCCCGTGGGTGAGGGTGCAAAGCGGACGCGAACGTCTGATGCCATGGAAATCTCCTCGATTGCAGGATGGATGTCTAACCGCATCAGTATAAAGCAACAAAGCAACCTCCGCACAAAGGGCACCGACCTACTCATTGGGCACTCATTGGGGACAGACTTAAATGACCAGTCTTTGGGCAACCTCTCGGCACTTAGGTAAGGCCGGTCATTTAAGTCTGTCCCCAATGAGTAGGTGCGGAAAGGGTGTGAATATTTGATTTACGCGCTATGATGTGCCCTTGCATAGAGAGCCCGGCGGAATGGTAACGGTCGCCGGGACACGTATTTTGAAAGGGGCTATCATGCCAGAAGAACTTCGTTCCATCCCACCCCAACACGGGTCCTTTGTATTTACGTCGGAGTCGGTGACCGAAGGTCATCCCGATAAGATCGCTGACCAGATCAGCGACGCCGTCCTCGACGCAATCCTCGCCAAAGAAATAGAGCTGCAGGAGCAGGGCTACATTGCGCCCAACGGCGTGCCCGCCAACGTCGAGAACGTCCGCTGCGCCTGCGAGACCCTCGTGACCACCGGCACCGTCATCGTCGCCGGCGAGATCCGCACCCAGGCCTACGTCGACGTGCAGGAAATCGCCCGCGGCGTCATCCGTCGCATCGGCTACGACCGCGCCAAGTTCGGTTTTGACTGCGACACCTGCGGTGTTATGAGCCTCATCCACGAGCAGTCGCCCGATATCGCCCAGGGCGTCGACGAGTCCTTCGAGACCCAGACTGGCGCCACCACCGACCCGATCGATCTGATCGGCGCCGGTGACCAGGGCATGATGTTCGGCTACGCCTCCAACGAGACCAAGACCCTCATGCCTATGCCGCACTACCTGGCAAGCCGCCTGGCCGAGCGCCTGGCCGCTGTTCGCCACGACGGCACCCTGCCCTACCTGCGCCCCGACGGCAAGACCCAGGTCACCGTGCGCTACGAGGACGGCAAGCCCGTCGAGGTCACGACCATCGTCATCTCCACGCAGCACGCCGCCGAGATCGAGGACATGGGCAAAATCAAGGCCGACCTCATCGAACACGTCATCACCCCGGTCATGGCTGCCGAGAACATGCCGTGGGACAACGCCGACATCTATGTGAACCCCACCGGTCGCTTCGTCGTGGGCGGCCCCATGGGCGACACGGGCCTCACCGGCCGCAAGATCATCGTCGACACCTACGGCGGCTATGGCCGTCACGGCGGCGGCGCCTTTAGCGGCAAGGACTGCACCAAGGTCGACCGTTCCGCCGCATACGCCGCGCGCTGGGTCGCCAAGAACGTGGTCGCCGCCGGCCTGGCCGACCGCTGCGAGGTCGAGCTCGCCTACGCCATCGGCGTTTCCAAGCCGCTCTCGATCATGGTCGACACCTTCGGTACCGCTAAGGTCGCCGAGGACAAGATCGTCGAGGCCGTCGAGAAGACCTTCGACCTACGCCCGGGCGCGATCATCCGCGACCTGGACCTTCGTCGCCCCATCTACAAAAAGACGGCAGCCTACGGCCACTTCGGCCGCGAAGACGCCGACTTCACCTGGGAGGCAACCGACCGAGTCGAAGAACTCAAAGCAGCCTGCGGCCTCTAATTAAGAACCATTAAGGTCGCAACAACACACACGCTTTCAAAAGAAGTACCGCCCCCAAGCGGTACTTCTTTTTTATTAAACCGGTGGTGGTGATGTTTCGATATGAAACCGTACAGCGTCTCCAGCTAATGAATTTTGCCACCTGGCTGCGCCAACCATGTATCCTAAGTCCCGAGGGGCGGGGCATAAGGTCGATCGCGAGTTCCGCACGAGCCGGAGAGCACTTAATGTGCTCTCCGTGCGAGCAGGACTGTCCGAGCAGGCGACCTTATGCCCCGCCCCTCGGGACGACGAGATATAGAAGGAGCAGCCATGGCAGGCAAGCCGCAAACACTAGCTACGACCTCGGCATTCGAGATCTTGGGCCCCGTCATGGTCGGCCCCAGCTCATCGCACACCGCCGGCGCCCTGCGGTGCGCCCAGGTGGCCGCGAGCCTGCTCGAGGGCCGCATCACCAAGGTCACCTTCGGCCTGTGGAACTCCTTCGCCCACACCTATCGTGGCCACGGCACCGACCGTGCGCTCGTCGCGGGCATCCTGGGCCTCGATACCGACGACGAGAACATCAAGCAGGCCTTCGACCTCGCGCGCGAGCAAGGCCTCGAATATCACTTTGACATCAAGGGCGACGACGCCTCCATCCACCCCAACACCGTCGACATCGAGATGGTCGACGACACGGGCGCCACGGCGCAGGTCCGCGGTGAGAGCCTGGGCGGCGGCAAGATGCGCATCAGCCGCATCAACGGCGTCGGCGTCGACATCTCGGGCATGTACTCCACGCTCTTTGTGGCGCACTACGATGTCCCCGGCGTGCTCGCCGCGCTCACCAACCTGCTCGCCTATGCCCACGTGAACATCGCCTTCTGTCGCACCTACCGCACCGAGGTAGGCGGCCAGGCCTACTCCGTCTTTGAGACCGACGGCGCACCCGACGACACCGTCATCCCCATGCTGCGTAAACTCGACAATGTCGATTACGCCACCTTTATTGAGCTCCCCGGTTCGGCCTCATCCCTCTCCCCCGGCGTCTCGGCCAAGGAGATCTTCGACGACGGCGAGCAGCTGCTCGACGCCTGCCATGAGCTGGGACTCAACATCGGCGCTGTCATGGCTGTGCGCGAGGCGCGCCTAACCGGCGAGCAGCATGCCGTCGCCGCGATGCGCCGCGTGCTCGAGGTCATGAAAGACGAGACCACCGCGCCCATCGCCAACCCACAGCGCTCGCTCGGTGGCCTCATTGGCGGCGAGGCAAAGCTCGTCGATGCCACCGACCGCAACGAGCTTAGCTCCAGCTTAATGGGCGCCGTGCAGACCGACGCCGTGGCCCGCGCCATGGCCGTGCTCGAGCGCTCCGCCACCATGGGCGTCATCGTCGCCGCCCCAACCGCCGGCTCCGCAGGCGTCGTTCCCGGCTGCGTGCTGGCGCTCGCCGACCACCTGCAACTCGACGACGAGCAGGTAATGGATGCCCTCTATTGCGCCGCCGCCATCGGCCTCAACCTCACCACGAGCGCCTGCGTCGCCGGCGCCGAGGGCGGCTGCCAGGCCGAGGTGGGAAGTGCTGCCGCCATGGCCGCCGCCGCGCTCGTGCAGATGCTCGGCGGAACGCCCGAGCAGGCACTCGACGCCAGCTCCATCGCGCTGAGCAATCTGCTGGGCCTCGTTTGCGACCCCGTGGGTGGCCTGGTCGAGGTGCCGTGCCAAAACCGCAACGCCATCGGCGTGGCTGCGGCCTTTAGCTCGGCCCAGCTCGCACTTGCCGGCATCAAGAGCCTGGTACCGTTTGACCAGATGGCGCATGTGATGCTGTCGGTAGGCCACGCGCTGCCGGCAACGCTGCGCGAGACGGCCAAGGGTGGCATCGCACAGGCCCCGGCCGCGCTTTCGGCCTGTGCAAAATGTGGTGTGTGCGGTTAGGCAAATCGCCTGACAAGCGAGCCGGTGGGACATTTGTCCCAGCTCTTTTGAATGCCACCGTTTCCATACCACAAACAACTAGGTAATCGCTATAATGCAAGCCCAGTAAAAACACGATGAGCCGCAAGGCGAAACTCGAAGGATATAGATACGATGTCGCAAAACGACCGAACTCAACTGATTCCCGATCCGCAGCAGCCGAGCAGGCACACCGGCGGCGTTCAGTCGCCGCGCCCTATCGCGCCGAGTCACGGTCAGAAGCGGGGCGCAGCAAACGCCTCCCCGCGCACGAACCAGCAGCGCCAGGGAAGCGGCAACGCTTCCAAGCAGGCTCCCACACATGCTCGAGGAGGCCGCGGCCCCGCAGGCAAGCCCACCGACAACAAAAAGTCCGGTAAGAAGACGACACTATTTGTCGTCCTGGGCCTTATTGCCATCGTCTACATCGTGGGTGTCGTAGCGTTCTCGCAGGTCGCCTACCCCAACACCACCATCGCCGGCGTGGATATCTCGTTCTCTAACGCCTCGTCTGCCGCAACCAAGGTTAACTCGGCATGGAAGCACTACAAGCTCACCGTCACGGGCGATGACTTTAGCTGGACCTATCAGCCCGAGTCCGATGAGCCCATCGTCGACGGTGAAGCGGCCGCAAAAGAGATCATTAGCCACAACGAATCCTTTATGTGGCCCGTCCGCCTCGTTGAGTCCTTGGGCGGCAAGACCAAAACCACCGTCGCTTCCGACGAGGTCGACTTGGATCAGGACGTCGACCTTTCCATGCTCTCCGATGCCTTTGATCAAAAGCAGTTTGAGGAGGATCTGGGGGCCGCCATCGACGAGTTCAACGAGGGCCGCTCGGGCACGTTCGAGGCATCGAGCTCCTATGACGAGCAGGCCGGCAAGTTCACCGTCGAGAAGGCGCGCTCTAATGAGAAGCTCAACCGCGAGCATGTCATTAAGTATGCCGAGCTCGAGCTTGCCTCGCTCGCTGAGACCGTCGATCTTACGAAGCTCGGCAACGATGCCTATGAGCCGCTTAATGGAACGCTGACCGACGACCAGATTCAGGCTGCTTGCGATGCCGCCAACAACTTCCTGGGCGTCAACGTCACTCTCAAGCTCAACGGTGAGGACGCCGGCAAGGTCGATGGCAGCTCCGTGCTGCAGTGGATCAGCTTTGCCGATCCTGCGAACCCCACGCTCGACACCTCGCAGATCAGTAGCTGGGCCGCCGAGCTTGCCAACGGCTTTAACACCGTGGGATCCACTCGCTGGTGGACGCGCGCCGACGGCAAGCAGTGCGCCGTCGAGGGCGGCGATTTTGGCTGGTCCATCGACAGTACTACGCTCGCCAAGCAAGTCGAGGACGCCATCAACAATAAACAGACCGGCGAGATCGAGATCAAGTACTCCCAGAAGGCCGACACCTTTACCGCAAAGGGCGAGCCCGACTGGAAGGCATATATCGACGTCGACCTGTCCGAGCAGCATGCTCGTTATTACGACGAGAGCGGCAATATCGTGTGGGAGGCCAACTTTATCTCGGGCCTGCCAGGCGAGGACGCCACTCCCGAGGGCGCATGGCAGATCAACAGCAACGATGGCGCGAGCACGCTGATCGGCGCCAAGGACCCCGAGACGGGCAAGCCCAAATATGAGAGCCCGGTCAGCTACTGGATGCCATTCGAGGGCAACATGATCGGCTTCCATGACGCTACCTGGCAAAATGACAAGAGCTTCGACAACGCCGAGTCGTACAAGTGGTGCGGCAGCCACGGATGCATTAACCTACGCCTGGCCGACGCCAAGGCGCTTCACGACTGCATCAAAGTCGGCTTGTGCGTGATTGTTCACTCGTAGGAGTGGACGGAGAAATCGGCTACGCCAAGGCCCTGCACACAACCTAACAAATCCGAAAGAAACCGCCTTATGCGCCCGCCTTATGCGACGGGCGCATATACTTATTGGGGTACTTTCTGTAAAGGAGACGCCATGTCGAATGTCCCCACCATCACGCCGGGCCCTGGCGATACCGATCGCGCGCCCGAAGGTGCTACCGAAACCCTACCGATTATCACCGCCGCGCAAGCCAAACAGTATGACGCGAGCGCTGACGATTCGGCCGAGATTTCCGACGAAGAGGCCTACGCCAGGCTCAAGGCCAAGCGAGCCGAGCGCCGGCGCAAAAAGATGGTCCGTCGCGGGATTGCTGCCGGTATTGTAGGCGCTATCGTGCTTATCGGCGTCGTTGCAACGTTGGTTCTGAGCGCGCAGCCGCAGGGCAGCAGCGAGCCGGTGACCGACATGGTCACCGAGGGAACATTTTCCACCACCGTCGAGGCGAAAGGGCAGCTCAAGCCCATTTCGTCCTCCGTGGTCTCCCCCTCTGTCGACGGTACGGTCGCCTCAATCAACGTTCAGGCAGGTCAGTCCGTCAACGAGGGCGACGTTCTCATGACCATTAAAAACGACGAACTCGATCGCAACGTGGCCGAAGCGCAGCGCGCCGTCGCAGCCGCGCAGGAAGAACTCTCCAATGCTCAGAAGGCCGCGGCCGCCGCGCAAGCCACACCGACGACGGATGCCGATGGAGCTACCGCCGCTACCGCAGCAGGTGCGAGCGCCACAAGCGATGCAAACGGCGTCTCGAGCGCTCAGCGCAACCTGGCCTCCGCCCAGGCGAACTTGGACCAGGCAAACGCCAAGGCTGCCGGACGCACCGTGACGGCTCCCAGTTCGGGAAGCATCGTCGAACTCAACGCCAAGGTGGGTGCCACCATTACCGGTGGCATGATCATGGGCGAAGGTGACACGAGCGGCGGCAAGCAATGCATGCAGATCGCCGACCTGTCCAAGATGAAAGTGACGGTGCAGGTAGGCGAAAAGGATATTGCCAAGATCGCCGTGGGGCAGAGCGCCAACGTCAGCTATCCCGCGTTTCCCGATATTGTGAGCCAGGGTACGGTTACGGCGATCGCCTCGGTGGCAAACTCCGATTCCAACTATGGCGGCGGCAGCGTAACGTTCAATGTCGATATTTTGATCGAAGCGCCTGACAGTCGCCTGAAGCCCGGCATGACCGCCGAGGTCTCGGTGGTGACCGAGCAGCTCGACGACGTGGTCATGGTTCCGACGATGGCACTAATGACCGAAGACGGCGAAAACTATTACGTTAACGTCGCGACCGACGCCGAAGGCAAAAAGAGCCGCCGGGTGAAAGTGAACGTCGTGACGCAGAATGACAACGAGGCCGTAGTCGGCAAAACGCAGGTCAAGCGAGACGACCAGGGCAACGAAATCAACGCGGGCGTACCCACAACCAAGCTGCGTGACGGCGACACACTCGTCATGGACACGGGCGCGGGCATGACGGCCGACGGCGGCGACACTGGCAGCATGTCTGCCGACGAGGGCATGTAATGCGCCCCGTCATCGACATTCGCAACGTGCACCGCATCTTTGAGAGCGATGCCGGTTGCGCCCATATCCTGCACAACGTGAGTCTGGCGGTGATGCCCGGCGAGTTCGTGGCCATCACCGGCCCCTCGGGCTCCGGCAAGTCGACGCTCATGAACATCTTGGGCTGCCTGGACAAGCCGACGGCAGGCGACTATTACCTCCAGGGCCTCAACGTGGCGGAGCTCGACGATGACGAGCTCACCGAAGTCCGCGCGCTGAGCATTGGCTTTGTCTTTCAGAGCTTTAACCTGCTACCGCGCCTTTCGGTCATCGAAAACGTCATGCTGCCGCTGTCGTACACCAACGTGCCGCGGGCTCAGCGTGAGATGCGCGCCGTCCATGCGCTGCAAGCCGTCACGCTGCCAGTCGACCACTGGGACCACCGCATCTCCGAGCTCTCGGGCGGTCAGATGCAGCGGGTTGCCATCGCACGCGCCCTCGTCAACGACCCGCCCATCATCCTGGCCGACGAACCCACGGGAAACCTGGACTCCACCACCGGAGCGCTCGTGATGGAGACCTTCCACAAGCTCCAGGAACGCGGCAAGACCATCGTGCTTATCACGCATGATCCCGGCATCGCCGCCGAGGCCGACCGCGCCGTGACCATTCGCGACGGGCGGATCCACGACGGAGCATATATCGCGCACGCGCCGCAGACCCTGCGTGGCGCCGTTGATAACCTGCCCATGATTTCCACATCCGCCAATTCGACGAAAGGAGTGAAGGCATGAGCACACGCGACCTTATCCAAGAAGCCCTTCACTCCCTCGAGGCCAACAAGGGACGCAGCCTACTCACCATCCTGGGCATCGTCATCGGCATCGCCTCCGTCATCGCTATGACCTCGCTCATCGGCGGTATCCAAAACAGCCTGGTCAACAGCCTGGGTCTCAACGCCGCGCGTATGGTGCAGATTTATTCCTCGCAGGAGCTCACCGAGTCAGACGTCGAGAAACTCCGCAAGATGGTGCCGCAGATTGAGCAGATCGGCATCGTGGACAGCGCCTATACCGAGTACAAGGCCGGTGACAAAAGCTATACCGTCATGGCGCAGGGCGTCGACAGCGACATGCTCGACGCCGTAGGCGCCAGCAAGCTTGTCGGGGGGCGCACCTATACCGACGCCGAAACAAAATCCGGCGCACGCGTGGCGCTCATCAGCCGCGGCGGCGCCGACCAGCTGTACGGCAACGAACAGGACGCGCTGGGCAAGACCATAAAGGTGTCCAACGGCGAGGTGCAAATTGTCGGCGTCATCGACGGCGGCAACGACTCCATGGGCTCCCTCACGCTGTATATGCCGCGCGAGACCATTGCCGGCCTCTTTGGTGACGAGAACCCCTCATTCCCCAGCGTGACGGCGCTCGCCGTCGAGGGAACCGACATGGATGAGCTCTGCAAAACGATTGAGTCCAAGGTTCGCGCGATGAAGGGCATCGCAGAGGACGACGAGTACAGCAGTGTCTCGGCAACCTCCATGAAAAGCGCTATCGATGCCCTCAACTCCTTTATGGGCGCGTTCTCGCTCATCATGGGAGCCGTTGCCAGCATTTCGCTGCTGGTGGGCGGTATCGGCATCATGAACATGATGCTCACCAACGTGACGGAGCGCATCCGCGAGATCGGCATTCGCCGCGCCCTGGGTGCCAGCCGCCGCGATATCACCGCACAGTTTTTAGCCGAGTCTTCGGCGCTGTGCATCACCGGCGGCATTCTGGGTGTCGTGATTGGCTATCTGCTGGCATGGGGCTTGGCGTTCTTTGCCGCAGGTTCTGGCGTTCTTGGCGAACTCGGCGCCAGCGGCACCATTACACCGAGCTTCTCTATCACGACAGTGCTGCTGGCCTTTGCGGTCTCCGTCGGCATCGGCGTCATCTTCGGGTTCTACCCCGCCCGCCGAGCCGCAAAGCTCGACCCCGTGGAGTGCCTGAGATACCAGTAACCCATCCCCTCATGAGTCGCGGTGAAATAGGGACTGTTTGGCATTCTAGCAGCCAAAACAGTCCCTATTTCACCGCAACTTATGAGGGGTAAAGTGCAGTCACAACTCCCCAAATCAAATTGCTTCGTTGAATAGACACATTAACAATCATTACACGCTGTTTATTCCACATTTGGGTAATATCCTACAGCAAGCACACGTGAAAGGAATTACCCATGTCGCTTACACAGTCCGCCGAGCGCGCCGCACTCAACAAACTCATCGACTACATGGACAGCAACCCGCAAGAAAACATCGACAAGATCATGGACCTCATCAACAAGTTGGTCCCCGACAAGGTATTTCCTTCGCAGCGCGCCGCCTTTAACAACGTCATCAAGAGCCGTGGTAACTGGTACGACCTCATCATGAAGATTTTCGACCTCAACCCCGAGATGCGCTCCAGGCTGCTTAAGACCCTCATTGTCGACGGCAACCTGCTGGCCTGGCCAGAGCAGGAGAAGAGCCGCGAGAAGTACCAGTGCAACATTCCGTGGGCCATCCTGCTCGACCCCACGAGCGCTTGCAACCTGCATTGCACGGGCTGCTGGGCCGCCGAGTACGGCTACAAGCAGAACCTGTCGTTCGATGACATCGACTCCATCGTCACGCAGGGCAAGGCCCTGGGCACCCACATCTACATCTACACCGGCGGCGAACCGCTCGTCCGCAAGCACGACCTCATCAAGATCTGCGAGAAGCACCAGGACTGCGCGTTCCTGTGCTTCACCAACTCCACGCTCATCGACGAGGCCTTCTGTGACGATATGATCCGCGTGGCCAACTTTGTGCCCGCCATCAGCGCCGAGGGCAACGAACACACCACCGACGCCCGCCGCGGCAAGGGCACCTATGCCAAGATCGAGCACGCCATGAAGCTCCTGCGCGAGCGCAACCTGCCGTTTGGCATCTCCACCTGCTGGACCAGCGCCAACGCCGACACGGTTGCCACCGAGGAGAACATGGATTGGATGATCAGCGAAGGCGCACTCTTCTGCTGGTATTTCCACTTTATGCCGGTCGGCCGCAACGCGACCTCCGAGCTCATGCCAACGCCAGAGCAGCGCGAGCACATGTATCACTTTATCCGCGAGATGCGCGAGAAGAAGCCGCTGTTTACCCTCGACTTCCAAAACGACGGCGAGTACGTTGGCGGCTGCATCGCCGGCGGCCGTCGCTACCTACACATTAACGCCGCGGGCGACGTGGAGCCGTGCGTGTTCATCCACTACTCCAACGCCAACATCCACGATATGAGCCTGCTCGATGCGCTGCGCTCTCCCCTGTTTATGAAGTACTACGAGAACATGCCGTTTAACGACA
The DNA here is from genome assembly GCA_963599935.1 of Acutalibacteraceae bacterium. GTDB lineage: Bacteria > Actinomycetota > Coriobacteriia > Coriobacteriales > Coriobacteriaceae > Collinsella. The sequence goes on along the minus strand of CAVCBD010000012.1, from coordinate 3,354 downwards.
ACTATCTCAAGCCGTGCCCCATGCTCGAGAATCCCGACGTCCTGCCCAAGCTGGTCGCCGAGAGCGGCGCCCACAGCACCGACCTTATCGAGAAGGAGTCGCCCGAGCAGCTGCGCGAGAAGACCAAGGCAGCAGCCGAGGCATGGTCGCCCGTGGCCGATCGCATCTGGAACGACCCCGAGGACCCGCTGTACGCCAAGCGTCACGAGGACGAAAAGCAGGGTATGGCCGACAGCGACATGCATAAGTTCGAGAAGCAGGGCCGCACGCTCAAGGGCGATCAGTAGCCCGTCCGCTCGACAAGCAACCAGACCATAAGGCGGGGCGCCCCGGAGTTCGAAACTTCGAGGCGCCCCGCCTTTACTTATAGCCCGACCCCTATATAAGTTGCGGTGAAATAGGGACTGAATCGGCCGTTTGACCCCCCAAACAGTCCCTATTTCACCGCAACTTATGGGGGGATGTGGCGTTGTGCTATTCGAAGCGTGATTCCAGGCTCGACAGGCCGTTGATCGTCAGGTCGTTGGCAACCGCGGACACGCGTTCGATGGGAACCGAGCCATCCGAGAGCGCCCAGGTGCGATAGATGCCGATAATGCCCGACAGCAAAAAGGCCAGGTAGTAATCGAACATCTCGTCCTTGAGACCCTCGGGGAGCAGGCCGCGCTCGGCAATCTCATGCTCGAGCGGCACGCGCAGGCGGTTCATAAAGTCATCGAGCGGTATATTCTCGATGAGCTGACGATTGAGCACCAGATTGTTGCAGAGTGCCTCGTTGATGGTCCTAAAGAACGTGGCGGCCGCACCAAGGGCACGCTCGCTGGTATCGCCCTTCATGGACGAGAGCGTCTTTTCGACCGAGTCCACGATGTTTTCCACCACATCGACGGCAATGGCATCGAGCAGGCCGTCAACGGTGCCAAAATGCACGTAGAACGTCTTGCGGTCGACGTTGGCCTCACGAGCAATCGCACTCACCGTAATATCGGCCAGCGGTTTTTCGAGCAGCAGTCGCTCAAAAGCCGAAAGAATCGCATTGCGGCTTCGAACGATACGGCGGTCAAGCCGTGGCTTTGCAGCAGTCATAGGAAGCACCTTCCAACTAGAAAATTCATCCACAGATGAGAGATATTCCACGTAAGAGGATTATCCCACAACGAGTGCTTGAATGGCGAGCAGCATCAAGATTGCATGAAATCCAAAGCTCAATAGAAAGGCCCGTTTGCCTACTCCGATAACATTCGGAATCTAACAGTTTAGATAACAGGTGATGATTCGGGGACCGCAAGGCTCCGGATGCTATGCTCTTCCCAGCCAAACAGAGAATTTGCCCGAGCGTCCACCCGGATCTTTGTTTGGCGACAATCCCTCCGGGTGGGCGTTCGGGCGGATGGGACAGATTCATATGGGAAGAGCGAACCCCTTCGGGGAGCTCGTTGCGGGCCTGACCGCCGACGAGTTCCTGCTGCTCAGAGTGGCCGTCGACGAGAGGCGCTGCCGCGACGAGGTCGACGTGGGCACGCTCGCCGAGACCGTCTAGGCCTACACCGGGTCTACCTGGAGCGGATGGAGATGGTGAACGACCTGTGCTCCTGGCTCAAGCGCTACCTGTGGCGCTTCACGGGGATGTCGCTGCGGAACCTGCAGGCACATCTCGACTGGTACGTCTACCTCTTCAGGGTCAACCAGGCGCGCGACAGATGGGACCCGACTGCAAGGGTGGTGCGCCATATCCTGATGGCCGATGCGACTTACCGCAGCTTGGGGTAGGTGCGGCATCACCCGTTATCTAAACCGTTTGATATTCGGAATAGACAAACGGGCCCGGAGCTAAACGAGCTGAGTATCGCCCTATGGACGCTTCTTTTTATTGAGCGCGGAGGGCGACACACGAATACCGTCGCCAGTCTGACGGACGTAGACCTTACGAGCCGGCTTAGAAGCCGTAGAAGCCTTCTGAGCACGTTGCTTGGGGTCAACGGTAACCTGGGACGCAGGATGAGCTTTAGCGGGCGCAGAGGGCGTCTGAGGCGTGCGGCCGAGCTTGCGCATCACGCGATCCCAGCGCGCATGGATGCTCTCGTTGTGGGCACTCTTAAGTCCCAACAGGGGCGCAGCCAAAATGGTCGGCGCGATAAACGTAATGAGGCGCCACAGCAGATAGCCGGCGGTCGAAGCCGACCCAAAGAAATGACCCAAGAACAATGCAAAGCCGCCCTCAGCGCCACCAGTTCCACCGGGCAAGGGAACCGCAGAGCTCAGCAGCTGGACAAAAGCGCTCGCGGCCATGACCGAGAAAAAGTCGACTTCGTGGTGGCCAAAGGCAAGCATCAGGAAATACGGCACCAGATAGAAAAACGCGAGCTGCAACATGGTGATGACCACCGTGAGCAGCATGGACGAAAAGTGGCCGGCTGAAAGCTTGAACTTCTCGGAGAAAGAGTAGATCTCACCATCGACAAACGTGCGCCATCCCTCGATCTTAGTGGCCGAGACACCAATGCGCTCGAGCCAATTGATGATGCAATGGGCGACGCGCGTGACGGTCTTAGGCATGAGCGCAACGGCGAAGATGCCAAGCAAGATGCAGCAGTGCCCACCAAAGCTAAAGACACACAGCAGCGTCATGTCGCCATAGCGCTCGGCGAAAAACGGCATGCGAGCAAGCAGTAGGATAGCGCCCCAGGCAACGAGGCCAAACTGATACACGATAAAGCGCGTGAATTGCGTGGCTCCGGCCTCGCCGACATTTTGGCCTGCCTTGGTCAGGCGGTAAATCTGGGCGGGCGTAGAGCCCATCATCATGGGCGTCAGGTTGCCAAAGAAGATACCGCTCGCCTCGACCGAGATCAGGTCGCGAATGCCGACGGGCGAATTAGGATCGAGCCAGACGGCGATCGCATAGGCAACGATGCCAAAGAACAGGTACAGGAACATGCAAAAGCATGCAGCAACGAGCCACGGCGCCTGAACGCTCGACATGGCAGCCCAGAACTGTCCCATCTGACCGGTCACAATCAGATAAACGATATAACCCACCAGCACGACGCCGATAAAGATGGCGCCGCGGCGTGCGCTCTTATTGTCATCTCCGCCCGAGGCCTCAACCTCGACCTGGGGCTTAGACGTATGCTGAGAGGACTCCGTCATGAGACTCCTTCTAACAGTCAAAATATCTTGGATATTGTACCCGCAAGGACCATAAGCAGAACGCAAAGCTCTGGTTCAAACGGGAATTGCAGACGGTTGTTTGAAAATAAAAAACCCGGCCTTCCATGGGAAGTCCGGGTATCAGATGCGTGGTAGCCCGTACCAGATTCGAACTGGTGATCTCCGCCTTGAGAGGGCGGCGTC
>CAVCBD010000011.1:0-37430 GCA_963599935.1 Acutalibacteraceae bacterium | reverse complement strand
CCGGCCGGTCCGGCCCTCAGGGTATCGGGTTCCCACATTCATCCGTACATGTACGTATGAATGTGGGAAGTGTTCGGATGAAGTTGATAATCAAGGCGTATGGACGGCCCGGTCGATGAGGTATGCAAGGCATACCGCGAACAGTTCAAGTAGGTTATACTTATTTGCGCTTGGCGGGCTCGCGCTTGCTTGGCGTGCGGTTATTTGCTCCATTAGCTCAGTTGGATAGAGCAGGGGACTTCTAATCCCAAGGTCGACGGTTCGAATCCGCCATGGAGCACCTTTTGTTTAATAAGCTCAGCTTTTGCTGGGCTTTTTTGTTCACAAATGCGAAGTTGAGCTACTCTGTTTCTGCGGGCTCCACGATTTATGAGTTATGTAGCAATTCCAGATTCTAAGACAGGGTTCGCTTGCGTTTGGCGGTTAGCCATCGACATCCTTACACTAACGCTGACTCGAAAGGCCTTATCTCCTGCCCATTTTTCTCTGCACAATTGAAGTCTGAAGTGGTTGGCCATACGGCGTTGTTATGATCGATGAGATCGACCTTCATTTGCATCCCCGCTGCCAGGCGCGGATTCTCGAGGACCTGGTTCGCATATTTCCAAACGTACAGTTTATAGTTACAACGCATTCACCTGTTGTGGTGGCGTCGGTACCTCGCGGAAACATCCGCATTCTTGGAGAGGACGCTGCAACGGTGCCTGCTATGGAAACGCGTGGACGCGATGCCGGGGATATTCTCAACACCGTCCTGGGCGCATCCTCTCGACCTGAAGAGGCGGGTCAATTGTTCGATTTTTTTTATTGCGCCGTTGATGAGGAGCGCTTTGACGACGCTAGGCTTGCGCTTCAAAAACTTGAGGAGCTTGTGGGCGTGGACGACCCCGATGTCGTTGCCGCTAAGACGACCCTTGAGCTTGAGGAGCTGCTGTCGTGATTCCGATCGTTAAGGGAAAAGAGCCTGCGGCGCTTACCAAGGCCAAGAGGGCCATACGCAACACCCCCGATACGACGTTTAATTACACAGCGTTGCGCGGAGAGAGCAAGCGAGAAGTTCTGGAGGCCTTGCTTGCAGAGCAGGGCCATCTCTGCGCTTATTGCACGTGCAGGATCGGCGTTGGTGATCGTCTGGCTACGATTGAGCATTTATTTCCACATTTTTGTTTCGTTGGGTTAGTTTTGCCTGAATGTATCCCCTAATTCGATGAATTCTCTTTACATTATCGATTGTATAGCCGCTTATAAAGCTATATATACATGTATACTAGTTTATAAATCTATATAAGCGAAATCTGCCTAAGGTTGCTGGTTATGGACAAAGCCAAGTTCTACAATCCATTTCGTCCGACCGCCGGTGCGGAGCCTCCTCGAATCATCGGTCGTGATGATATCTCCCTCGAGTTCGTGGAGGGTCTTATGTCCGGCGTTGGCGCCCCCGCACGTCTTATGCGAATCACAGGCCCGCGCGGGTCGGGGAAAACGGTTCTTCTTTGCGATCTGCGCGACCGAGCGATTGAACTGGGTTGGAAGGCCGTTGTTGTTTCGGCTGGTCCGCGTTTGTCGCACGATCTTATGGAGCAGATTCAAGACCAACTGTCTTTTTCCTCCGCTTCGCTTGGCGTTAACGTTGGTATTGCTTCTGCCAAGTTGGACATTTCTTCAAGCGAAATGAGCCTTCGGGCAAAACTAAAGCAGATTGCACAGGGCTCAAAGGGCTTGTTTATCGCTGTTGATGAAGTCCAAGATGCCCCAGTTGAGGAAATGCGTATTATTGCCTCAACAGTTCAATTACTCATTGGGGAGAAAGCCAACATCGCTCTTGCCTTTGCCGGATTGCCATCGGGCGTTATGGATCTCATTAACGGCAAGGCACTTACTTTTCTTCGCCGCGCGGTTCCCGAAGACCTTGCTCCTATCAATCAAATCGAGATTGCACTTTCTTTGAGTGATAGCTTTAACGCGACCGGTCTTTCTTTCGACGGGGATTTGCTATCGAAAGCGGCGAGAGCAACAAAAGGTTATGCGTATTTAGTTCAACTTGTTGGGTATTCAATCTGGCAGCGCGCCAACCTTCATCGGGAGAAATCAACTCTCGTTAGTGAGCGCGATGTTGATGAAGGTATCCTGCTTGCCGAAGCTCGTTTCCACGACGTGGTCCATGAGCCTGCAATTTCGGGTCTTTCCCGTAATGAAATCAACTACCTGTATGCCATGTGCGAGGATAGTAGGCAATCCAAGACCTCGGATTTAGCCAAACGCCTTGGTAAAAAGACGAGTGAGCTGAGTTCTGTTAGGGCCAAGCTTCTTTCACGAGAAGTTATCCAGGCGCCTCAGAGGGGCTATGTTCAATTTGCTGTGCCGGATTTGGACGAGTATCTCAAAGATAATAGAGATGAGATTCTATCGAGGTATTAGAGCTTCAGATTAAATGTACGACGATTGAGGGCGACTCACGGTAAGGTGCTCCTCACCCCATCCTCTGAAGATGTTCTTAATACAGCCTTAATGGCGCTCGGCTTGCGTTGACAGCGTACAATACGCATGTTTGACTATGGCAAAAGTGGTATTTAAGGGAGGGGCGCGTCATGGAGGTGCTGGTTGTTAGCAATACCGCATATGTTGACGATGACTTTTGTGCCAAGGCGTTTCCCGGTGACCATGTTCAGGTTGTAGCCGCCGACGATGCACAGCGCGAGTCATCGTCCCACGGCTCGTGGAAAGAGTTGCTGCGCCACCTGGACCAGGCCTATGAGTTCGACCGTGTGGTCTACCTCTCCACTTATCTCACTCCGCATACCGAGACCTTTGGCGACATTGAGTTGCTGCGCTCGGTGTTTCGTGCCTGTATGGGCCGCCGTGTGCAGCTGCTGTTTGTGGCGGGGCCTGCGGGTGCGGAAGATGCCGACGCCGCCGCGAATGCTACCGATGCCCCCGATACCGCAGATGCCGCCTCCGCCCAAACCGGCAAGGGCATTATCGCCCGCGCGGCCAACGACCTCTGTCGCTACTATGCTTCGCAAGATGGCATCCAGGCCAAGATCCTGTGCACGCCCTATCTGTATACGGCCTCCGCGGCGCTTAGCGATCCGTTTCTGGTGCCGCTGTTCGAGGCATGTTCGACCGGATCGGTAGCACTCCAAGGGGCCGCGGGCGCGCCGTTTCCCCTGCTGTGCGCAGAGGAGCTTGCGGTGCTGGTGCACCGCGTCTTTGACAGTTGGGATACCACCTTTGAGACGCTCAACGTCACCGACGCCTTTGGCCGCACGGCAGGCGACTTGGGCGAAGCACTCCGGGGCCTGTTCCCCGGGCTGTCCGTTGCCTATGGCGAGTCGACCGGCCACAAGCTGCCCGCGGGCGATACCGTCCGCAAGCGCTATGGCTGGTTCCAGCGCTACGACCTGCTGCGCGATCTTTCGATCATCCACGCCCGTTGGGCCAACACACACACCAAAAAGGCCAATCCCCTTCGTGCGGCCATCGACCGCATTCGGCTGCGCACGCTGCCCATTAAATGCCTGGAGACGGGCGCCGCATGGGTGCTGTTCGAGGTGCTGGAGCACCTGTTCTCCCAATCTGCCCAGCTCAACGTGCTCGACTATCGTCTGCTCTACGTGGTGCTGATCAGTACGCTCTACGGGCTCGACTTTGGCCTGATCGCGGCGCTGCTGGCATCGATAGGTCTGGCGGTGAGCTATTTTGCACTGTACGGCTACACCTTCCAGGGCCTGTTCTACGAGCCTTCCAACTGGCTGCCGTTTATCGCCTACTTTGTGGTGGGCGCGGTGTGCGGCTATGTGCAGCTGCGCAACAGCGAGGCCATTAAAGCCGAGCACGACGAGAACGAGCTTGTGCGAAACCGCAACACGTTCCTCACGCGGCTCTATCACGATGCGATTGAGGACAAGCGCGCCTATAAGCGCCAGATTGTGGGGCGCCACGATAGCTTTGGCAAGATCTTTGCCGTGACGCAGGAGCTCGACGTACTCAACCCGCGCGACATTTACCTCAAGTGCTGCGAGCTATTGGGCGAGATCCTCGAGAACGATTCGGTGACAATCTATCACGTGTCGGGCGGGACGTTTGCGCGCTTGGTGGCTGCAAGTCCCGCAGAGACGGCCGCCGCACCGCGTTCGCTCTCGCTCGACGACCTTGCGCCTGTGCTCAAGGGCGCGAACTCGGGCCTGTGGGTGAACCGCGAGCTGACCCCAGACCTTCCTATGTTTGGATACGTCATCGAGCGCGATGGGGCGTCCGCCGTGTTGATCTTTGTGCGCCAGGTGGCCGAAAGCCAAATGACGCTGTATTACCAAAACCTATTCCGCATTCTGTGCGGCCTGGTGGAAAGCGCACTGGGACGCGCCTTCGATTACGAGGCCGTAGCGCAGGACAAGCGCTGCGTTGCCGGCACCCGCGTGCTCAACCACGACGCCTTTGGCCAGGAGCTCGCCGCCGAGCAAGCGCTTGCGGACAACAAGATGGGGGGCTTCTTGCTCCTGCGCGTGGTGCCAGGCATGGAGCCCGTTGGCGAGCTGGTCGGCGCCATTGGGTCGGCGATTCGCGAGAGCGATGCCGCGGGCTTGGTCGATGGAGACACGCTTTACCTGCTCATGCGCCAGGCGACCGAGGCCGACCTGCCTGTAATTTGCAAGCGCATGGCCGCCAAGCACATTACGGTGGAGCCCATCGACGGCGAGGACGTTGTGGCCCTGTTGCAGCGCATCACGCCCGCTGGCAACGGTGAGGGGGAGACCGCTTGATCTCGCTTGTCGTTGCTGCCGTACTGCTATTACTTCATGCGCTGGTGTGTCTGGTGCTGTGGACGCTTATGAAACTGGGCCTGCTGCCGGTTCGAGGGCACATGCTTGCCGTGATGGTGCTCGTACCGCTGTGGGGCCCGTTGCTCGTGGCACTACTCTCGGTACGTAGCGCGGTGTTCGGCGACGACCTTAAGGACGCCACGCTGGAGATGCTGCGCATTAACGACGACATGCATCGCAGTTTGCTCGTGCAGGGGCGCGAGGGCGATGATGGCGTGGTGCCGCTCGAGGAAGCGCTGATCGTCAACGACCCGGGCGACCGCCGCCGTCTGATGCTCTCCATGCTTACCGAGGATCCGGATGCGTACCTCGCACAGTTGCAGGCAGCAAAACTCAACGACGATGTTGAGGTCGCGCACTATGCCGCGACGGCGGTGGCGCAGATTTCCAAGGAGTCCGACCTTAAGCTGCAGCAGTTGGAGCGCGCGTTTAAGGCCGATCCCAGCTCGCATAACCTGGATGCGTATTGCGACTTTTTGGGCGCCTATCTGGACTCGGGTTTGGCAGAGGGCCGCGTGGCACAGATTCAGCGTCAGCAGTATGCACGCTTGCTCGCGCGTCGTTGCGAACGCGAGGACGGGCCGGCGTTGCGCATCCGCTATGCCACGGCGCTGGCCGATGCCGGCGAGATCGATAAGGCGGAGGACGTCGCGAGCCAGTTGGTGATCGATGCGTCAGACGAACAGGACGTGTGGATGCTCTGCTTGCGCTTGGCTGTGATTCGTCGCGATGAGCGGGCGGTACGGCGTGTAATCGATGCGATCGACAAGCAGCATGTGTATTTGAATGCCGCAAATCGCGAGAGGCTGGCATTTTGGCGCGAAGGAGAGGAGGCCCGATGAGCGTGGTGCATTATATCCGCGACCGTGCGGGCCACTTTCGCTGGATGGGGCTGCTCGTGGTATGGGCGGTCTTTATCGCCATGGCCGCCGTGCTGTTGATCGAGCGTGCCGGCGTGCAGTACAGCGCCGGGCAGCATAAGCTGGGCATGCTCGCTGCCAACGACGCGATGCCGGCAAACTCGGCGATGTTTGGCCAAAAGCCCACGTGCTTGGTTATTACCGACTCGGACCAAGATGGCGTCGAGGACGTCAAAGAGCAGTTCGACCAGATCTTGCTTGACATGAAGATCGCCCACCGCGATGTGGATATTGCCACCGATGGTGTTGATGCGATTCCTTCCCTCACATCCTTCGACCGCGTGATTTTACTGATGCCGTCGCTCGATGGGCTCGGTACGCACCTCTCCGACATCATGAGCTGGGTGAGCGCCGGCGGTTCGCTGATGCTCGCCATGACGCCGGATAATTCCAGCTACCTGCAGGCAATCGGTCCCAAGCTGGGCATCGATTCTGCCGGCTATGAATATGCGACGGCAGAGAGCATCGTGCCGAGCGAGGACTTTATGATTGGCGGTGGCCAGCGTTATGAACTTTCGGATCCCTTCGATTCGTCGCTTTCGGTTTCGCTGCGTGAGACGGCCCACGTGTGGGCTAAAACCGGCGACACGGGTACTCCGCTTATTTGGTCGAGCGATTGCGGCAGCGGCCGTACCGTGGTGTGCAATATCGGTATCTACGACAAGGTCATGCGCGGTTTCTATGCCGCGGCCGTGAGTCTGTTGGGCGATGCCACGGCCTATCCGGTCATCAACAGCGCGGTTTTTTACCTGGACGACTTCCCCAGTCCCGTTCCCTCGGGCGACGGCACGTACATCAAGCGCGACTATGGCCTTTCTATCGCCGATTTTTATGCCAAGGTGTGGTGGCCCGACCTGCAAAAGCTCGCACAGCAATACGACATTCGCTATACCGGCGTGATGATCGAGAACTACGAGGATGCGGTCAACCAGACCGAGCCTGCGCGCCAGCCCGATACCACGCAGTTCCGCTACTTTGGAGGCATGCTGCTGCAGATGGGCGGCGAGCTGGGCTTCCATGGGTATAACCATCAGCCGCTGGCCCTCTCGGACACCGACTACGGCACGCTGTACGATTACAAAACATGGAAGAACAAGGACTCCCTGGTTGCGGCGCTCAACGAGCTCATCGCCTTCCAAGACGACGTCCTGCCCAACGCGCACGGCTCGGTCTATGTGCCGCCGTCGAATATCCTTTCGGCCCGTGCCCGTAAGATTATTGGCGAGGACGTGCCGCGCATTAAGACCATTGCCAGTACGTACTTTGAGGACGGAACCGACCTGCCCTACGTACAGGAGTTTGGCGTGGCGAGCGACGGCATCGTGGAGCAGCCGCGCATAGTATCGGGTGGCATGGTCGATGACACCTATATGCGCCTGGCTGCGGTGTCCGAGCTCAACATGCACTACGTGAGCACGCACTTTATGCATCCCGACGATCTGCTCGATCCCGACCGCGGCGCCAAGGAAGGTTGGGAGGTCTATAAGGGCGGTCTGACCGATTACCTGGACTGGCTGACCAAGTCCGCTCCCGACCTGCGCCACCAGACGGGTTCGGAGTGCTCGGGTGCCATTCAGCGTTTTTCGTCTGTGACGGTAAGCGTGGATACGAGCGACGATGCCTGGACGCTCAACTTGGGCAACTTCCACGACGAGGCATGGCTTATGTTCCGCGCCAACGACGGCGAGCCGGGCACGGTGTCCGGTGGCGAGATGACGCACCTGACGAGCGATCTGTACCTGGTCAAGGCGACGGACAAAACCGTGACGATCGAGCGCAAGGAGGGCGGCGACCGATGAGAATCTGCTTGGTGCTCGAGGGCTGCTACCCCTACGTGCACGGCGGCGTGTCCACCTGGATGCACGGCTACATAACGGCGATGCCCGAGCACGAGTTTGTGCTGTGGGTGATCGGAGCGCATGCCGAGGACCGCGGCAAGTTTGTCTACGAGCTGCCCGGCAACGTCGTCGAGGTGCACGAGGTGTTCCTGGACGATGCCCTGCGCCTCTCGGGCGAGCAGGAGGAAGTTGGCTTTGACGATCGCGAGCGCGAGGCGCTGCGCCGGCTTGTGTCGCTGTCCAATCCGGACTGGGATGTGCTGTTTGATATCTTCCAGCGCCGCCGCGTCCACCCGCTCTCGTTTTTGCAGAGCCGCACCTTCATGGACATCTTCCGCGACGTGTGCCTGGCCGAGTACCCGTATACGCCTTTCGCCGACGCCTTCCATACCATGCGTTCCATGCTGCTGCCCGTGCTCTATCTGCTGGGCAGCGAGGTGCCGGTGGCCGATGTGTATCACGCCATCTCGACCGGCTACGGCGGATTGCTCGCGAGCCTGGGTTCGAGCGTTCACGATGCGCCGGTGCTGCTGACCGAGCATGGCATCTATACCCGCGAGCGTGAGGAAGAGATCATTCGTGCCGACTGGGTGGTACCGTCGTTTAAGAACCGCTGGATTCGCTTTTTCTACCTGCTTTCGGAGGAAATCTACCGCCGCGCCTTCCGCGTGACGAGTCTGTTTCACAACGCCCGTAAGACGCAGATCGATATGGGCTGCGATGCGGACAAATGCCTGGTCATCCCCAACGGCATCCAGTTCGATCGCTTTAAGGACATTCCCTTAAAGCCCGATGACGGCTGGGTGGATATTGGCGCGGTGGTGCGCCTAGCGCCCATCAAGGACGTCAAGACCATGATCTATGCCTTCTTTGAGCTGCACGAGCGCCTGCCCAAGGTGCGCCTGCACATTATGGGCGGCGTGGACGATGAGGAGTACGGCGCCGAGTGTCATGCGCTGGTGGAGACATTGGGCGTGCGTGACTTGATCTTTACCGGCCGCGTCAACGTGGTCGAGTACATGGAAAAACTGGACTTTACCATTTTGACGAGCATCTCGGAGGGCCAGCCGTTGAGCGTGTTGGAATCGCTGGGCGCGCGTCGCCCCTGCGTGACGACCGAGGTCGGCTGCTGCCGTGAACTTCTCGAGGGCGCCCCCGGCGACGACTTTGGCGTGGCTGGATTCGTGAGCCCGCCCATGTATCGCAAGGGTCTGGCCGATGCCATGGAGCGCATGTGCGCGAGCCGTGCCCGCCGCCTGGAAATGGGGGAGCGCGGCCAGCGTCGCGTGGCGACCTACTACCTACACGAGCAGATGCTCGCCAACTATCGCGCGCTGTACGACGAGACGGCTCGCGCGTTCAATTTGCCCAAGAAGGAGGTGTAGCCGGTGGCCGGAATCGGTTTTGAGCTCAAACGCCTGTTTAGACGCAAGGGTCTGTTTGCCACGATGCGCGCCTACGGCTACGCCGGCATTGTATGCACGGGTCCCATGTTGCTGGGCGTGCTGCTCCAGGTGGGTATCTTGGTACTGTGCAGCCTGTGGGGCGTGGGACGCGCCAACCAGGATTTGCTGGTGTGCATGGTGACCTATACGCTGCTGGCCTCGCTTACGCTCACAAGCTTTTTCTCCATGCCGGTCACGCGCTTTTTGGCCGACATGCTGTTTGCCGAGCGCGAAGAAGAGATTTTGCCCTCGTTTTGGGGCTCCAACGCCATCACGCTCGTTGCGGGCACGGTGCTTTACGGTGTCTTTTTGCTGTTCTCGGGCGCTACGCTGCTTCAGGGGCTGCTGTGCCTGTGGCTGTTCAACATTATGATCGTCAATTGGAACGGCATGAGTTACCTCACGGCCATTAAGGATTACCGCGGTATTCTGTGCAGCTTTGCCGCGGCTATTGGCGTGGCGTGCCTGTGTGCCTTGGCCGCGCTGGCGCTGGGGTTGCCGCCGGTCGAGGGCCTGTTGGCGTCAATCGCCCTGGGCTATGGCGTCATGCTCGCCTGGGACGTGGGGCTGCTGTACCGGTATTTCCCTCAGAGCGACCGCAGCCCCTGGCTCTTTTTGCGCTGGCTCGACCAATTTATGCCGCTGGCGCTCACGGGCTTGTTTACCAATTTGGGGCTCTTTGCGCACCTGGTGATTATTTGGGCAGGGCCCATTGGCGTGCAGGTCAAAGGTCTGTTTTACGGTGCGCCCTATCATGATGTGCCGGCACTGCTTGCGTTTTTGACCATTTTGGTCACGACCGTCAACTTTGTGGTGTCGGTCGAGGTCAACTTCTATCCTCGCTACCGCGACTACTACAGCCTGTTTAACGACGGCGGCGTGGTGGGCGACATCGTGGTGGCCGAGGAGGAAATGCTCGCCACGCTCAACCGGGAGCTGAGGTTTTGTGCGCTCAAGCAGCTGTTTGTGACGGCAGCAGTCATCTCGCTCGAGACCACGGTGCTCTCGGCCCTGCCACTGGGCTTCAACAACCTGATGCACGGGTATTTTCGCACGCTTTGCGTGGGCTATGGCCTGTATGCCGTGGGCAATACGATTCTGCTGATCTTGCTGTACTTTACCGACTACAAGGGCGCCGTGCTTGCCTCCGGGCTGTTCGCGGGCGTGGCGGGGCTGGCGACCGTCGTCTCGCTGTTCTTTCCGCAGCAGTTTTATGGCTTTGGCTTTTTGCTCGGCGCGGCGGTGTTTTTTGTTGTGGCCCTAATGCGGCTCGATACCTATACCGCCAACTTGCCGTATCGTATTCTGAGCCAGCAGCCCATTGTGGCGACCGACAAGACGGGGCGCTTTACGGAGCTGGGCCGCTTGCTTGACCGTGCCGAACAGCGCTACGAGGAACTGCGTCTAGAGGGCGAGCCGCATGGTGCGTTTGAGCGCACGGTGGTTCGCGTGTATCGCAATCGTTGGGGAGGTCCTGATGACCGATAGGATGATATCGCGTCGCCGCTTGATTGAGGCGGCTGCCGGCACATTGCTGCTTTCGGGCTGCTCTTCGCAGGACGAATCCTCGACAAAAAAGACCAAGAAGCAAGGCAAGATTAAAAAGGCCGATGCGTCTAGCGAGACCAAGCATCTTCGCGACAAGGATGAGCTGTACGAGGTCTACGATGACTCGGGCATCGTATGCATGTACCTGACGGTCTCGCGCGGCAACAGCTCCGAGAATACCGATCATAGCTGGGCCGAGATCAATACCTACTCGGTCTACGACTATGCCGACATGGGCGTGACGCGCTATCAGGTTATGGGCCTGCTGCAGCCTGGCGATGATAAGGGCCCCGTTGCTGGCGAGGTCGGCTATGGCGAGGAGGCGCCCAACGCCACGGTGCAGGTGCGCGGTCAGACGTCGAGTACCTATACGCAAAAGAACTACAAGGTGGAGCTCAAAAAGGGCAAGGGCACGTGGCGCCAGCAGCGCGCGATTGCGCTCAACAAGCACATGGGCGAGGGCATGCGTTTTCGTAACAAGATGGCCTACGATCTGATCCGTGGCATTCCCCAGATGATGGGCCTGCGCACGCAGTTTGTGCACTTATGGGTGTGCGACCAGACCGAAAAATCTAACGACACCTTTGAGGACTACGGACTGTTTACGCAGGTGGAGCAGCTCAACAAGACGGCGCTCAAGGCCCACGGTCTGGATAAGAGCGGACATCTGTATAAGGTGAACAGCTTCGATTTCCATCGCTTCGAAGACACCATCAAGCTGACGGATGACCCCGACTATAACCAGACGGCGTTTGAGGGCATGCTCGAGATTAAGGGCGATTCGGACCATACCAAGTTGATCGAGATGCTCGATGCGCTCAACGACGATACGCAAAAGATCGACGACGTGCTCGACACCTACTTCGATACCGAGAACCTGGTTTATTGGATGGCGTTTCAGATCTTGACGGGCAATTGCGATACGCAGAACCGTAACTGCTATCTGTACAGCCCGCTCAACTCTAAGGTCTGGTACATTCTGGATTGGGATAACGATGGCATGCTGCGCAAGCTCGAGTTGAGCCTGACGGGGTTCTCGGATTACGCGAGCTGGGAGCGCGGCGTGAGCAACTACTGGGGCAACGTGCTGTTTAACCGTGCGCTACGCAGCAAGTCGTTCCGCAGCGAACTCGACCGTGCCGTGAAAGACCTGCGCTCGTACCTGACCGAGGAGCGCCTGGGTACGATGATTGAGCATTATCGCGAGGTGACCGAGCCGCTCGTCTTTGCCGCGCCCGATCTGGAGAATCTGCCCGTTACCAAGGACGAATACGAGCAGATTGCCGCGGCGATTCCGTCCGAGATCGAGGAGAACTACCAGAGCTTCCGCGAGAGCTATAAGAAGCCCATGCCGTTCTACATTGGCACGCCGCAGATCGATAACGGCAAGCTGCGCGTAAACTGGGATGCCTCGTACGACTTTAAGGCCCGCGACGTTCGCTATACCGTGGAGCTGGCGCGCGATTACGCCATTACCGACGTGATCTTTAAGGCCGAGGACGTGCTACTGCCCGAGGTGACCTGTGACGCGCCCGATGCCGGTCAGTATTTTGTGCGCGTGCGTGCCACCAACTCCGATGGCTATACGCAGGATGCGTTTGACTACTACGTGACCGACGATGGCAAGCAGTATGGCATGCTGTGCTTTTATGTGCAGGATGGCGGCAAGGTCGTGGGGGATACGTATGAGGAGGGCTAGCGCACTGCTTGAGCGTCTGGCGGCACCTCCCGTACGCACCACGCAGGAGCACTACCGCCACGAGCTCAAGTACCTTATCAACGAGGGTGAGCATGCCGCGCTTACCTGCCGCATGGCCCCGGTGTTTAAGCTGGACAAGCATGCGCAGGCGGGCGGCTACACCATTCGCAGCCTGTACTTTGACGACTACTGCAACTCGGCCTACGAGGAAAAAGACGCCGGCATTTTGATGCGTAAGAAGTATCGCGTGCGCATCTACAACGGCAGCGACAAGGTGATTAAGCTCGAGCGCAAAAAGAAGTACGGCAGCTGGATCTATAAGGAAGACGCTCCGCTCACGCGTGGCGAGTTTGAGCAGATCCTGGCTGGCGATTACGACTTTTTGCTGAGGAGCCCGCACCAGCTCTGCCGCGAGTTCTATATCGAGTGCGTCTGCAATATGATGCGCCCGCGCACCATCGTTGACTACGAGCGCGAGCCGTGGGTTATGGACGAGGGCACCGTGCGCATTACGTTTGACATGAACGTGCGCGCCGCGGTGGGAGGCTTCGATATCTTTGACGCGACCCTGCCCGCGCTGCCCGTGCTGGAGCCGGGCAAGCTCGTGATGGAGGTCAAGTTTACCGAGTTTTGCCCACAGCTGGTGCGCGATATGGTGCCGCCGGGTGCGGCGGAGCTCACGGCGGTCTCCAAGTACTGCCTGTGCTACGAAAAGACCGCCTACCTGCGTGGCTTTAAGTACTGGGAATCGGATTTTGAGAACCGAGGGGATATTTAGACCATGAGCACTAGAGACTTTTTTAAGAACTCCGTTTTGGAGGCGTTTGGCCAGGTCGACCCTGCCAAGATCGGTCTATCGCTGCTCGTGGCGCTCGCCATGGGCATCCTGATCTATTGCGTGTACAAGCGCTTTTTTACCGGCGTGGTGTACTCGCGCAGCTTTGCCGTGACGCTTGTGGGCATGTGCGTGCTCACGTGCATGGTGACGCTCGCGATCTCGACCAACGTGGTTATCTCGCTCGGTATGGTCGGTGCTCTGTCCATCGTGCGTTACCGTACGGCGGTGAAGGACCCGCTCGACTTGCTATACCTGTTTTGGGCCATTACCACGGGCATTACGGCGGGCGCCGGCATGTACGCGCTCGTGGGGCTCACGGCAGTGGTCATCGTGGCGATGATCGCCGGCTTCGCTGCGCACCAGGACAAGGCGCGCGTGTACATGATGGTCATCCACTACACGGGCCAGACCACGGGCGACGACATCGTGCGTGCCTTTGGCCGTACCAAGTTTACGGTGAAGTCAAAGACCATGCGCGGCGACAAGGTCGAGATGGCCGTCGAGGTGTTCTCGGACGGTGTGGATATGCCGTACGCGGATGCGATTCGCGCGCTCGACGGTGTCGAGGACCTCACGCTGATTCAGTACAACGGCGAATACCATGGATAGTTGGGTATCATGGTGCTTGTGAATTCGTTGTCAGGGGTGCTTTTTGGTACGTATGAAGGATGTCGCTGAGCTGGCGGGCGTTTCGAACGCTGCGGTCTCGCGTTATCTCAACGGTGGATATATCTCGGCCGATAAAGCCGAGCGCATTAAGCAGGCGATTCAAGAGACCGGCTACGTGCGGTCCAATCAGGCTCGCGCGCTGCGTACCGGTTCCACCAAGCTCATCGGTGTCATCGTGCCTAAGATCAACTCCGAGTCCATCAGTCGATTGACCGCTGGCATTGGAGAAAGACTTCAGGCTGAGGGGTACCAAATGCTTCTTGCCGACACTGCCAACGACCCGGCGCGCGAGGTGTCCTTTCTGGAGCTTTTCCAGTCATATCCTGTCGACGGCATTGTTCTTTCAGGTACGGTTTTAACGCCTGCGCATACGGAGTTCTTTGAGTCCGCTCATGTTCCAATAGTTGTGGCAGGACAGCTCGTTGAGGGGCAAAACTGCGTTTACTACGATGATTTTGAGGCGGCGCGCAATCTTGCCGGGTATGTCGCCGCCCAATGCGACGGACCGATTGCATATATCGGCGCGACTCGTAGGGACGTTTCGGTCGGTAAGTTGCGCGAGGATGGTTTTCGAGCCGGGCTCGACGATGCGGGGCGTCCGCTCGATATGCATCTCTACCGCGTAAGCCCTTTTACGGTTGAGGGCGGCTATGCCTGTGCCCAAGATTTGCTTGGCGGGGATCTTGTCCCTAAATTCATCTCTTGTGCTACCGATACAATGGCGGCGGGAGCCATTCGCGCATTGAAGGAGCATGGGGTCGAAGAGCCCGCTCGTTTTGCTTCTGGCTTTGGCGACAATCAGTTTTTACGTGCAGTGACTGGTGGCATTGTCACGGTGCATTTTGGAGCCAAAACAATGGGGAAGACCGCTGCGGATATGATGCTCGACCTTATGAAGGCCGGTTCAAACAAGGCCGATGGTCCGCGCCATATACAACTGGGGCATGTTATCAAGAAATAATTGAGAAAATTTGCCGTTTACGGATGAAATTGTACCGTTCGTGGCTGAAACAGACTGAAAACGATTGCAGTTAAACTGAAAACGATTACAGTAATTACTGCCACATGGGGAAGACCTGGGTAAAGCCATCGGATTATCCTGTTTGATTGCGCTTGATTTACAACAAGCATGGGATGGTTCTAAGACGATGGCTCCCCTGTGGCGCAGTGAATTTGTTCGGTTGTAAGGGGAGAGAGGTGTTCGTTCATGGCAGCTTTGGTTGATGCCAAGAAGATCATCGAGCATGTTGGCGGCAAGTCCAACATTAAGCAGGTTACGCACTGCACTACACGTTTGAGGTTCAATTTGGTCGACAACAGCAAGGCCAACAAGGAGGAGCTTGAGGCTCTCGGTATTCTTGGCGTTGCCGATATGGGTACTCAGTATCAGGTAATCGTCGGTCCTACCGTTGAGGGTGTTTATAAGGAAATCATCGGTATTCTGGGTACTTCGTTTGGCAAGGGCGCTGTGGATGATGAGACTGAAGGGCCCTTGCGCGAGCCTGGCGTTTTGAATGCCATTAAGTTCTATGGAAACAAGGTCTTTGATGTGATTTCGGGTAGCTTTACCCCCATCATTCCGGCCTTCTGCGGCGCTGCAATCGTTAAGGCTATTCTTTCGATTTGCACCATGACGGGATGTCTCGCGGCGAATTCCAGTACGTATGCTGTTCTTTCGGCAGCTTCAAACTCCATTTTCTACTTCCTGCCGATCGTTCTCTCCGTGTCGATGGCACGTAAAATCGGCGCCAACCCGTATCTGGCTGCTGCCGTGTCGGCTTCGCTTTTGGAGCCCAATTTTACAGCCCTTGGTGGTAATGGCGAGATGAGCAGCTTTATGGGTCTCCCGATGGTGCTCATGAGCTATGCGTCGACGGTGTTCCCCGCGATGCTTTCGACGACCCTGCTGTTCATTGTCGAGAGTCTGCTGAAGCGTGTCGTTTACAAGGACCTACAGGTCGTTATCGTTCCTACGCTTTGCCTGCTTGTGGTTGTTCCCGTGACCATGCTTCTGGTTGGCCCCTTTGGTTTCTACGTTGGCCAGGCCCTGTCCAACTTTGTGATGTGGCTTATGGCTACCATGCCTGTTCCTGCTGGCTTTATCCTTGGTTCCATCTGGATGTTCGTGGTCCTGTTTGGTCTGCACTGGGCTATCATCCCGGTCTTGATCGCCAACATCGCGGCTTTGGGGTCCGACCCCGTAATGGCAGCGCTTGGTATGACGATTTTTGCAGCCGCTGGCGCTGCTACAGGTGTGTTCATTAAGGCCAAGAATCCTCAGCTCAAGTCCGTTGCATTCTCGACGATTATTCCCGCCCTTCTTGGCGGTATCACCGAACCAGTTATTTACGGCATCTCCCTGCGCTACCGTAAATCCATGGTTATCATGTGCCTGATGACCGGTGTTGCTGCTGCTTTTGTTGCTGCAACTGGATGTGGCGAGATGTCTACTGCCGGTGGTTTCCCCTCCATTGTTACGGCTACCAATATTCCGATGTACTGCATTGGCTGCGCCATCGCTTTCTTTGGCACCGCCGCCCTGCACGTGGCCCTTGGTTTTGGCGAGAAGTCCGAAGAGGAGCTCGGCTAGTATCGTAGCGACTGAAACGGTGTCAAGGAGTCTGTTGTGAGTGAGCTAATTGTTCGATGCGATGATTTTGGTTTGACGCAGGGTTGTTCGCTCGGCATTCTGCGAGCCTTGGAAAATAGCTGCATTTCTTCAGTCGGAGTCATCGTTAATACCGGTGTTCGTTCTGATGATGCACGATCCCTTGCGGCTCATGAGGGCATATCGATCGGTCTTCACGTGAATGTTGTCGCGGGTAAACCGGTGTCGAGCTCAACTTTGAATTCCGGTTTGGTTGACGACGAAGGGAATTTCTTTCCTTCAAGGCGCTATCGAACCTCGGAAGTGGATTTAATCGATGTGGATGAGATTGAAGCCGAAGCTCAGGCGCAGGTAAACAAGTTTCAGGGCTTGTTTGGAATGCTTCCGGCCTATATCGATTGTCATTCCGTGGGAACGCCACACGTTGATGAGGGCTTGAATAGGGTCGCTAAAAGGATCGGAGTCCCCTACGTTGACTTTACTCTTACGAGCCTGAGAGAGCATTCATGTATCTATGCGCCCGATTTGCCAAATAACATGGTTTACGATTCGTATGACCCCCTTCATTTTCTGATGAGTGGTGAATCGGGAATTTTGACCCACGAGAAGACGTTCGTAGTGTTTCACCCCGCTTTTCTTGATGAGATCTTGATGGAGATCTCCTCGTTGCGTGAAGGCAGAATGAAAGATCAGGCCGCGCTGTCGTCTCCGTCTTTGAAAAAGTGGCTAGACGATAACGGTGTTATGTTGCGTCCAATTGGAATTGGTTGCTAAGACAATTGGCACTATGCACGTTGCGCGCTATGGCTGTTTTTGGCTATGGCGCGCACTGCATCATCCGTGCGTTGCATCTGGGATAGGATGATTATTTATGAGCAATTCGCTCACAAGAGACTTGCTTCGACTTGTTGAAGACTGCGAGCTAAATGCCAAGAACGTTTCTTACCGCTGGGCTCAAAAGTTTCACTTAATGCCGCCGTGCGGGTGGCTCAATGACCCAAACGGTCTTCATCAGCGTGATGGGGTATTCCATGCTTTTTATCAGTATAGCCCCACAGATGCTGAGGGCAACGGTTCAAAAATGTGGGGACATGCCATCAGTCGTGACCTTATGAAATGGGAAGACTTGGGCGCCGCCTTGCTACCGGATGAATCTATCGATTGCCATGGTGTGTATTCTGGCTCCGCGCTAGTTCATGACGGCATCGTTTCGTTGTTTTATACCGGTAATGTCAAGCTGCCCTGCGGTGACGGTTCTTGTGACTATATTTACAGCGGTCGTGAGGCAAATACCATTTTGGTTAATACGGCGGATGATTCGTCATTTGGTGTAAAGCAATTGCTCATGACTAATGACGATTATCCCAATGATCTTTCGTGCCATGTGCGTGATCCAAAGGTTTGGTGCGCCGACGTTCCATGCGGACGATATCTTATGGTGCAGGGCGCACGTCGTCGTGTCGATGCCGGGAATGAGCGTCTTCAGGGGTATGTCTCCTCTCGTACGGAGCTGTTCAAGCGTTTTAATGGTGCCAATTGCTTCTCTGACCAGGGGGAGGTCCTGCTGTTTTCTTCTGACAATCTTGCCGATTGGAAGCTGCAGAACCGAATCACGACTGCCCAACAATTTGGGTTTATGTGGGAGTGCCCTGACTATTTTGAGCTGTCTGACATTAGGGTATTGTCCGTCTGCCCCCAGGGATTGGTTGGTTCCGATTGGGATCGACGCAATCTGTATCATTCGGGGTACTTTACGCTCGACGGAGATATCTGCTCTGATTATGAGCTTGGTGAATTCCTTGTATGGGATGCTGGCTTTGATTTTTATGCACCTCAGACTTTTATGTCGGAAGATGGGCGACGTATTCTGATCGGTTGGATGGGTCTGCCGAGCGATGGTTCCTATGGCAATGATCCGACTGTTGCCGAGGGCTGGCAGCACTGTCTGACGGTGCCGCGTGAGCTTACGGTTGGTGCCGATGGTGTTGTGCTGCAGCAGCCGGCGCGCGAGATCGAGCATCATTATCTCTCGGTGCGCGTGGGCGCGGGATCGCTGGAAGTTGCTGGCGATACCTGCTTTGATGTTAGGGTCGACGACGTTGATGGTGCGTTTGCCGCGACCGTTGATGGCGAGCTGAAGCTGGCGTTTATGCCGGCCGAGGGCGAGCTGCCCGCGCGCTTTGAGATGCGCTTTGTTGACGAGGGGCGCGCTTCTGCCGGCTGCAGCCGTACCGTGCGCTGGGAGCCTGTCGACGAGGTGCGCAACGTCCGTATCGTTGGTGACGTGTCCTCTGTCGAAGTGTTTGTCAACGACGGTGCACTCGTGTTCTCGACGCGCATCTACCCTGAGGCATATGGCTTGTCCGTTGATGCTCCTGGCGCGAACGTGACCTATCACATGCTCAGCATCTAGGCGATTGATTGTGTATCGGCGCTATACTGCAGCCGTTGCCCACGGTGCGGGGAACACCCGCACCGTGGGTTTTTGTTTTTGAAGGGACGGTGCCGCATGGGCGTAGGGCAGTTGGAAGAGGCATGGGCTGCAAGGGCCGGCGCGCGTGAGGCACGACTGGTTGCGGCCTCGCATGTGCCGGCGGCGCTGTCGCAGCTGGGGGTCGTGCGCCCCGGAGATCGTTTGGTTGCGTTTGCCGATGACTTTGGGGATGCGTTCTCGAGCGGTTTTGAGGGCTGCGATGTGGCAATGGTGGGGGAGCCGTCTGTCGGGGCGTTTGCCGCGGCGTCCGATGGCTTTGCCGGCTCGTTCGATACTGAGGGCCCTCACCTGTGGTGGTTCGTCAACTCCATCGGCGGTTTTGGCATGCGTGTTCCCGATCTTCGCGCGCTGGGACGTGCGGCCCGTGAGGCGCATGCGCTGCTCGTCGTGGATAACACGGTGGCCAGCGTCTTTGGATGCGATTCGCTGCGACTTGGTACCGTGCTGTCGCTCGAGGCGCTCGATCGCGTGTGCGCCGGCGAGTCGCCGCGCAAGCTAGTTGCGGTGTCTGTCTCGCGCTCGCAGCTCAAACGCCACCGCGTGGACGCCGCCGGCGAGTGCGCGCATGCGCTGCTCGTGGGGTGCGGTTTGCCTGCGCTCGATCTGTCCACCGATGAGTCCGACGTGCTGTACCGCGCGCTGTCCTCGCTCGACGTCCGCATGCAAGCGCACTTCGATCGCGCCCGTGCGCTGGCGGAGTATTTTGCTGCGAATGAGATGGTGCACAACGTGCGCTATCCCGGGCTGACCTCGCATCCCGATCACGCCGTCGCGACGGGCGTCTTAGAGCACGGTTTTGGCCCGGCAGTAGAGTTTGACCTGATTGACCGTACCGCGGGCGAGCTGTTCGAAGCGCTGCCGGATGAATTCCGTACGTCACCCGCCGGCGACGTAACAACGCGCCTCTCAGCTCCGCGAGGCAAGCGGGGGAGCACCGTCCGCCTCTTCGCCGGCACCGACGACCCTTTACAAGTAGCCGCTACCCTAGACAACGCTCTCCGAAAGTAGCTCATCGGGGCCTGCGCCACGAAAACGGCCTATCTACTACGTTTAACCCTTAGGGGTCGACCATACCCGCCTATTTTGAAAAATGGCAAGCCCCCTACCAGCGGTTTTATTTTCGTCAATGACGGTGTGGCCGAGGGTGTTCGGTTAAACGTAGTAAATGGGCCCATTTTGTGGCGCGCGTCTCAATTTGAGGGTGCGATGGACTCAAGGTCAGTCCCAAAAAGACTACTTTGCGTTGATGCTGGCGATTAAGTCGTTGGCCTTTGCGGCGATGACGTTGTTAATCTCGGCCTGCAACGTCTCATAGACCTCGATGGCGCGCTCGCCGGCGGGGGTGAGCGTGGATCCGCGGGCGCCGTCGCGCTCGATGAGTTTACAGCCCAGCTGTCCTTCGGCCTCATTCACAATACGCCACGCCTTGGAGTACGCCATGCCCATGCTCTTGGCGGCGCGGTTGAGTGAGTGCTCGCGGGCGATGCCCTGCAGCAGCAAAACGCAGCCGTGGCCGAACACGCCCGGCAGGTCTTTGTCGCACGCTTGAATGACCAATTTTGCCGTCGTCTTGTACTCCATGCGCTTTACGTCTCCCCGCTAAAGTGTTTGCTGGGCAAACGCAAAGCCTGCGTCAAGCCCTCGTGTGCTCTTCTTAAATCATGCATTGTAGCAGTCAAAGTGCGCTAAGATACTTCCCCAGTATTGGGCGCCCAAGGTTGGGCTGGGTCCTACGAGGCCTGCAGCCGACCGGTCGCATGGAAAAAGGAGAAACATGGCTACGTTCTTTCCCGGTGAGTCCCACACGTTTTCGGAGTATCTGCTGGTCCCTGGCTACTCGTCCTCGCAGTGCATCCCCAACAACGTCTCTCTTAAGACGCCGCTAACCCGCTTCAAGCGCGGTGAGAAGCCGGCAATCACCCTGAACATCCCCATGGTTTCCGCTATCATGCAGTCCGTCTCGGGCGTCGACATGGGTGTCGCGCTCGCTACCGAGGGTGGCCTGTCCTTCATTTACGGTTCCCAGAGCGCCGAGTCCGAGGCCGCTATGGTCAAGGCCGTCAAGGATCACAAGGCTGGCTTCGTTCAGTCCGATTCCACGCTGACCCCCGATATGACCATGGAGCAGGTTATCGAGCTCAAGGAGAAGACTGGTCACTCCACTATGCCGGTTACCGACGACGGCACCCCCAAGGGCAAGCTCCTGGGCATCGTCACCAGCCGTGACTATCGACCCAGTCGCGATGACCACCAGACGAAGGTCTCCGAGTTCATGACCCCGCGTGAGCAGCTCATCGTGGGCGACAAGAACATCAGCCTCAAGGTTGCCAACGACGTCATCTGGGACAACAAGCTCAACGCCCTTCCCATCGTCGATGACAACGATCACCTCATGGGCATCGTCTTCCGCAAGGATTACGACAGCCACAAGACCAACCCCAACGAGCTGCTCGACGGCGATAAGCGCTACATGGTCGGCGCCGGTATCAACACCCGCGACTATGCCGAGCGCGTGCCGCTGCTTATCGAGGCCGGTGCCGACGTCCTGTGCATCGACTCCTCCGAGGGCTTCAGCGAGTGGCAGAAGCGCACCATCGAGTGGATCCGCGCCAACTACGGCGAGGACGTCAAGGTCGGTGCCGGCAACGTCGTCGACGCCGAGGGCTTCCGCTTCCTGGCCGACTGCGGTGCCGACTTCATCAAGGTCGGTATCGGCGGCGGTTCCATCTGCATCACCCGCGAGACCAAGGGCATCGGCCGTGGCCAGGCCACCGCGCTGATCGACGTCTGCCGTGCTCGTGACGAGTACTACGAGGAGACCGGCATCTACGTGCCCGTGTGCTCCGACGGCGGTATCGTCTACGACTACCACATGACGCTCGCCCTTGCCATGGGTGCCGACTTTATGATGCTGGGCCGCTACTTCGCCCGCTTTGACGAGAGCCCGACCGAGCGCGTCAACGTCAACGGCCAGTATATGAAGGAGTATTGGGGCGAGGGTTCTGCGCGTGCCCGCAACTGGCAGCGCTACGACCTGGGCGGCGCCGCGAAGCTCAGCTTCGTCGAGGGCGTCGACTCCTACGTGCCTTACGCCGGCTCCCTCAAGGACGGCGTGGGCGGCACGCTCTACAAGGTCAAGTCCACGATGTGCAACTGCGGTGCCCTCTCGATCCCCGAGCTCCAGGAAAAGGCACGCCTGACCCTGGTGAGCTCGACCTCGATCGTCGAAGGCGGCGCCCACGATGTAGTCGTCAAGGATTCGCAGCAAAGCGTCAGCTACCGCTAAGCGGCTTTCCCAAGCACCGCACCTTGCCGTTCAAACCGTCGCTCGCGTACCAAAGTACGCGTCGCTCCTCCTTCACGGCAATCTGCGGCACTTGGAAAACCCGTCCATACTTGGATGGGTAACAAATAGCGGTTGATTCACAACCACGTTATTTAGATAAAGCGAGATGCCTGCAAGTCGCAGACATCTCGCTTGTTGTATTTGCTATCATCAGTCAAGTTAACCTTAGGGTCGGTCGGCTTGGCTTTGTTCGCTACAAGTTCCGCACGCAAAGAAGAGCACTTAATGTGCTCTTCGTCTTGCGCAGGACTGTCCGCAGTAGCGAATAAAGCCAAGCCGACCGACCCCAGCTAAGATTAAAGGAGCTGATATGTGCGATTGCACAGATCATAAGGACGAGATTCCTGCATACGACGCGCAGGCCATTGAGTCTAGGTGGATGAAGGCCTGGGAGGACTCCAACCTCTTTGCCGTCGACACCGACGACAGCAAGCCCAAGAAGTACGTGCTCGAGATGTTCCCGTATCCGTCGGGCGACCTGCACATGGGCCACGCGCGCAACTATACCATCGGCGATGCCATGGCCCGTCAGGCCCGCATGCGCGGCTACGACGTGCTGCACCCCATCGGCTTCGATGCCTTTGGCCTGCCCGCCGAGAACGCCGCCATCAAGCACAACACGCAGGCTGCCGCCTGGACGTATAAGAACATGGACCAGGCGCTCGCCACGATGAAGCGCATGGGCTTCTCCTACGATCTGGATCGCATGGTCAAGACCTGCAGCCCCGACTACTATCGCTGGGGCCAGTGGATCTTTGAGAAGCTGTGGGAAAAGGGCCTGGTCTACCGCAAGAAGAACCCGGTCAACTGGTGCCCCAACTGCAAGACCGTTCTGGCCAACGAACAGGTCACCGAGGGTAAGTGCTGGCGCTGCGGCACCGAGCCCGAGAAGCGCGACCTGGAGCAGTGGTACTTCAAGATTACCGAGTACTCCCAGGAGCTGCTCGACGATCTGGAGAAGCTCCCCGGCTGGCCCGAGCGCGTCAAGCAGATGCAGGCCAACTGGATCGGCCGTTCCGAGGGCGCCGAAGTCGACTTTACCCTGTGCGACAAGGATGGCGAGCCCATCGAGGGCGACGAGGGTAAGATTACCGTCTTCACCACGCGAGCCGACACGCTCTTCGGTGTCTCCTTCTTTGTCCTGGCTCCCGAGTACGCCCGTCTGCACGAGCTCGTCGAGGGCACGGAGTACGAGGAGGCCGTCACCAAGATCGTCGAGGATTCCAAGCATATCTCTGCCGTCGAGCGTGCCCAGGGCACCCTCGAGAAGCACGGTGCCTTTACCGGCCGCTACGTGGTGAACCCCGTCAACGGCGAGAAGGTCCCCGTGTGGGTTGCGGATTATGTCGTTGCCGACTATGGCACCGGCGCCGTCATGGCCGTTCCCTGCGGCGACCAGCGTGACTTTGAGTTTGCCCGCAAGTATGACCTGCCTATTGTGCCGATCATCCTGGACGATGACGACCGCGCTGCCGTCGAGGCTAGCGGCGAGACCATCGATACCTTCCATGCCGAGACCGTCGACTGGGATTGCGCCCACGCTGCCGAGGGCACGCTCGTCCAGTCCGGCAAGTACACCGGCATGCGCGGTGGCAAGCACTCCGAGGGCGAGGCTGCAATCGTGGCCGACCTCGAGGCCATGGGCTGCGGCCGCCGCAAGGTC
The DNA here is from genome assembly GCA_963599935.1 of Acutalibacteraceae bacterium. Lineage (GTDB taxonomy): Bacteria > Actinomycetota > Coriobacteriia > Coriobacteriales > Coriobacteriaceae > Collinsella. The sequence continues at coordinate 13,542 of CAVCBD010000011.1, read as the reverse complement.
GAGTTCCGTCTGCGCGACTGGCTCATCAGCCGCCAGCGTTATTGGGGAAACCCCATCCCGGCCATCCACTGCGAGCACTGCGGCATCGTGCCCGTGCCCGAGGACCAGCTGCCGGTGACGCTGCCCGAGAACCTGGACCTGGGTGCCGGCGAGACCCTCGCCGAGTGCAAGGAGTTCTACGAGACCACCTGCCCGGTCTGCGGTCGCCCGGCCAAGCGCGAGACCGATACCATGGACACCTTCACCTGCTCCAGCTGGTACTACCTGCGCTATACCGATCCGCACAACACCGAGCTGCCCTTCTCCCGAGAGGCTGCCGATCGTTGGATGCCCGTCGATAACTACATCGGCGGCATCGAACACGCCATTCTGCACCTGCTCTACAGTCGCTTCTTTACCAAGGCGCTGCGCGACCTGGGCCTGCTGAGCGTTGACGAGCCCTTCACCAACCTGCTGTGCCAGGGCATGGTCAAGGACGAGAACGGCGACACCATGTCCAAGTCCAAGGGCAACGTCGTGCCCCCGAGCTCGGTCATTGAGCCCTACGGCGCCGACACCATGCGTCTGGCGATCCTGTTTATCGCCCCGCCCGAGAAGGACTTCGACTGGGATCCCAAGGCCGTCGAGGGCGCTAACCGCTTCATTAAGCGCGCCTGGCGTATCGTGTGGCAGCTCGTCCAGTCCGGCGATGCCAACGTGGCCTTCGACAAGTCCGCGCTCGACGAGGTCGCGATGAAGCTCTATCGCGAGCGTCACCGCACCATCGCCAAGTGCACCGAGGACTTCGACCGCGGCCAGTTCAACACCGCGATCTCGGCTGTCATGGAACTCGTCAACGCCGCGAGCGCCTACCTCAACGCTACCGAGGGCGCTTCCCGTGACAAGGCCCTGTGCTACGGCGTGGCTAAGGATATCGTGAGCGTCCTTGCCCCCATCTGCCCGTTCTGGGCCGACGAGCTGTGGCACGAGGCACTCGGCTGCGAGGGCAACGCGTACACCGCCGCCTGGCCCGAGTTCGACCTGTCTGAGTCCATCGAGGACACGGTGCAGATCGTCGTTCAGGTACTCGGCAAGGTCCGTGGTCGCATCGACGTCGCCCGTGACGCCTCCAACGAGGAGATGCAGGCTGCCGCTGAGGTCGCCGTTGCCAAGTGGCTTGAGGGCAAGACGGTCGTCAAGGCCATCTGCGTGCCCGGCAAGCTGGTTAACCTGGTGGTCAAGTAAGCTTCCGACTCTTCAGGTGCATACGTTGTGCATGAAAGGATGCCCGATCCCCCTGCGGGGTCGGGCATCCTTATTTGTGACGCTGCAGCGAAGAGAGGGGTCCGGCTTCGTCGCGTGTCGGCTCGGCAGCGGCCTCTACAGCATGTCGGCTTGGAACTCCTCGATATAGTCCTTCAACGTGATGTTGGCGTCGTAGTTCTTGGAGAACGCCACGCTGTATACGCAGTTCAGGACGTAGCGCATACAGGTCTGTGCGTAGAAGGTGCCCACCTTGTTAAAGCGGTTCTCGCGCATCGGCAGCAGGATGGGGTAGTCGTAGCGGGGGAGCGTGTTCAGCTGAGACTGGTTTGCCGTGATGGCGCAGATCTTACAGTGGTTGGCACGCAGATATCCAATCTGCGATTCGATGTTGGGAAAGAGGCGGCCGCTGTAGCTGGCAATGAGCGCGATGTCGCTTTGGTTTGCATGGAATGCTGCCTCGCGCCTAAAGCGGTATTGGTCGGCGGCGACGCATTCGACGCCGATTTTCGCCATGAGTGCGCCGAAGGTGTAGAGCGTGGCGTACGAGTCGCCCAGCCCGTAGTAGATGATGCGCCGCGCCTGGACTGCCGCACGCGCAAAGGTACCGATGGCGGCTGGGTCGACCTGCGAGTAGCAGTCTTTGATAGCCTCGCATTGCAGCACGGATATGCTGCGCATGACGCTCGCGGTGCTCGTCTCGCCCTCAAAGGGCTTGTTGGGGTCGATGTCGCGCATGTTCCGGCGTGCGCGCTCGATGCTGGCAACCAAATCGAGCTTGAATTCACGCCACCCGGTTGAGCCGACCTTGCGGCACAGGCGGATGATGGTTCCGTTTGACTTGCCTGCGGCGCTTGCAAGATCGGAGATACCCATGTTCACCGTGGCGTCGGCGTTTTGGAGGATGAAGTCGGCGAGCTCCGCCTCGGAGCGTGTGAAGTTCTCTTTTGCGTGCAGCCGCTCGATAACAGACATACGCACCTCCGGTTTGAATCATCCGACTTAAAGGGTCTGGCTTAAAGCCTTCGGCATAAGGCATCCGGTACTAAAAATACCCATACAGCTCTGACCTGCAGGGAAACTTTGGAACAAAGTGTACCAGATGGATAAACGAGCATATGGTGCCCGGGGCGGGCGGTTATTGTCGGTTTCAGGTTATTTCCGACGTCCTGTCGGAGCCGATAGGAAGGAGTCCCAATGGCAATCGATTATGCAGCGACTGCAGCCGAGATTGTGCGGCATGCGGGCGGCCCCGAGAACGTGAATGCGGTTACGCACTGCATGACGCGTCTGCGCCTTATCGTTAAGGACGAGAACAAGGTCGACATGGATGCGATCAAGAAGGTTTCGGGCGTGCTTGGCTGCGTGTACGCCGCCGACCAGCTCCAGGTGGTCATGGGCCAGAACCTTATCGCCACCTATGACCAGGTGCTTAGCCAGTTCCACTTTAGCGAGGCCGACGTGGTCGACGAGAACCTCGATGCCGACGCTACCGCGGACGCAGGCAAGCTCACCCCGAAGAAACTCGGCCAGAACATCGTCGGCTACATCACCGCTTCCGTGACGCCGGTTATCCCCGGCCTGATCGCCGGCGGCATGCTCAAGGTCGTGCTCATGCTCATCACGACCTTCGTGCCCGAGTTTGCGACGAACTCCACTTACATGTTGCTCTCCATCGCGGCTGACGCCCCCTTCTACTTCCTGCCCATCTGGGTTGCCTACGGTGCGTCCAAGAAGCTCGGCGGCACGGGCATCTACGCCATGGCTGTCGCGGCTGCCATGTTCGCCCCGAACTTCATCGCGCTCGTGAATGCCGACCCCCAGGTCGAGCAGACGATCTTCGGCCTGCCCGTCCTGCTCAAGGGCTACTCCGGCGGTCTCTTCCCGGCGTTGCTGCTCTCGTTCACCGCGTATGAGTTCGAACGCCTGTGGAACAAGGTCGTTCCCGGCATCTTCAAGTCCATCCTGGTCGGCCTGCTGACCATCGCCTGCACCTACACGCTCACGATGCTCGTCCTCGCGCCGCTCGGTACCTGGATCGGCGAGGTCATCGTCACCGTGCTCATGGGTATCTACGGTGTCGCCGGCCCTGTCGCCCTTGCCCTGCTTGCCGGTTCGCTGCCCTTCCTCATCATGGTCGGCGTGCACACGGTCTTCGCTCCCTTCATGCTCCAGCTGCTCGAGAACCCCGGCTATGACGCCCTGTTCCGCCCGGCCCTTATCCTGCACAACATGGCCGAGGGTGGCGCCTGCCTGGCCGTTGCCCTGCGCACCCGCAACAAGGAGTTCAGGAGCGAGGCCCTCTCCATTGCCATTGGCTGTATCTTCGCCGGTGTGACTGAGCCTGCCCTCTACGGCGTGACCTTCCGCCTCAAGCGCCCGCTCTACGGCGTGATCGCCGGCGGTGCCATCGGTGGCCTCGTGGGTGGTTTCATGGGCATGCACGCCTACGTCATGGGTTACTCCAACATCATGGCGCTGCCGATCTTCCAGGACACGATCGTGGCCGCTGTCATCGCCATCGTCACCGCCGTCGTGGTCGCCTTTGCCGTGACCTACGCCCTCGGCTTCGACGAGGACGCCGCCTAAGCATGCTCGGTTAACCACGCATAAGCACAGAAAAGGAGTGCACACCATGACTACGAAATTCCCCGAAGGGTTTTTGTTCGGCGGCGCCGTCTCGGACTGGCAGTTCGAGGGCGGTTTTGGCGAGGGCGGCCGCGGCCTGCTCTCGGTTGACTTCGCTACCGACGGCAACCAGGAGCACCCTCGTCAGGTGACGTGGGTCGACGCTGACGGCAATCGCGGTAAGAGCGATTGGGAGGAGGCCCTGCCCGATGGCGCGGTCCTCACGATGTTCGACGACGAATACTATCCCAGTCACCGCGCGGTCGACTTCTACCACCGTTGGCGCGAGGACATCGCCCTCATGGCCGAGATGGGCTTCCGCATGTTCCGCTTCTCGACCTGCTGGACGCGCATCTTCCCCACGGGCGAGGAGGCCGAGCCCAACGAGGAGGGCCTCGCCTTCTACGAGCAGGTGGTCGATGAGCTGCTGGCGCACGGCATCGAGCCGATGATCACCATCTGCCACGACGAGATGCCGCTCGAGCTCGTCAAGAAGTACAACGGCTGGGCCGGCCGCGAGACGATCGACTGCTACGTCCGCTACGCGACGGCGCTCTTCGAACGCCTGGGTGGCAAGGTGCGCTACTGGCTCACCTTCAACGAGCCCAACGCGATCCGCGGCGTGTGCATGATGGGCGTCACCAACCAGAGCGAGCCCGTGTACTGGCAGGCGATGCACCACCTGTTCGTGGCGAGCGCCAAGGCGGTCCGGGTGGGCCGCGAGCTGATGCTCGACGCGATGTTCTCCACGATGTACGCGATGAGCGCGATCTACCCGGCGACCTGCAAGCCGGGCGACATCTTCACTGCCTACCAGAAGCGCCGCGAGCAGTACCTCCTCATCGACGTCATGAGCCGCGGGGCCTACCCCGGGTTCGCGCGCCAGATCTTCGACGACTGCGGCGCGGACCCCGTGATGGAGGAGGGCGACGCCGAGCTGCTCGCGCAGAACACCCTCGACTTCGTGAGCTTCTCCTACTACCGCTCGACGGTGACGCAAGAGGGCGATACCTTCCACCGTCTCGGCGGCACGCCCAACCCGGAGTGCGAGCAGACGCCGTGGGGCTGGGCCATCGACCCGCTGGGCCTGCGCTATGTCCTGAACGAGCTGCACGACCGCTACCAGAAGCCGGTGTTCGTGGTCGAGAACGGCATGGGCGCCGTGGACGAGTTCGAGGAGGACGGCAGCTGCCATGACACCTACCGCATGGAGTACCTCGCCGAGCACCTGGCCGCGATTCGCGATGCCATCACGATCGACGGCGTGCCCTGCCTCGGCTACACCATGTGGGGCTCCACCGACCTGGTGAGCCGCTCGACTGGTGAGATGGCCAAGCGCTACGGCTTCGTGGCCGTGGACATGGACGACAAGGGCCGCGGTACGCTCGAGCGCTCCATCAAGGACTCATTCTGGTGGTTTAAGAAGGTCATTGCGAGCGACGGCGCCGATCTGTCGGTGTAAAGTTCCGGTGTAGGGCACCGATGTAGGGTGCTACAGAAGAATGAGTTAACGAGTTATCGCGTGGCGGCGTCGAGTTTTTGGCGTTGCCACGCGCTTTGGAGAGGGGGTGCGCGCATGACGGGGACGGTGTCCATCGTCGCGGGGCAGATTTGCGTGATGTTCGTGCTGATGGCAGTGGGTTTCGTGCTGTATCGCAGGGGGTTTATCACCGACGCCGGCACGGCGCAGATGTCCGATCTGGTGCTGTACGTGGCAAATCCCGTGCTCATCGCCCAGGCCCTCATGCGCCCCTTTGAGCCTTCGCTGCTCATCGGCGCGGGTTGGGTGGCGTTGCTCGCCGCGGTGACGCTCGCCTTTTCGGTGGGCCTCGGCCTGATTGCGTACCGAGGTGATGTGCCGCATGCGGCGGTGGGGCGCTTTGCCGCGACATTCTCCAACGCCGGCTTCATCGGCATCCCGCTCGCGCTGGTCGTGGCGGGGCAGGACGGCATCTTCTACATCTCCATCGCCAACACGGTGCAGACGGCCCTCGTGTGGACCTACGGCGTGCGTCTTGTTTCGGGCTTGCGCTCCGAGGCGTCACCCATGAAGGTGCTTTTGAACCCCGCGATCGTCGCCATGGCGATCGGCCTCGTGTGCTTCTTTACCTCCTGGGAGCCGCCCGCGCTGGTCGACACCACTCTCGATGCGCTGGGAAACCTCAACACCGGCCTGGTGATGCTTGTGCTTGGCGCCTACCTTGGCAAGTGCCGCCTGAGTGAGGTTTTGACTGACATTCAGCTCTATAAAGTGGCTGCGCTGCGACTCGTCGCGATGCCGCTTGTTGCCGTGGGCTGCCTGATGGCGCTTGCGAATATGTTTGTGCTGGATGAGGCCGTGAGGATTTCGGTCGTGATGTACCAGGCGATGCCCGTCGCCGCGGTCACCTCGCTGTTTGCGAACAAGTACGAAGTGGATGCCGCCTTCGGGACCAAGACCGTGGCCGCGACCACCCTGCAGTCGCTCATTACGCTGCCGCTGATGATGACCCTCGTATAGGGGCTGCCCCTCGTTTTGCTTGTGCGCGTCGGGCGTCCGCGACAAATTGTCTTATTCTTGTGGAGATGCTGTGGGCGCGCTGACCTGCGCGTTTGGGTTGTGCTTGCACGTTTTCGCAGGTATTGATATAGTTTGCTTGCAAATGAAGTTGTAATTGAAAGAAGTGGGGTTTCGACCCCGCTTCTTTTTTGTATGGATGGAGGTGCCGCAATGGTCAAGACCAAGACCGAGCAGGCGATCATCGACGTGCTCGAGGCCGTTGCTCCCCAGCACGATGTCGACATCGTCGACGTTGAGCTCGTGGGTGCCACCAAGGCCCCCTGCGTGCGCGTGCGTATCGAGGGTGCCGAGGGTCAGAGCCTGTCGCTCAATGACGTCACGGCCAACACCAAATGGGTCGGCGGCGTGATTGAGGAGCTCGACCCCATCTCTTCGAGCTATACGCTCGAGGTGTCGAGCCCGGGTATGGCGCGTCCGCTGCGCCGCCCGAGTGACTTTGCCCGCTTTGTGGGCGAGGACTGCGAGCTCACCTCCACCGCCACCGAGGGCCGTCGCAAGTACGCCGGCAAGATTGCCGCCGCCACCGAGACGAACGTGACCCTCGAGCTCGAGGACGGCGAGTCCGTTACCCTCGATTTCTCTGATGTTAAAAAGTGCAAGTTGAAGCCCACCTATGACTTCAAGCCCGCGAAGGAAGGAAAGTAAGATGGCAGCATCCGACATGATGTCCGCCCTGATGGAGCTTTGCCAGGAGAAGCACATCGACCAGCTCTACCTGATCGACCGCCTGGAGCAGTCGCTCGCCAAGAGCTATGCCGAGATCCTGCATCTTGAGTGGGGCGCCAAGGTGACCATCGACCGCACCACCGGCAAGATCTACGTCTACCGTCTGGAGCCGATCGACGATTCCATGGACGAGGAGGGCAACTTCACCGAGTTCGAGGAGATCGACGTCACTCCCAAAAACACGAGCCGCATCGCCGCCCAGCACGCCAAGGCCGAGATCAACGCCATCGTGCGCAACTCCGCCCGCGAGCAGATCTACGAGGAGTTCTCCGGTCGCATCGGTGACCTCATCAGCGGTACCGTGCTGCAGTCCACACCCGACTTCACGATCGTCAAGATTCGCGAGGGCGTCGAGGCCGAGCTCCCGCACTTCGACCAGCGCCGTTACGAGAACGAGCGCAACGAGCGTCCGATGGGCGAGCGCTACCTGCACAATCAGCATATCAAGGCCGTGATCATCGACGTTCGCGACCCCAACTCCAACCTGCAGCCGGTTCGTGGCGAGCACAGCCGTCCGCCGATTGTCATCTCCCGTACCCACCCCGAGCTCATGCGTCGTCTGTTTGAGCAGGAGGTGCCCGAGATCTATGAGGGCACCGTCCAGATCAAGTCGATCGCCCGCGAGCCCGGCCAGCGCTCCAAGGTCGCCGTCCACTCGCTCGACGATCGCCTGGATCCCGTTGGCGCCTGCGTCGGCCCCAAGGGCAGCCGTGTCCGCGCCGTCGTGGGTGAGCTCCGTGGCGAGCGCGTCGACGTCATCCTGTGGGATGCCGATCCGGCCGTCTACGTCGCCAACGCCCTGTCGCCTGCTAAGGTCACCCGCGTCCTTATCGACGAGGAGAAGGCCTACGCCGGCGTTATCGTGCCCGACGACCAGCTGTCCCTCGCCATCGGCAAGGAGGGCCAGAACGCCCGCCTCGCCGCGCGCCTGACCGGCTGGCACATCGACATCAAGTCCGAGACCCTTGCCGCCGACATCCTCAAGAACGTTCCCGTTCACGAGGAGCCCGCCGCCGACCTGATCGGTGACGAGGAGGACGAGGACGTCCGTCGCTGCGAGTTCGTGTCCGAGGACGGCATCCAGTGCCGCAACCAGGCCCGTCCCGGCTCCCGTTTCTGCGGTGTCCACGACACCGACGCCTTCGATGATGCTGAGGACCTGATCTAGCGCGCGGTCGCGCCGGGCAGGTCCCAGCGCATACCCCACGCTCGTTCAGTCTCTAGGCACCCAAGGTGCCAGAAAGGGTAGGTGAAGTCATATGGCAAAAGTCCGTGTGTCCACCCTGGCCAAAGAGTTCGGCATGACCTCCAAGGAACTGATGGGTCATCTCGCCGAAATGAAGATTCCCGCTAAGTCCGCTTCCTCCGCCCTGGAGGACGCCTACGTCGCTATGGTCCGCAAGCAGCTCGCCTCGGTGATCGAGGCCCGCGCCCAGGAAGTCGAGGCCGCCAAGCAGGCCGAGGAGCAGGCAGCCGCCGCCGAGGAGGCAGCACGCGCTGCCGAGGCCGAGCGCGAGCGCATCGCCGCCGAGAAGGCACGTGAGGAGGAGCGCCGCCAGTTCGCCGCTGCCCAGGCTGCCGAGGAGGCCGCCCGCGCTGAGGCCGAGGCCAAGAAGAAGGCCGAGCAGGAGCGTCTTGCCCGCGAGAAGGAGGAGGCTGCCCGCGAGGCCCAGCGCCGCGCCGTTCCCGCTTCCGACTCCGGTTCGCGCTTCCGTTCGCTGCTCGACCAGATCGCCGCACAGGAGACCGTCCTCAAGGAGAAGAAGGACGCCGAGGAGAAGGCCAAGGCCGAGCGCGCCGCCGAGCGCGGCAACCGTCGTGGCGGCAACAACGACCGCCGCGGTGGCCGTCGTAACGATCGCAATGCCTCCGACAACAACTCCGAGCGTAACGCCTCCGAGAACCGTCCCCACAGCCATCGCACCAATGCCAGCAACAACGTCGCTGCCGGCATGGACTTCCCCAATCCCGACAAGCAGGGCAAGGGCAAGAAGCGCAAGGGCGGTCACAACAACGAAGAGGACCACTACAGCCGCATGGCTCGCGAGGCCGAGGAGTACAGCCGCGAGAAGGTGCTCGAAGAGGCTCGTGCCGCTGTCGAGGAGGCCTCTCGCGAGTCCACCGGTCGCCGCAAAAAGCGCAAGGAGAAGCGCGAGCGCGAGGCTGCAAAGGCTCAGGAGGAGCGCAAGATTGAGGAGGCGCTGGCCCAGGGCGTGAACCCCGAGGACCTCGACGCCATCAAGGTCTCCCAGGGCGTTACCGTCCAGGAGCTCGCCGAGGCGCTCGACGTTCCGGCCAACGACATCATCAAGCGCCTGTTCCTGCTGGGCACGCCGCTTACCATGACGCAGTCCATGTCCGACGACCTCGTCGAGCTCGTTGCCGACGACCTGGGCCGCCAGATCAAGATCATCACCCCCGAGGAGGAGAACACCTTCTCGTTCTACGACGATCCCGCCGACCTTAAGCCGCGTGCCCCGGTCGTCACCGTCATGGGCCACGTCGACCACGGCAAGACGAGCCTGCTCGACGCCATCCGTCACACCGGCGTTGCTGCCGGCGAGGCGGGCGGCATTACGCAGGCCATCGGCGCTTCGCAGGTCATGATCAACGACCGTAAGATCACCTTCATCGATACCCCGGGTCACGCCACCTTTACGGCCATGCGTGCCCGTGGCGCCAAGGTGACCGACATCGTCATTCTGATCGTGGCTGCCGACGACGGCGTCATGCCCCAGACCATCGAGTCGATCAACCACGCCAAGGCCGCCGGTGTTCCCATCGTCGTCGCTGTCAACAAGATCGATAAGCCGGGCGCCAACCCCGACCGCGTGCGCCAGGAGCTCACCGAGTACGGCATCATCCCCGAGGAGTGGGGCGGACAGAACATGTTCGTCAACATCTCGGCCAAGCAGAAGATCGGTATCGACGACCTTCTGGAGACCGTGCTGCTCCAGGCCGACGTGCTCGAGCTCAAGGCCAACCCCGACACCTTTGCCTCCGGTAACGTCCTCGAGGCCAAGCTCGACAAGGGCCGCGGCTCGGTCGCTACCGTGCTCGTGACCCGCGGTACCCTGCACGTGGGCGATACGCTGGTCGCCGGCCTTACCTACGGCCGCGTCCGCGCCATGCTCGACCCCAAGGGCAACGCCGTCACCGAGGCCGGTCCCTCCGACGCCGTCGAGATCCTGGGCCTGCAGTCCGTCCCCAACGCCGGCGATGAGTTCCGCGTGTTCGAGGACGAGCGCGAGGCACGCGCCCTGGCCGATGAGCGTTCGCTCAAGGCCCGTATCGAGGAGCAGAGCCGCGTGAAGCACGTGACGCTCGAGAACCTCTTCGAGACCATCGCCGACGCCGAGGTCAAGGAGCTCAACCTGATCATCAAGGCCGACGTCCAGGGTTCCATCGAGGCCCTTCAGGACTCCCTCGACAAGATGGACCAGTCCGAGGTGCGCATCAACACGATCCACTCCGCCGTTGGCGCCATCAACGAGACCGACGTCGTTCTGGCCGACGCCTCCAACGCCATCATCATCGGCTTTGGCGTCCGTCCCGACGGCAAGGCCCGCTCCGCTGCCGAGCGTGAGGGCGTCGAGATCCGTTGCTACGACGTCATCTACAAGTGCCTCGAGGACCTCGACGCAGCCCGTATCGGTATGCTCAAGCCCACCGAGGTCGAGGTCTCCACGGGTTCCGCGACCGTTCTGGACACCTTCAAGGTGCCCAAGGTCGGTATCGCCGCCGGTGTCCGCGTCGAAGAGGGCGAGATCGCCGCGACCGATTCCGTGCGCCTGGTGCGCGACGGTATCGTGGTCTTCAACGGTAAAATCGCCTCGATGCGCCACTACAAGGACGAGGCCAAGAGCCTCAAGAGCGGCTCCGAGGGCGGTATTGGCCTGGAGAACTTCCAGGACATCAAGCCTGGCGACACCATTGAGGGCTACCGCATCGACCAGGTTGCCCGTACCGAGTAGGGGGTAGCGCTATGAAGCAAACGCAGGCAACCCGCCGTTTGGGCGAGCAGCTTCGCGAGAAGCTCGGTTATATCCTGCTCTTTGAGGTTTCCGATCCGCGTCTCGACCTGGTCACCCTGACCGCGGTCGAGGTCGCGGTGGACCGTTCGTTCGCGCGTGTGTACGTGTCGTGCGACGCGAGTCGCTACGACGAGGTCATGGAGGCGCTCGCCAGCGCCAAGGGCCGCATCCGTAGCCTGCTGGCCCGCTCGCTCGATTGGCGTGTCACACCCGAGCTCGATTTTCGCATCGATCGCTCGACCGATGAGGCCGAGCGCATCACGCGTGCGCTGGAAAACGTTCCCGCCACGCTTGCGATCGAAAAGGACGAGGACGGTTATCCAATTGCGGATGCCGCCCAGGAGGCAGCTTTAGATGAGTAATTCCGCCGACCTCGCATCGTGCGAGTCTGCAGATATTCAGCGACGCATCCTCGAGCTCATCGAGGGCGCGTCCTCCATTGCGATTTCGGGACATACGTCTCCCGATGGTGACGCCCTGGGCTCCGTGCTGGGTCTGGGCCTCTCGCTTATGAAGTTTTTCCCCAACAAGGACATTGCCCTGCTGCTGGCAGACGATGACCCGGTTCCGCGCATCTACCGCTTTATGGAGGGTGCCGATCGTCTGGTGCCGGCATCTGCGTATACTGGCAAGCCGGACCTGTTCATCTCGGTGGACGTGCCGGTCGTCGAGCGTCTGAACAACTCTGGCGAGGTGCTCCGCCGCTCGTCGCATGTGGTGTGCTTCGATCACCATCCGGCACGTGAGGAATTTGCCGAGCTGAGCCTGAGGTGCGTCGACGCCGCGGCATGCGCCATGATCATCGACCGCTTTTTGGACAATTGTGGCATTGTGGCTCGCGATGGTGTCGCGACCTGTCTGCTGTGCGGCCTGGTGACCGATACCGGTCGTTTTCAGTATCAAAACGCCGATGCCGCTGCGTTCCATGCCGCCTCGCGCCTGGTCGCGCACGGTGCCGATCCCGCGCGTGTTGCGCTCGAGGTCTACCAGAGCATGCGCGTAGAGTTCTTGCATCTCAAGTCCATCGTTATGGGCCGCATCAAGACAGTGGCGCACGGTCGCGTGGCATATAGTTATGCGTACCAGAGCGACCTCGAGGCCTGCGGCGTCACTTCGGACGAGTGCGACGGCCTGGTCGATGTGGTGCGTTCGGTGATGGGTGTGGAGGTCTGCCTGTTCCTGAAGGGCATTGAGGGCGATACCAAGGTACGCGGCAACCTGCGTTCCAAGGGCGACCTCAATGTTTCCGAGATCGCTGCTGCTTTTGGCGGTGGCGGGCATCCCGCGGCCGCCGGTTTCTCTAACAACGGAACGATTCTCGAGACGCTCACCGCGGCACTCCCCATGCTGGCCGAGCTGGTAGGGGAGGATCCCGCTTCGGTGACCGTCGAGCTCTAACATTTTGGATGGTACATGGCTCGTCGTACGCCTTCTCAACTGAATATGCTGCTCGCCGTCGATAAGCCGGTGGGCTGTACGTCCCATGACGTGGTATCGCAGTGCCGACGCGCCCTCCATGAGCGACGCGTCGGCCATGCCGGTACGCTCGACCCCATGGCCTCGGGTGTCATGGTGGTGGGCGTGGGCCAGGCGACCCGTCTGCTGGGCATGCTAACCCTCGATACCAAAAGTTATGTCGCTGACATTTCGTTTGGCGTCGAGACCAATACCGATGACGCCGAGGGCGAGGCCGTCCGTACGGTGCCCGTTGCCCCCGAGCTGCGCGATCCGGCCCATGCCCGCGAGCGCTTGTGCGCCATGTTGGGTCCGCAGATGCAGGTGCCGCCGGCGTTTTCGGCTATCTCGGTCAATGGCGTTCGCGCCTACAAGTCTGCTCGCGAGGGCAATGCGGTGGACCTACCTCCGCGCCCTGTCGAGGTCTATGCCGCCGACCTGATCGCCGTGGGCGGCGAAGGTGATACGTGTGTGTGGACCGTGGCGTTTTCGGTAAGCAAGGGCACCTACATTCGCGCGCTCGCTCGCGACCTGGGTCGCGCCTGCGATAGTGCTGCGCATATTTCCGCGCTGCGCCGCACGGCCTCCGGTGTTGTTTCCATCGGCGCCTGCCATGCGGTAGAGGAGCTCTCTGCCGAGTCCGCTGCCGGCTTCGCTCTGGATCCCATCGCCGCCCTTGGTGCCACGCGTGTCGATTTGCCGGGTAATCTTGCAGACGATCTGCTTTGTGGTCGTCGCATTCCCGTTGAGCGCGCTCTTGCGGACTTCGATACGGCGAAGGCACCGTTCGCGCTCGTGCTCGATGGGGGACTCAAGGCGCTTGCTCGTATAGAGGGCGGCCGCTTTGTGATGGAGCACGTCTTTCCGCAGGCGATCGGCGGTGTTCGATGATGCTGG
>CAVCBD010000010.1:0-37985 GCA_963599935.1 Acutalibacteraceae bacterium | reverse complement strand
CTTGAAAAGTGCGAACATAAAAACAGTTTCATCAATATTCTCCTTTATATATAAAGTCTTATTTGTTGAACTAAGCCGTGTATACCATACTCTCCAATGAAAGAACGCCCTGATATAGCGAAATTTTGCCGTTTTCCTGCGTACGTGCGTACACACTCCACAGGAATTCTAAGGGGCCTGCCCCCTTAGCACACGGACTTTGGAACAAAGTCTAGTGTGTTACGCCTTGCCAGAGGTGTACAGGCTCCCGGTATGCACGTACGAAGCAATTGCCATCAATGCGCCATATAAGTGGCGATCAAGTTCGCATAAAGCGACCTTGATCCCGCAAAACAAAAGGCAGGATACCATCACCACGATGATACCCTGCCTCTGTTCGTTCCTGTTAACCGTTCCGAGTAGTCCTTCCGTAGAATTTCCGATAAACAAAAAACGTACCCGAACCCTTTCTCGTTAAGAATCGGATTCGAGTACGAACTGAATGCTGGAGCAATAAAAAACCACCAGAAAGGTGCCTGTCCCCTTTGTGGTGGTTTTGGGCCAGTCCTAGAGCGTGTGGCCGTAGGTGTTGGCAGCCTTGATGGCGGCGGCGAGCTTTTCGTCGGTGAAGGGCTCGGGGTTTCCCTGCTTCCACTCGTTGGTGGCGTGCGCATACTCGCACAGGGCGGGGATATCGGACTCGGAAAGCCCGACCTGCTCAAGCGTCACGGGCAGCCCCATCTCCTTGTTAAAGGCTGCGTAACGCTCAAGGTTCTCGGTATCGCCCATGTAGGCAAACAGCACCAGCACGCCCAGGCTCACGACCTCGCCATGCAGGTAGGTGCCCTCGCGCGGAATGCTGCAGGTGGCGTTGTAGAACGCATGCGCCACGCTCGAGTTGTAGTAGTAATCGTTTTGGTTGGTCAGGTTGGAGACGTAGCCCGTGTTGACCACGATATCGAGCGCGATCTGCTTGACGGCTTCGGTCGACAGGTTCTGGCGAACGTCCTCAAGACCCTGCACGCCATAGGTAAACAGCGGCTCGGAGCAGGTGTGTGCGAGCGCCAGGCCAAGACCTGCGGTATGCTCCAGGTTGCCGGCGCTCGTGGCGTACTCGACCTCGGGCTGCTTGGACAGGGCATCGCCCACGCCCGCCCAGAAGTACTCCGCCGGAGCCTCGGCGATGATCTTGGGGTTGATGAAGATGTGCGCGGGGCGGTTGGGGTACGAATAGCCCTCGAGCGAGCCGTCGTCGTTGTAGACAACGGCAATGGCGGTCGCGGCCGAGCAGTTGGAGCAGATCGTCGGTACCGTAAAGACGATCTTCTTGAGCTCGATGGCCGCCGTCTTGACGGTATCGAGCGCCTTGCCGCCGCCGCATGCGATAAGCACGTTAGCTTCCTGGCAGGCAGGGGAGTTTACGACCTTGGCGATATTTGCGCGCGTGCTGTTGGTGCCGTAGACGCGCGTCTCCAGAATCTCGACGTCTGTACCTGCCAGCGCAGCTTTGATACCGGGAAGTGCTGCGGCCAGGGCTCGCTTGCCGCCAACGATGGCGACCTTGGTCGCTCCGTACTCGGCCAGCGCGCCGGGCAGCTCGTCAAAGCTGTCCTCGCCGACGGTGTAGTCGCTCATTCCAATCGTGCGCATAGCAGCCTTCTTTCGTTAGATAAAGTGCTTTCAGGTATTTTGCTCCAAGTGAGTGCTTGCGACCGCGAGAAATTACTAAAGTATGAAACCGATGTTGAGGGTTTTTCGCCGGCGTTGACCGTGCTACCATACAGCGCATAAGCGTTGATGGGGACGAGTAGTCGGCCGTCCGTGTGCTACAGAGAACGGGGAGCGCTGAGAACCCGTGCATGCGACCGATGAAAATCACCCCGGAGCTGCGGTCCCAACGGACGCGCCGTACAGGCACGTCTTAGTAGACATCGCCGAGATGGTCGTCGATACAGGCCAGCCGAGTAACGGATGCGAGCGCGCTGTAATGCGGGCGAGGGCATCTAAGCTGGGTGGTTAAGCGAAGAGCTTTTGCGGGCACACGGCCCGTTTTGTGGCGCTTCGTCCCAGCTTGTAGGGACGGGCGCTTTTTTGGTGCCCAACGGGCGTGCGCGCCCACGACATGAAAGGGGTACCGTGGCAAACGAGTACAAGCAGACGATGAATCTGCCCAAGACCGGTTTTCCCATGCGTGCCGGTCTTTCCAAGTCCGAGCCCAAGCGACTCAAGGACTGGCAGGACAACAAGGTCTACGAGCAGGTTCTGAAGAAGAACGAGGGTCACAAGAAGTTCGTGCTGCACGACGGCCCTCCGTACGCCAACGGCCCGATCCACATCGGCCACGCCATGAACAAGATCTCCAAGGACATGATCAACCGTTACTGGATGATGCAGGGCTATGAGGTTCCCTATGTCCCCGGTTGGGACTGCCACGGTCAGCCGATTGAGCACAAGGTCGAGGAGAAGCTCGGCACCGAGAAGTTCAACCAGACTTCCACGGCCAAGATCCGTGAGCTCTGCAACAAGTTCGCTGTCGAGAACATCGAGCTGCAGAAGGCCGGCTTCCGTCGTCTGGGCGTGCTCGGCGACTGGGACAACCCCTACCTGACGCTCTATCATCAGCATGACGCTGCCGACATCGAGGTCTTTAAGGCCATGTTCGACAAGGGCATGATCTATCGCGGCCACAAGCCGGTTCACTGGTGCAAGCACTGCCACACCGCACTCGCCGAGGCCGAGATCGAGTACTCCGACGAGACGAGCCCCTCTATCTTCGTCCGCTTTGAGATGACCTCCAAGCCCGCCGGCCTCGAGAACTTCGACGGCCCGGTCGACTTTATCATCTGGACGACCACGCCGTGGACCATCCCCTCCGACCAGGCCGTTTCCCTTAAGCCCGGCGCCGCCTATGTCGCCGTTGAGCACGATGGCCGTGCCGAGGTCATGCTCGAGGACCTGGCTCCCAAGTGCTGCGAGGAGTTTGGCTGGGAGTACACCCCGGTCATGGTCGACGGCAAGCCCTACGTGGTTCCCGCCGAGACCTTCCACCACATCCACTACAAGCAGCCGATCTTTGATGGCGTTGAGGGCGTGGCGCTGCTGGCCGATTACGTCGGTGTCGATGACGGTACCGGTATCGTCCACAACTCGCCCGGCCACGGCGTCGACGACTACTTCGCCTGCCTCAAGGAGGGCATCACCGACATCTGCATGCCGGTTGATGACGACGGCAAGTTCTACACCGGCGAGGAGTTTGGTACCGGTGGCCCCTTCAGCGGTATGGACACCGATGAGGCCAATCCGCACATCATCGAGTTCCTGCGCGAGCGCGGCACCCTGGTCCTCGAGAAGAAGATCACGCACAGCTATCCGCACTGCTGGCGCTGCAAGCACCCTGTGCTCTTCCGTGCTACCGACCAGTGGTTTGTCTCGATGGACAAGACCGGTTTGCGCGAGCAGGCTGGCAAGGAGGTCCGTGAGAACGTCAAGTGGTATCCGGCCCACGCGGCCAACCGCATCGGTGCCATGGTCGAGCAGCGTCCCGACTGGTGCATCAGCCGTCAGCGCAACTGGGGTGTGCCTATCCCCAGCTACACCTGCGCCGACTGCGGCGAGAAGGTCATGAACGACGCTACGCTCGACGCCGTTATCAAGCTCTTCCACGAGAAGGGCTCCGACGCCTGGTTCACCGATGCTCCCGAGAGCTACCTGGGCGAGGCCTGCGTCTGCCCCAAGTGCGGCGGCCATCACCTCAAGGCCGATAAGGACATCCTCGACGTGTGGTGGGACTCCGGTGTCTCCTGGAAGGCCGTCTGCGAGTATCGCCCCGAGCTGGAGTATCCGGCGGATGTGTATCTCGAGGGCTCCGACCAGCACCGCGGTTGGTTCCAGAGCTCGCTGCTCACCTCGGTGGGTGCCAACGGTCACGCTCCGTACAAGGCGGTCGTCTCGCAGGGCTTCACGCTCGACGGCCAGGGTCGCAAGATGTCCAAGTCGCTCGGTAACGTCATCGACCCCAACAAGGTCTGCGACGAGATGGGCGCCGACATCATCCGCCTGTGGGTCGCCTCGGTCGATACCAGCTCCGACGTCTCCATCGACCACGAGATTCTCGCTCGTACGTCCGATGCCTACCGTCGTTTCCGCAACACGTTGCGCTTCCTGCTCTCCGAGCTCGAGGGTCAGTTTGAGCCCGAGACCGACGGCGTCGCCTTTGCCGACCTGTTGCCGCTCGACAAGCTCATGGTTGCCCGTCTGACCCAGGTTCAGGCCGAGGTTGACGATGCTTACTCTTGCTACGAGTTCCCGCGTGCCTACCGTGCGCTCTACGACTTCGTGGTTACCGAGCTTTCCAACGTGTACCTCGACGCCCTGAAGGATCGTCTGTACTGCGATAAGCCCGGCTCGCTCGAGCGCCGCAGCGCCCAGACCGTGCTTGCCGAGCTCTTCTCGATGCTCATGCGCGACCTGCAGCCGATCCTGTCCTACACGGTTGACGAGGCCATGGCCTATGCGCCCGCCGGCTGCGTCGATCACCAGAAGTACGCCGCGCTGCTCGATTGGTACAAGTCGCCCATTACGGTCGACGAGGCCAATGAGTTTGAGGGCGTGCTCGAGGCTTCACTCGAGCTCCGTAGCGCCGTGACCAAGGCCCTTGAGGATGCCCGCTCCGCCGGCACCTTCACTAAGAGCCAACAGGTCCGCGTCAAGGCGGTCGTTCCCGCCGAGATGTATGCGCTGCTGACCGGCGACAAGGCCGTTGACCTGGCCGAGTTCTACATCGTCTCCGCTGTTGAACTGACCCAGGGCGAGGAGCTCTCCGTTGCCATCGAGGCTGCCGAGGGCGAGTGCTGCGACCGTTGCTGGAACTACCGCACCACCGTCGGCGAGTACAACGGCCACGCACATATCTGTAAGCGCTGCGCTGACGCACTGTAGGTTACGGCGTTCGTAGAACGCCGTAACCTACCGACGCTGCAAACGCCCCTAAGCGGCAATCTGACGTTCAATCGTCGGTCGCGTACCAAAGTACGCTTCCCTCCTCTTTCACGTCACCTTGCTCGCTTAGGGACGTTTTCGCTGTTGGCGACGATAATGCGGCTTTTCCATTGTTGGAGCAAAGCTATTAAGCGACATTCCGTTATTCGGAATGTCGCTTTTGTTTTGTACTGGTTATTTCGCTAGCGTTGGTGAATATGCTGCGCGTTTGGCGTTTATCACTATAAGATGGTTACTTGCATTAAACGTAATCTGAGCTTTTGAAGGTAGGGGATTGATTTGGGTCGTACTGGGGATATGACGCCGCCTTTGCGTTGGCGGTTGGGCGTTGCTGGTGGGGTGGTGCTGGTTGTGCTGCTTGTTGACCAGCTGACCAAGCTTGCGGTTCGTGCCGTGGGCGATGCTCTGCATGTGACTGTTATCCCCGGCGTGATCGACTTCCTTTTCGTGCGTAACATCGGTGCTGCCTTTAGCATGGGCGAGGGACATGGCCTCGCATTTGCCGTGCTGGCGTTTGTCGTTATCGTTGCGATCGCGGTGTACTTGCTTCGCGCACCCCAGCTTGCTCGCTTTGAGGTTGTGGGCATGGCTATGGTCGTGGGCGGCGCCATTGGCAATGCGATCGACCGTCTGGCTTTTGGCTTTGTGACCGATTTTATTGCCACCACCTTCATCGACTTCCCCGTCTTCAATGTGGCCGATGTCGGCATTACGGTCGGTGTGGTGCTTGCCCTCATCGGCTACATGTTCTTGAGTCCTGCGGCTCGTGAGGTCGACGCGACCGCCGAGCTCAACGCCCGTGACGAGGCCCGCGCTAAGCGCAAGGCCCAGCAGCGTGGGGAGCGTGCCCGCAAGATTCGCGAAAGGAGCGAGCGCTAATGGCCGACATCCATATCCTTGTTGCCGACGATGCCGCTGGTCAGCGTCTTGACGCCTATCTGGGCGCTAATGACGGCTGCCCTACGCGCTCTGCCTGCGCGCATCTGATCGAGGGCGGTGCCGTTGCCGTCAACGGCGAGACATGCCTGTCAAAAAAGTATGCCGTGCGCTCCGGCGACCGTATTTCGGTCGATTTGCCCGAGCCGCACGATCCCACCGATGTGATTCCCGAGGCCATTCCCCTCGATATCCGCTACGAGGACGACTACCTCATCGTGCTCTCCAAGCAGCGCGGTCTGGTGTGCCATCCCGCCCATGGCCACGAGAGCGGCACCCTTGCGAACGCCTTGGTCTATCACTGTGGCATTGACCATCTGGGCACCGTGCAGGGCGAGGACCGCCCCGGCATCGTGCATCGCCTGGATCGTGACACCTCGGGCCTTATGCTCGCGGCAAAAGACGACGACACCCAGCGCGCGCTCCAGAATCTCATCCGCACGCGCACGCTCGACCGCCGCTACATTACGCTCGTCCACGGCCACATTGCCATGGACGAGGGCACCATTAACACTGGCATTGCCCGTTCTACGCGCGACCGTGTCAAGATGGCGGTTTCAGACGATCCTTTCGCGCGCCAGGCCATTACGACCTTTAGGGTCCTCGAGCGCTTTGATTCCACGCGCTTTGACGATGGTTATACGCTCGTTGAGTGCCATCTGTTTACCGGTCGCACGCACCAGATTCGCGTGCATATGCGTCATATCAACCACGCCTGCGTGGGCGATCCACTCTACGGCAAGTGCGATGCGCGCGCCGACCAGGGCCTGACCAGGCAGTTCCTTCATTCCTGGCGCGTGGCGTTCGACCATCCCGTGACGGGGGAGCGCATTGAGTGTCGCGACGAGTTGCCGTGGGATCTCGCTGCTGTTCTCGACGATCTGGCTCCGCGCTCGCTCGGTCGCACGGCCGTTGGAGATGAAATCGTTCCGCAGCTCGGTCTTCTCGAAGCCTAGCCAGTATTAGGTGGTTTCTTGAACTCGGTAAGCCTGCGGTAAGATATACGATTGTTTACGTTACGCGTTGCTGGGAGCCTGCATGCTCGCCTTTTTACAAACCAACACACCCATCGTGATCTTCAACCAGATTGTCGTCACGCTGCTCACGGTCTGCTTTCTGTACCAGGTGGTCTTCTTTGTCATTGGCGCTCTTCGTGGCGAGGTCGCGCCTCCCAAGGCCAAAAAACTCCATCGCTATGCCTTTTTTATCGCGGCGCATAATGAGGAGGCCGTGATCGCCAACCTCGTTCGCTCCATCAAGGACCAGGATTATCCGTCCGAGCTCATCGAGGTTTTCGTGGTCGCCGATGCCTGCACCGACAACACGGCGCAGCTCGCGCGCGAGGCCGGTGCCATTGTTTACGAGCGCAATGACCTGGCCCGCAAGGGCAAGAGCTGGGTCATGGACTTTGGCTTCGACCGCATTCTCAACGAGTATCCCGACACGTTTGAGGGCTACTTTATCTTCGATGCCGATAACGTTATCTCCCGCGATTACGTCTCCAAGATGAATGATGCCTTTGACCAGGGCTTTCATGTGGTCACGAGCTATCGTAACTCCAAGAACTTCGGCAGTTCGTGGATTTCCTCTGCCAACGCCACCTGGTATTTGCGTGAGGCCCGCTTCCTCAACAACGCGCGTAATATCTGCAGGACGTCCTGCGCTGTCTCGGGTTCGGGTTACCTCATCTCCGCCAGTGTTATCGAGGGCATGCACGGTTGGCAGTTCCATACGCTGACCGAGGACATCCAGTTCACCACGTTCTGCGCCATTCACGGCATCCGCATCGGTTATGCGCCGGCGGAGTTCTTTGACGAGCAACCCGTGACGTTTAAGGCGTCCTGGAAACAACGCATGCGTTGGACCAAGGGTTTCTACCAGGTCTTTTTTACCTATGGCAAGCATCTTGTCAAATCGACGTTTCGCTATCATCGCTTTGCCGCATATGACATGTTTATGACCATCGCTCCGGGCATGCTGCTGTCCCTGATTTCCATGCTTGCCAACGCGACCTTCCTCATCGTGGGCGGACTTTCGCATGGCTTCTTGGCCACCGAGGTCGAGATGCAGGCTTGTGCCGCCTCGCTCATTATGACCTTCGCGATGATGTACCAGACCTTCTTTATCCTGGCGCTGCTCACGACCATCTTTGAGTACAAGCATATTCACTGCGCGCAAAAGTGGCGTCTGGTAACCAACCTGTTTACCTTCCCGATCTTTATGTTCAGCTATATCCCCATCACGGTGGCAGCGCTGTTCCTGAAGGTTGACTGGGTCCCGACGCAGCACGCCGTCAACGTTACCCTCGACGAGGTCATGCAAGGCGCCAAATAACCACCATCAAAACCACCACAAAGGGGCCCTTTGTGGTGGTTTTTGCTTTTGTAATGCAGCTCGAGGAGGTGCTCGATGGTCTATATCCCGTTTTGGATTTGCATCTTTGCCGGCGCGGCGATTGATGCCCGTGAGCGGCGGTTTCCGAATGCGCTTGCCGGAGCGTGTGCGGTGGCGGCATTAGCAGGCGTTTGGCTCGACAAAGGCGTTAACACGGCGCTTGACCACGCTGGTCTTGCGGTCATCGTCTACCTTGCCCTTGTGTTGACTGAGTCCCTCTGGCGTCGTCTTCGCCAAACCCCGGGCATCGGCATGGGAGATGTCAAGGCACTCTTCGCGCTTTGCACGCTCGACCCTATGGGCGGTATCGTGGCATTTGCCGTCGCGCTCCTGGTCCTTGCCATCTCCTGCCTCCTCACAAAATCGCGCTCCCTGCCATTGCTCCCGTTTTTGGTGCCGATATTTGCCATAATCGAAGTCATGGGCTGCACATTGTAACTGATTGCGCATCCTTCTTAAGGAGCATGCCATGGCAATTAATCAAGAAACGGCCGTCATTAAGGCGCGCATGGACCGCATTCCCGCGGCGTTGTCGCCCGAACTCGTCGAGCGCATTTCCGCCGATCGTGCTTCGGGTGCCGTCAACCCGTATCGTTGCAACGACGACCAGGTCATTCGTCGTATTGATCGCGCTGCCGACGAAGGCACGCTTATGCGTCCGGCGTTTATGCGCGATACCGAAAAGATTATTCATCTTCCGGCGTACACGCGTTATGCAGGCAAAACGCAGGTCTTTAGCTTCCGTAGCAATGATGATCTGTCGCGCCGCGGTTTGCACGTGCAGCTTGTCTCGCGCATTGCGCGCGATATCGGTCGCGCATTGGGGCTCAACTGCGATCTGATCGAGGCGATTGGCCTGGGCCATGACTTGGGACACACGCCTTTTGGCCATGCGGGCGAGCGATTCCTCAACGATATCTACCACGAGCGCACGGGTCGCTACTTTTTCCATAACGTGCAGTCGGTCCGCGTGCTCGATGCGCTGTACGGCCGCAACGTGTCGCTCCAGACGCTCGACGGCGTCTTGTGCCATAACGGCGAGTACGAGCAGCGCGTGTTTGAGCTCTCGGACATGGGTTCCTTTGACCAGTTCGATCAGACGGTTGAGGACTGCATTGCCAAGGGCTATAGCGCAATTGAGCACCTACGTCCCATGACGCTCGAGGGCTGCGTGGTGCGTATCTCGGATATCCTTGCCTACGTTGGGCGCGATCGCCAAGACGCCATTGCGGCGGGCCTGCTGTCACCCGACGCCTTTGACGATGACATGGGTGGAGCATACAACAGCTGGATCCTTACGCATGCCTCCATCGATATCGTTGAGCACAGCTATGGCAAGCCGCGCATCGAGATGAGCGAGGACCTGTTTGAGGAAATCCGCCGAGCCAAGCGTGAGAACTACGAGAAGATCTATAGTAAGGGCGGTATCGAGGGCGATTCCGAGGCGGAGTTGCGTGAGGCCTTTGAAAAGCTTTACGACCGTTGCCTGCAGGATATAAACGAAGGCGACGAGTCCTCTTACATCTTTAAGCATCATATTTCGCGCATCGAGCAGCAGCTTTCCTACTACGATCGAACCTATACCTGGCAGGACGACAAGGATCAAGCGGTGGTGGATTACATCGCGAGCATGACGGACGGCTATTTCTGCGAGCTGACGAGCAAGTTGTTCCCTGGTCTGGAGTTTCCGCACCGTACCTATATTAACGAACGGTAGTTCGTATCTTTTCGGTATACTGTTAGTGGAAAACGTTTTTGATTGATGCACGGGATGGCTATGGACGACCTTTTTTCTGCTTCGACGCGTGAGCGTTCCTTTCAGAATGCGCCGCTTGCGGTTCGCATGCGCCCCAATTCGCTCGACGAGTACGTGGGTCAGCAAAAGGCCGTGGGCAAGGGTTCGTGGCTGCGTGCCGCGATTGAGCATGACGTGCTGTCGAGTGTGATTTTGTATGGGCCGGCCGGTACGGGCAAGACGACGCTGGCCCATATTATCGCCAACCATACCAAGAGCGAGTTTGTCGAGGTCAGCGCCGTCACGGGTACCGTGAAGGACCTGCGTCGTGTGATTGACGAGGCCAAGACGCGCCTGAATACGTACGACCGCCGAACTATTCTTTTCATCGACGAGATTCATCGCTTCTCTAAGTCTCAGCAGGATGCCTTGCTGCATGCAGTTGAGAACCGTACCGTCATTATGATTGGCGCCACGACGGAGAATCCGTACTTCGAGGTCAACTCGGCGTTGCTCTCGCGCGGTCGCGTGGTAGAGCTTGAGCACTTGAAGGACGAGGATATCGCCACGCTGATTGAGCGTGCACTCGAGGCACCGCAGGGTCTGAACGGTAAGTTCTCGGCCGATGAGGATACGGTTAAGTCCATCTGCACGCTGGCCGCGGGCGATGCTCGTTCGGCGCTCACGACGCTTGAGCTTGCGAGCGAGATTGCCGTCACGCGTCCCGATACCGAGGGAACGCCAGCGCCGGCGGCGGGGGAGCGCTATCCCATCACCGTGGTTGACGTTAAGATTGCCAACCCTCGTCGTGGTTTTTCGTATGACAAAAACGGCGACATGCACTACGACATTATCAGTGCGTTTATTAAATCTATGCGCGGGAGCGACCCCGATGCCACCATTTATTGGCTCGCGCGCATGATCGATGCAGGAGAGGATCCTAAGTTTATTGCTCGCCGCATCATGATCCACGCTTCCGAGGACGTCGGAAACGCCGATCCGCAGGCGCTGTTGGTGGCACATGCTGCATTTAAATCAGCTGAGGTCATTGGCTATCCCGAGTGTCGCATTAACCTGGCGCAAGCCGCACTCTATGTGTGCTTGGCGCCTAAGTCCAATGCCTGCGAGGCGTCGATCGATGCCGCGCTGGCCGATATCCACAGCAGTGGTCTTCGCGAGGTGCCGAGCTACCTGCGCGACCGCCACCGTCCAGGCAGCGATGAGTATGGTGTCTACAAGTATCCGCACGATTATCCCGAAGGCTGGGTCGATCAGCGCTATCTGCCCGAAGGCTTGGAGCGTGGTGCGTTTTGGCAGCCTGCCGGCCGCGGTTGGGAAGAATGGCGCGTTGAGCAAAGTGAACGCGACCGCAGCGGGAACGCACCGAAGTAGCAGCTGATGATTTTGTCCCACGTATCCGCTCTTGGCATGTTACGCTCCCTTTGGGGTACCATGAACAGCGTCTGTATTTCGATTCCTTTGGGAGGCTTGTATGAGTCCCATTCATATCGCTCTGCTGGTGCTCGCCGTTGCCGGCGTGTGGGCCGTCGTTGAGCTTGCGCTCACCCTGCGCAAAACCCGCACGGTTGTCGATTCGCTCGACAAGACGGTGACCGACCTCAACAACACGATCGCCGAGGCTCAGCCCGTGGTGGCAAAGCTCGATGGCGCCGTTGACGAACTTACGCCGGCACTTGCCCAGGTGGAGCCGCTGCTCAAGTCGAGCAAGACTGCCGTTGACGCCCTGACGTCCAACCTCGTTGAGGTCGAGGCGGTCGTTCGCGACATCTCCGAGGTCACGGGCAGCATGGCCGAGGCCAGCAACGCCGTGTCGAGTGTGACCGATTCTGCCGCCGGCGCCGTGCAGAAACTCTTCAATAAGGTGAAGGCTCCCGCAGCCGACGCCGAGCGCAAGCTCGCCGCTGCCGCCGCCGAGGCTGAGCAGCCTACCGAGCGCGTCCTGATTGGCGAGGCCGAGGACGAGGTCGCCGATGGCGCAGATGCGGTTCAGAAGCCCGCAGCCAAGCCGGCTCAGTATTACACCTATACATCCGCCGAGACCGCCGAGGAGTCCTGCGATGAGTAGCGAAGCAACCTGCCCCATTACGCTGACCGTTGCCGGTGACCCGCGTCTCGCGCGCTTGGTGCGCATGACGGCCGCCAACGTCGGTGCTCTGTGCTCCATGTCCGTCGATCGCATCGAGGACATCCGCATGGCTGCCGAGGAGGCCTTCATCTTTGGGTGCACGGCCGTTGATTCCGACGATATCTCGATCAAATTCGATGTCGACGAATCCCACGTTGGCATGACCTTTACCTTCGGCGACCAGGCCACCGTCGATGGGGATGACCAGGCTGCTGTGTATGCCGAGCTCATTCTTGCAAGCGTGTGCGATTCCTACGAAAAGACCTCGGCGCCCCTAACGCTTTCCCTCGACCTCAAGGCGGATATCTAATATGACCGAACGTTCCCGGAGCGGCAAGACCGCTTGGGACAAGGAGAAAACCCGCGAGCTGTTTCGCCGCTATAAGGAGACCGGTGATCCGGACGCCCGCGAGCAGCTCGTCATGTCCCATATGAATCTGGTAAGGTTTCTTGCCAATAAATTTAAGAACCGCGGTGAGCCGCTCGACGACCTCATGCAGGTGGGTTATCTGGGCTTGCTCAAGGCTATCGACCGCTTTGATCCCGAGCGCGGACTCGAGTTTACGACCTTTGCCACGCCTACCATTCTGGGCGAAATCAAACGCCACTTCCGTGACAAGGGCTGGAGCGTGCGCGTGCCCCGTCGCCTGCAGGAGCTCTCGGCCAAGGTCAACCAAGCTACCGACAAACTCACCAACGAGCTGCAGCGTTCGCCCAAGGTTGAGGAAATCGCCGATTACCTTGGCGTGACCGTCGACGAGGTGCTCGAAGCCATGGAATCGTCCTCGGCCTACACCTCGGTGCCCATCGAGGCCCCCGGCGCGTCCGATTCCGACGATGCACCTTCGATTCTCGACCGCTATGCCGACGAGGACAATGAGCTCGACTTTACCGATGACCGTCTGGTGATCGAGGAAGCCATTCGCGATTTCTCGCCGCGCGAGCGCGAGGTGATCGAGCTGCGCTTTGTGAAGGGCATGACCCAGATCGAGATTGCCAAGAAGCTGGGCATCTCCCAGGTGCAGGTTTCGCGCCTACTGCGTCGCACACTTAAGAAAATTCAGGACAAGATCGACCCCGACGGAGTGATGATTCGTTCATGAGTGAGCACCCCCGACAAACCGACCGCACGCTGCGCGATACCCGTATTCTGACGTTGCGCATTTGGGGCGTCGTCGGCTGCATTGTCATCGCCGCCGTCATCTTTAACCTTATGGGCATCCTGGCGCCGGTCATCGAGTTTCTCGCTGTCGGTTCCATCATCGCTTTTGTGATGTCGCCGATCACCAACTGGCTCGAGCACCATGGCGTGAATCGCGGCATCGGTTCGCTCATCGCGCTTATTGTGGTCGTTGCTGTGCTCGTCGGCGTCGTTTGCATTTTGTCGCCGATCCTCTTTGGTCAGATCATGGAAGTCCTGAGCCGCCTACCCGAGCAGCTTCGTGTTGCTGGTGGTGACCTCAACGAGATGATCTCGCATGCCAAGACGCTCAACAACACGCCGCTCAAGGAGTATCTGGACGATAACCTTTCTTCGCTCGTTACGGTGGCGTCCAAGTATGTCTCACAGATTGCCGCCGAGCTTGGCCGTGGTGTATTCCCACTTATCACCAATACAGCGTCGCAGCTGTTTGTTATCTTCCTGGGCTTGGTGCTTGCTTACTGGCTCGCCTGCGATTATCCCCGCATGCACCATGAGGTCTGCACCATCATTGGTCAGGAAAAGGAGACCTCGTACCGCTTTATGGTCGCGATTCTTTCGCGCTCGGTTGGCGGTTATATGCGCGGCATGGTCGTGACGTCCATCTGCGGTGGCATCCTCGCCTTTATCGGCTTTACGCTCATTGGCCATCCGTATGCGGCACTCATGGCCATCTTTACCTGCATCATGCACTTGGTCCCGGTCGTCGGTCCCTGGGTGAGTGCTGCGATTGCCACCGTGCTCGGCTTTATGTTCAGCCCGATGCTGGCGTTGTGGACCTTGATCGTGACCATGGTGGCACAAAATGTCACCGATAACGTCATTTCGCCTAAGGTCATGCAGAGTTCGGTGCAGGTGCATCCCGTCATGAGCCTGACGGCCCTCGTTATCGGTTCGGCACTCATGGGTCCCATCGGCATGGTCATCGCCATTCCGCTGTGCGCGGCCCTCAAGGGCATTTTCGTCTACTACTTTGAGAACGAGACCGGTCGTCAACTCGTGGCATACGATGGCGCCGTGTTTAAGGGCACGCCGTATCGCGATGCCGAGGGCAACCCGGTCGCCGCCTATGACGCGCTTGGCGATGATACGTTCATTTACGAGTCCGAGCTCATCGGCAACGAGACTGCGCCCGAGGCCCAGGCCATGCCCAAACCCGAGCTCGAGAATCCCTGGATTAAGCTCTCGGGTCTTCAGCCCGACGCGACAGGCTTTTTCAAGAACCCCTTCGCCAAGGATGACGATTCCAATACGGATGACGACACCGAAACCGGCATCGACGGCTCCATGGACGATTCGGATTCCAAATAGGCCCTGTTAGCGTTTCTTGATGTTATAAAAGACAAGAAACACGAGCAAAGCGATTGATAAGGGGCCGGCTACATAGAAATAGAGAACGTCAATTGCGCGTAGAGGGCAATATGCCTTATCGCCGGACGTTACTGCATATAAGACGTAGCCAAATGCTGGTTGGTTTGAATACCAGTGGGAGAAGGCCAAGAGCGCTAAAAGTGCTACTACCAGAAGTGCATTCAGGACAAATCGTTTGCTTTTCATCGATCGCTCCTTCCGGATGGTTCTTATATAGCATTTTACCAAACCCATTTTTTTCAAAGGATTGCTTAGTCCTAAATAACATGCACTTTCGCTGGAGGGTCGCTGTTTGGCGGCCCTCTTTTTTGCACAGGCGCGGTGGGATGGTAATATCGTTACGTTTGAACTGTTTCGATGTGAAACCGAGGAGATTCCCTCTATGAGTGCTGACTACCCGTCAATGACTACGGCCGAGATTCGCTCTAAGTTCCTCAACTTCTTTGAGGAGCGCGGTCTTAAGCTCTATCCTTCTTCGTCTCTCGTCCCCGACGATCCTTCGCTGCTGCTTGCCAACGCCGGCATGAACCAGTTTAAGGAGTACTACCAGGGCAAGAAGACCATGAAGGAGATCGGCGCTATCTCCTGCCAGAAGTGCGTCCGCACCAACGATATCGACTGCATCGGCGAGGACGGCCGTCACCTGTCCTTCTTTGAGATGCTCGGCGACTTCTCCTTTGGCGGCGTCTCCAAGCAGCAGGCCTGCGCTTGGGCCTTTGAGCTCATCACCAAGGAGTTCAAGCTGCCGCTCGACCGCCTGTACTTCACCGTCTTTACCGAGGACGACGAGACCCATGACGTGTGGCGCTCTCTGGGCGTTGCCGAGGATCACATCTCGCGTCTGGGCGAGGACGACAACTTCTGGGCCGCTGGCCCCACCGGCCCCTGCGGTCCGTGCTCCGAGATCTACTTTGACATGGGCGAGGAGGTCGGTTGCGGCAGCCCCGACTGCAAGCCCGGATGCGACTGCGACCGCTTCCTTGAGTTCTGGAACCTCGTGTTTACCCAGTACGACCGCCAGGAGGACGGCTCCATGCCGGAGCTGCCGCACCGCAACCTCGATACGGGCATGGGTCTGGAGCGCATGGCTGCTATCATGCAGCACAAGACCGCTAACTACGACGGCGATCTAATGCAGCATCTCATCAAGCTGGGCGAGGAGATCAGCGGCAAGACCTATGACGCCGATGACTACTCCGGTGCCAGCCGCTCGCTGCGCATTATCGCCGATCACTCCCGTGCCGTCGACTTTATGATCTCGGACGGCATCCTGCCCGGCAACGAGGGCCGCGAGTACGTCCTTCGCCGCCTGCTCCGCCGCGCCGTGTTCCACGGTCGCCTGTTGGGCATCGAGGGTGCCTTCCTGACCAAGTTTATCGACGAGGTCAACGCTCAGATGGGTGAGGCCTATCCCGAGCTTCTCAAGAACGTCGCGCTCGTCAAGGGCATCGTCGCCTCCGAGGAGGAGCGTTTCTCCACGACGCTCGACAACGGCCGCGTTTACCTGGATGAGGCCCTGGCCGCGCTCGTCGAGGGCGCTGTGCTTCCGGGCGACGTTGCCTTTAAGCTGCACGACACCTTTGGTTTCCCCATCGACCTGACCGTCGAGATCGCCGGCGCCGCTGGCCATGACGTCGACATGGACGGCTTCACCGCCTGCATGGAGGACCAGAAGGCCCGCGCCCGCGCCAACGCCAAGGGCGATGCCTGGGGCAGCTTCAACGACGTGTGGGTCGAGCTTTCCGACAAGGTTGCCGCGACCGAGTTCGACGGCTATGACAACGACGTCATCGAGGGCGCCAAGGTTGTCGCCATCGTGCGCAACGGCGAGTCCGTCGAGTCCGCTGCCGCCGGCGAGGACGTCGAGGTCATGCTCGACCGCACCCCGTTCTACGCCGAGATGGGCGGCCAGCAGGGCGACGCCGGCAAGCTTTCCGCCGAGGGCGTTGCGCTGACTGTTGCCGACACCAAAAACCACAACGGCCTGTATGCCCATGTCGCGCACGTTGCCGAGGGCACGCTGACCGTCGGTGCCACCGTGACCGCCGCGCTCGACGCCGAGCGCCGTGGTTTCCTGCGCCGAAACCACACCGCCACCCACCTGCTCGACGCCGCCCTTAAGCAGGTCCTGGGCGAGCATGTCTCCCAGGCCGGCTCGCTGGTGACGCCCGAGCACCTGCGCTTTGACTTCACGCACTTCGAGGCCCTGTCTTCCGAGCAGCTCAAGTCTGTCGAGGACCTGGTCAACCAGCAGATTTTCGCTTCCAAGCCGGTCGTGACCCGCGTTATGGGCATCGACGAGGCCAAGGCCGCTGGTGCTGTCGCCCTCTTTGGCGAGAAGTACGGCGACGTCGTCCGCGTCGTCTCCGTGGGTGCCGAGGACCAGCCGTTCTCCCGCGAGCTCTGTGGTGGTACACATGCCGCCAACACCGCCGAGATCGGTCTGTTCAAGATCATCTCCGAGTCCTCCACGGGCTCGAATGTCCGCCGTATCGAGGCCGTGACCTCCAAGGGCGCTCTCGATTACATGGCCGACCGCCTGGCGCTCGTTGACGCCGCCGCCGCTGCGCTCAAGTGCCGTGTCGACGAGGTTCCCGCCCGCGTGGAGAACCTGCAGGCCGAGCTGCGTGAGACCGCCGGTAAGCTCAAGAAGGCGCTCACCGGTGGCTCCTCCGATGCGATCTCCAGCGCCATCGACGGCGCTGTCGAGCTGAATGGCTACAAGCTCGTTGTCGCTGAGCTTCAGGGTCTCGAGGCCGCAGACCTGCGCAACGTCTGGGACACCGTGCACCAGAAGGTCGCCGGCCCCGTCGCCTGCGTTGTTGCTAGCGTGACCGAGAAGGGCACCCCGGCCCTGCTCGCCGCCGGCTCCGATGACGCCGTGAAGGCCGGTTTCCACGCCGGCAACGTGATCAAGCAGATCGCGGGCCTGGTCGATGGCCGCGGTGGCGGTCGTCCCAACATGGCCCAGGCCGGTGGCAAGAACGCTGCCGGTATCGCCGATGCCCTCGCGGCCGCCAAGACCGCGCTCGGCGCCTAAGAACCTAAGTAGTCGCTTTGGTCGCGCTCGCACTGGACATAGGGGAGACCAGGATTGGCATTGCCGTCTCGAGCCGTGATGGCAAGATGGCGATGCCTGTCAAGGTGCTTCCGGCTGCCGAGGTCACTGGCATGGCAAAGACGTTTCGCTACCTGGTCGAGGACTATGAGCCCGACATCCTGGTAAGCGGACGTCCCTTGACCATGGCCGGTGAGCCCGGCCCCCAGGCCGAGCGCGTCGCCGCCGTGGCCCAAAAGATTGCCGACGAGCTCGAACTTCCGCTGGAGTTTGAGGACGAGCGTCTGTCCTCGCAAGAGGCCAAGCGAATCCTGCGAGAGCAGGGGCTCAACGAAAAGCAGATGAGGGGCAAGATCGACATGATCGCCGCCAGCCTGTTCTTGCAGACATGGCTCGATCGTAAAAACGAGGAGGTTCAGCATGTCTAGCGCTTCCGATCCGCGCCAGCAGAATCGTCTGGGTCAGCCCGCTCCGCGCCCTGCTCAGCCTGGCCAGCGCCCGGCGCAGCCGATGCAGCGTTCGGCTCAGCCTACTCAGCGTGCTGCTCAACAGGCCGCCGCTCGCCCCGCGCAGCCCGCTGGCGGCGCTCGTTTTAAGCAGCAGGCTCCTGCCCAGCGCACGCAGGGACAGGCCCCGCGATCACACTCCCGCGCACATCATGCTCATGGCTCGCACGGCGTTGCTCCGGCCACGCGCTCGAGCTATAACACGCGCGCCCGCCGTGGTGCCCAAAAGAAAAGCTCCCCGGTGCCTATGATTATCGGTGGCGTCGTCGCTGTGCTTGCGCTTGTCGCGATCGTTTTTTTTGTCGTGCCAGCCGTCAAGGGCTTCTTTGCCGGTGAGGACGCGAAAGTCGCTGCCGGCCAGCAAGTTACTATCACGATTCCCGATGGCGCCTCTGGTGACGCCATCGCTTCGATTCTCTCCGAGAACCATATCGTCGAAAATCCCAAGGATTATTACGCGGCGGTCAAAAAGCTCAACGCCGATATGTCTCTCAAGCCGGGTAAGTATTCGTTCACCACGCTCATGGACGCGACCGAGGTCGTTCAGCAGCTCATGGAAGGCCCCAATGCGGGCTCCGATGCGCTGACTATCCCTGAGGGCCTGACGGTTGACCAGGTCGCCGATCGCGTGGCCAAGGCATACGACAGTATCTCCAAGGAAGACTTCCTCAATCAGGCAAAGGCCTCCAACTATGTGAAGGACTATAGCTTCCTTGAGGGCGCTGCAAACGATTCGCTCGAGGGCTTTCTATTCCCCAAGACCTATTCGTTGGGCAAGGACCCGTCTGCCGACGATGTGATTCGCGCCATGCTCGACCAGTTCAACGCCGAGTATAAGTCGCTTGACTTTGCCAACTGCGAGGCAAAAATCAAGGAGCGCTACGGCGTGGAGATGTCCGATTACGACATCGTTAACCTTGCCTCGATCGTCGAGCGCGAGGGCCTTAACGCCGATCAGCGTGCGCACGTGGCATCGGTTTTCTATAACCGTCTGGCGGGCAAGCTCGATGGCCTGCGTTACCTCAATAGCGATGCGACCATGATGTATGTCACCGGCGGCGAGGTTACCGCCGACGACCTGCAGAGCGATAGCCCGTATAACACCTATAAGCACGAGGGCCTGCCGCCCACGCCCATCTGCTCTCCGTCGCTCGAGGCGCTCAAGGCTACCCTTGAGCCGACCGACTCCGATGACCTGTATTTCTACATTACGCAGGACGAGGAGTATTTCTCGAAGACCTACGAAGAGCACCAACAGTCTTGGAATTGATCATGAGGATTTTTAGCCCCAAACGATATGTTGCCTCAGTCGACCGCATCGACCTCGATACCCTGTGGGCCGACGGCAAGCGCGCCATTCTGCTCGATCGCGACAACACCCTGGTGCCGCGTGATACCGAGCAGGTTCCCGCTGCGGTTTCCGCTTGGCTCGAGGCCGCCCATGCCAAGGGCTTTAAGCTGTGCATGGTGTCCAACAACTGGCATCGCGACCAGGTCATGGCATCGGCGCGCGAGCTGGGGCTCGAGGCCATCAGCCATGCCATGAAGCCGGCGCCCTTTGCCCTGAAGGTCGGTCTTAAGCGTCTGGGCGCCACGGCCGATGAGGCCGTGCTAATCGGGGATCAGCTTTACACGGACGTGTGGAGCGGTAACTTTGCCGGTGTTGACACTATTCTGGTCAAGCCGCAGGCAACCCAGGACCTGTGGTACACGCAGATCTTCCGTATCTTTGAGCGCCGGGCCCTGCGCGACCTTCCCTGCGAGGAATAGGTTTCGCCATGTCTCAGCACATCAAACACGGCTGCGACCATATCTTCTTTATCGGCTTTTTGGGCGCGGGCAAGTCGACGCTTGCGCGCAACGTGGGCACTATGTTCAAGCGTCGATTCATTGATACCGATCGTTTGGTTGTGCGTCGTTGCGGCAAGTCGGTGACCGAGATTTTTGAGACCGAGGGCGAGGATCGTTTTCGCGAGCTCGAGACCTCGGCACTCCGTTCGCTTCAAAGCGAGCGCAGTCTGCTGGTATCGTGCGGGGGCGGCATCGTCGAGACGCCGGTTAACATTGAACTGATGCACGAGATGGGTACCTGTGTGTACCTCGAAGGCGACTTTGAGGACTCGTTGCGCCAGATTCGCCGCTCCGATACCCGGCCTGATTTCCGCTCGCCCGAGCACGCCGCGCGCCTGTTTGAGCATCGCCGTCCGCTGTATCGCCAAGCCGCCGATATTACCCTTGATATTCGCAACAAGTCCTTCGAGGACGTTTCCTACCTTTGTGCCGAGAAGCTTTTGGAGCGTGGACTGCTATGATTCGCCGTCAACTTATCAATTTCCAAAACCGCAGTGTCGATGTCCGCGTCGGATTGGGCGCGTTCGAGGAGCTGTCGCGCATGTTTGCCTCGGCTGTGGGCAAGCCTAAGCGCGCGATGGTTGTTTGGAACGACGCCACATCCGAGCGTTTTGGCGAGGTCGTCGAGCATGCGCTGGTCGACGCCGGTTTTGCCGTGTCGCTGCTCGCCCTCGAGGTTTCTCCTGCCGGCGCTACGCTGGCCGATGCCGATACCGTCTTTGGCGCCCTGTCGGCTAACGGTATTACCTGCGACGATCTTGTTGTCGCTGTCGGTGACACGGCGACCTGTTCGGTCGTTTGCTGGTGTGCCAATCAGTGGTGCGGTCGAACCGAGTGCGCCTTGCTGCCGACGACGCTCGACGCCATGCTCACGGTCGCGACGACCATGAAGCCGCTCGTCGCCTCGTCGGCGAATGCGCTTCCCGCTATCGCGTTCCGTCCCGAGCCGGGCTTGGTCGTGTGTGACCTCGACCTTGTACGCGAGGCGGACCCCGAGGACCTCAGACTCGGCTATGCGGTACTTGTTGGCACCATGCTTTCGAGCAGCAAGTCCCGCTGGAATCAGTTTACTGAGACCGTCCCCGAGATTCTCGCGGGCGAGGAGGTCGCGCTCGTCAATGCCATTCAGTGGTCTCAGACTGCCCGCAAGGACGTACTGATGGCCACGAACCCGAGCGCCCGCCATGCACTTGATTTTGGCAAGATGGGGGAGCGTACCCTGCGCGCCTGCTTGGGCGATGCCGCTTCGCGGGTCCCTGCCTACCAGCTGTTGTCCGAGGGCATGCGCTTTGAGGCGCGCCTAGCACATGATGCCTGCGATTTCGATATCGATTACGTCTTTGAGGTCGATGACTGCCTGGAGGACTTTGGTATCGAGGAGCTTGCCTTCGATCTGGTGCCTGCTGCATATATCGAGGAGTTCCGCAGGCAGCAGTTTGTCCGCTCGAACCGCAGTATGTTGCCGCTGCCCGCGGCACTCGGCGCCATTCGTCTAACGAGCGTTGAGGACGAGGTTCTTGAGCGCCATGCTCACGCCTACTTGGCTTCTCGCAAAGAACTTCTCTAAGTTTTATTGACATCCATCGTCTTTCGTATCATGTTGAGGGGCGGGTTTTCAATCGGTTGCGGATCGCATGCGATTCCGTCGTTCGGTTGAGACCCGTCCCGCACTTTTTGAGACAACAAGAAAGGAATCTGCATGTCTGAGTTTGCTGCCGGTCCTGCCGGTCGTATCGAGCGTGTCCGTACCCTGATGGCTGAGCGCGGCTACGACGCTATCGTCGTGCGCGACGAGGCCAATCTTCGTTGGCTCACGGGCGTGAAGGGCGTCTTCGACTACACCTTCGAGTTCCCGCACGCGGCGTTTATTACGGCTGACCAGTGCCTGTTCCATACCGACTCGCGCTACCTCAACAGCTTTGAGGAGAACACGGCCGCCGGCAGCCCCTGGGTCTACGACATGGACGAGGGCACCATTCCTGGATGGGTCGCCGGCAAGATCGCGGCCAACAAATGTCGCGTCTGCGCTGTCGAGGACGACATGCAGATCAACTTCTACCAGGGTATTCAGCGTGGTCTGGAGGACCGTTCCGTCGCCTGCATGTTGCCGCTGATGCATGACGACATTCGCAAGATGCGCGCCATCAAGGATGCCGAGGAGATCGAGCTCATGCGCCATGCGCAGTCGATTACCGACGCCGCCTTCCAGCACATGCTCGGCTTTATTAAGCCCGGCATGACCGAGAAGCAGGTTCGCAACGAGCTCGAGAACTTTATGTTCGCCAACGGTGCCGACAGCCTGGCCTTTGGCTCTATTGTGGCGAGCGGTCCCAACACCGCCAACCCGCACGCCGTGCCGAGCGACCGCGTGATCGAGAAGGGCGACTTCGTCCTCATGGATTACGGCGCGGGCTACTGCGATTATCGTTCCGACATGACGCGCACCGTCGTGATGGGCGAGCCTACCCAGGAGCAGCTCGACCTGTACGCGCTCGTGCGCCGCACCCACGAGGAGTGTGTCGCCGCCATCCATCCGGGCGTCGAGGGCAACGACATTTTCAAGCTTTCCAAGAAGATCATCGGCGATGCCGGCTATGGCGATTACTACAACCATGGCCTGGGTCACGGCGTTGGCATCGACATCCACGAGCTGCCCAACTTCAACCGCAGCAAGAACATCATCGAGGTCGGCTCGGTTGTCACCATGGAGCCCGGCGTGTACCTGCCCGGTGTGGGCGGCGTGCGCCTGGAGGACTACGGCGTGGTCACCGAGAACGGCTACGAGCCCTTCACCAAGACCCCGCATGACCTGCACGTCATCGACTGCTAGTCTACTTCGTAGATAGTTTGGGGCGGGGCGTTCGAAATGATTCGGGCGCCCCGCGTTCTCTTTTTATGCGCTCGCTGCAGGCGCCGTCTGCAAGTGTATAATTTCGGTCGTATGTAATTTGGACGCTTGTGCGTTCTGCCCATAACAAGAAAGGTCGCTATGCCTACCATTTCTACCGCCGACTTCAAGAACGGCCTCGGTCTCCGCATTAAGGACAAGGTCTACACCATCGTCGAGTTCCAGCATGTCAAGCCGGGCAAGGGCGGCGCGTTTGTGCGCTATAAGACCCGCGACATCAAGAGTGGCCGCGTCGTCGAGAACACCTGCAACGCCGGCACCAAGTTCGAGAGCGTCATGCTCACCACCCGTGAGTTCCAGTACCTCTACAACGATGGCACCGACTACATCTTCATGGACAACGAGACCTATGAGCAGGTTCCCGTTCCCGAGGACATGGTGGGCGAGAACTCCAAGTGGCTGCGCGAGAACGACATCTGCCAGCTGCTCTTCGCCGACGATGAGCTCATGGGCGTGACCCCGCCGATGTTCATCGAGACCACCATCGTCCAGACCGACCCGGGCTTTAAGGGCGACACCGTCCAGGGTTCCACCAAGCCGGCCACGATCGACACCGGCGCTGTCATCCAGGTCCCCATGTACCTCAACGAGGGCGAGGTCATCAAGGTTGACACCCGCGACGGCAAGTTCGTCTCCCGCGTCTAGCAACCAACTCTTCTAGGAGGACTCATGCCCCAGGAAATCAAGATTGACGGCATCGGCATTTCGCCCGATGTTCTGACCGCCATCGTCTCGCGCGCCGTGTCGGATGTCGAGGGCATCGCCTCCGTTGGCGTCAAGGACCTTGCCACCAACCTTGTCTCCATGATGCTCTCGTCCAAGGCCCCGGCTTCCGAGCCGGCGGTCGAGGCTGAGGTCGTCGGCGACAAGCTCGCACTCACCGTGCGTGTCGTGGTGTTCTTTGGCTATCCGTTCAAGAAACTCGCCGAGGCCGTTCGCGCCGCCGTGGTCGCCGCCATCGATGCCCAGGTGGGCGTCGAGGTCGAGCGCGTTGACGTTTGCATCGACGGCCTCGTTTTCCCCAAGGAGTAACCTTTGAGCCTTAAGGTTTATCGCGGGCGCACACTTGCCCGCAGTCAGGCGCTGCAGTTGCTGTTCCAGGCCGAGGCCACGGACAGCCCGCTCGAGCGCGTCCTCGAGGGCGATTTCCTGATCTCGAAGGGTCCCCTCGACCCCTATGCGCTGGAGCTTTGCCGTGGTGCCTACGAGCATATCGATCGCATCGACTGTGCCCTGCGCGCCGTCGCCAAGAACTGGGATCTTATGCGCATGCCCGGCGCCGACCGCAACCTGCTGCGTATCGCCGTCTACGAGATGCGCTTCCTCACCGACGAGGAGGTCTCGGACGCCATCGTCATCAACGAGGCTGTCGAGATCGCTAAGGCTTATGGTACCGACCAGTCCGCTTCGTTTGTCAACGGCGTGCTGGGCAAGATCGCTCGCAGCGAGGAGCTGCCGGGCGAGGACCTGTACCAAGAGCTGCTGGCCGAGGATCGCGCTCGCGAGGAGGCACAGGCTGCCGAGGCGGCCGCAAAGGTCGCTGCCGCTCAGGCTGCCGCCGGTGTACTTGACGAGGACGCGGACGCTGCTGAGGCCGTCGAGGCCGACTCCGTCGAGGAGTAGCCATGCCAGAGGGTTCCGTCCGCAACTTCGATGAGATCTCGGATCGCCTGGACCAGATTATCGCCACCGTTCGCTCCAAGGATACGTCCTTGGAGCGTTCGCTCGATTTGTTTGACGAGGCGATTGAGCTGGGCTCCCGTGCGGTCGATATGGTCGACAAGTTTGAGCTTACGCCGCGTGAGGCCGACAAGCTCGAGCAGGAATACGATGAGGATGCGGCAAATGAGTCCCAAGATAGACAGGCTGCATCCCCGGATACGAATGGTTGATGGCATTCATGAAACGCGTGCGTCTCGATGACGAACTGATTTCACAGGGCATCTGCGCCGATCGCGCGGATGCCCTTCGCACTCTTATGGCCGGCTTGGTTTCGAGTGGCGGTGAGCGTTTGACCTCTCCGGGGCTCAAGGTGACGCCGGGCCTGCCACTGCACGTTAAGGGGCGTATTCCGTACGTTGGGCGCGGCGGCCTTAAGCTCGAGGGTGCGCTCGATGCGTTTGGGATTGATCCGACGGACCTTGCTTGCCTTGATGTGGGCTGCTCCACGGGCGGCTTTACTGATTGCCTGCTCAAGCGCGGCGCCGCGACCGTTGTCTCGGTCGACGTGGGCCGTGCCCAGTTCGACTGGTCGCTTCGTCAGGACGATCGCGTGACGCTCCACGAGCGCACGAATGTGACGCAGTTGCCCGAGCTCGGCTACGGCGGCGCTATCGACCTGGCCGTGTGCGATGTGTCGTTTACGAGTATCGCGAATATCATCGACGCCGTGCTGGCGTGCCTGAAGTCTTCCGGTTCGTTTTGCACGCTCGTAAAGCCCCAGTTTGAGGCGCCGGCTGCGCTGGTGGGCGAGGGCGGCATCGTGACGGATCCCGCAGTGCGTGTTGACACACTCGTGGCGGCGATTGAGCTGTTCGCCGCAAAGGGCCTCTTCCCGGTCGACGTGTGCGTGTCACCCATCCATGGCGCCAAGGGCAATGTTGAGTTTTTCCTGTACGGCACGAGGTTTGTCCCCGGCGAGCGCTCCGATGACGAGCTGCAATCCCAGGTATCGGTTTTGAGCGAGAAAGCTGCAACGCTATGAAGGTCTTTCTGGTTCCCAATTACTACAAGCAAGAGGCGGTCGAGAGCGGCCTGATGCTCGAGCTTTGGCTTTCGCGCCAAGGTTACGAGGTCGCATGGGCTGCCGACCAGCGCTCCAAGATTCAGAGCACGCCCGATGTTGACGATGCCGACCTGGTCATTACGCTCGGCGGCGACGGCACGTTGCTGCGCGCCGCCCGTATCCTCAATTACCGTGAGATTCCCATTTTGGGTCTTTCCTATGGTCACCTGGGTTTTTTGACGGCGGCCAGTCCCGAGGAACGCGATATTTTGCAGGTTGTGAGCGATGCCCTGTCCGGTGAGCTCCACGTGAGCCGCCGCGCCACCATCGCCGCGGATATCGTCTCGGTGCGCGATGACGGCACGAAGGACGTCGTGCGCACGTTTGCTCTCAACGATATGGCGCTCACGCGCGGGCCCCTTTCCGATATGGTCGAGTTTGACATCACGGTGTCTGGACATCATATCGATCGCTTGCGCGGTGACGGTGTCGTTGTGTCCACGGCGACCGGCTCTACGGGCTATGCGCTTTCTGCCGGCGGCCCTATCGTGAGCCCCGATTACACGGGTATGGTTTGCGTGCCCATCGCTCCGCATACCATTCAAGCTCGCGCCTTCTTGACCTCGCCAAGCGATGTCGTCGAGATTTTTATGTCCGACGACCGCCCGAGTGTGCCTGCCATCGCCATCGACGGACAGTTTATTACCTGCGACGGCACGGTCGAGAGCGTGGCTGTGCGTCGCGGTCCCGGCGATGTGCTGCTGCTCGACTACGGCCCCGAGAGCTTCTACAACTCGGTGAGCCGCGTGTTCTACGGAGTGCGTCATGATCGATGAGCTGCAGGTTTCCAACATTGCGCTCATTCGCGAGGCGACGTTGGTGCCAAGCGCGGGTCTAACGGTTCTGACCGGCGAGACCGGTGCCGGTAAGACCGCACTGCTCTCGGCGCTCAAGCTCATTTTGGGCGAGCGCGCGGATTCGTCGACGGTGCGCGAGGGCGAGGCGCTTGCCAGCGTCGAGGCGCGCCTGTTCGAAGGCCCGCACGATACGGAGGGCTTCACCGTGCAGCGCAGTCTTTCTGCCGAGGGCCGCAGCCGCGTAAAAATAGACGGCCGCATCGCCAGCGTGCGCGAGCTTTCGGAGCGCGTCGGCGTGATGATGGATCTTTGCGGCCAG
This sequence comes from Acutalibacteraceae bacterium, assembly GCA_963599935.1. Classification (GTDB taxonomy): domain Bacteria; phylum Actinomycetota; class Coriobacteriia; order Coriobacteriales; family Coriobacteriaceae; genus Collinsella. Next base: position 11,001 of record CAVCBD010000010.1, on the reverse strand, counting down.
CACGAGCACCAGCGTTTGCTCGATCCGGCACATCATGTTGCCATGGTCGATGCTTGGGCTGGGCGCGCGGCACTTGAGACGCTCGAGAAGTATCGCACCTGCTTTAAGGCTTCGCGTGCCGCCGCCAAGGAGCTTCGCCGTGTGGAGGAAGCCTCACGCGCGCAGGGGAGTCGCGTCGAGGAAGCGCGTTTTGCCCTCGAGCGTATCGCCGAGGTCGACCCCAAGCCAGGTGAGTACGAGGAACTCGAGGAGCTGCTGCCGCGGTCGGAGCACGCCGAGGTCTTGGTTGCGACGGCAAACGAGGCCCATGCGTCGCTTGCTGCCGAAGGGGGAGCGCTCGATGCCGTGAACGGCGCCGTGGCAGAGCTGTCGCGCATGGCGGCCGTCGACCGCAAGCTGGGCGACATCGCCGACGCACTTTCGGACGCCTGCATTTCACTTGAGGATTGCGCCAATGAGCTGCGTGCTTATCGCGATGGCGTTGCGTTTGACCCTCGCGAGCTCGCTCGCATGCGCGAGCGGTATTCCGACCTCAAGGGCCTGCTGCGTCAGTGGGGTCCTACCATGGATGACGTGTTTGCCATGCGCGACCGTTCGCGGGAGTTGTTATCGCTGGTGGACGATGGTGACGAACAGATTAGGAAGGCGCGCGAGGCGCTCGGGAGCGCTGAACGCGAGCTCTTTGCTGCCGCCAAGGCGCTCAAGCGTGCGCGCAATACGGCAGCCCCGCGTTTTTGTCACGAGGTGGGTCGTCAGATGGCACGCCTGGAGATGGGCGGCGCTGAGCTGGTCTGGGAGTCCCGCGATCTCCCTCGCGCCGAGTGGACACCCGCGGGTCCTTCGAGTTATGAGCTGCTATATCGCAGCGGCGCCGGCTTGACACCTCGTCCCTTGCGCCGCATTGCCTCGGGCGGCGAGCTGAGCCGCGTGATGCTGGCGAGCAAGGTTGTCCTCGGTAATGCGGACGGCGTCGACACGCTGGTGTTCGACGAGGTCGATGCCGGTGTCGGCGGCTCCACGGCTCGTGCTCTTGCTGGTGTTCTGGCCGATCTTGCCGCCACGCATCAGGTGATTGTCGTAACACACCTGGCGCAGGTTGCGGTCATGGCCGACAAGCATTACGTGGTCAGTAAAGAGCCCGGCGACGTTCCTCAAACGCACCTGGAAGAGGTGACCGGCGATGCCCGTACCGCAGAGATCGCCCGTATGCTCAGCGGCGATCAGTCCGAGGCAAGCTTGGCCCACGCAAAGCAGATGCTCGAAGAAGTTCGAGGCTAGGTCGTATCAGCGGTGTTGGTGGGACAAAATAGACTGAAATTTTTGTCCCACTACGCGTTTTACTCAACGACCTTGTCCGGCTGGATGAGCTCCTCGTAGTAGCTGATATGTTCGCGAGCGTCTTCAATCTCGGGCAGCAGGAAGTTGTAGATGACTTCGATGATCATCGTGGCGCTGATCTTGGAGAATGCGAAGTCGCCCGTTGTGAGTAGCGCCTCGTGGTTCACGGTATTAAAGGTGTAGTCGGCTAGGCGAGCAAGCGGAGATTTGCTGTCGCTACTGATGACGACTACGGTAGCGCCGCAGTCGCGAGCTGCTTTTGCCATGCGATTCAGTCGGCGCGACTTGCCAGAGTTCGAGATCAGCACGATGACATCCCCAGGGCGCAACGTGAGCGCGAAACCAATCGAGGTCTCACTAATGGTGCTCGCCATGCAGCGCAGACCCAGCTGCGAAAACTTAAATGTCGCATCGAGCGCGACCGCGTTCGTATTGCCCACGGCGGCGAACTCAATAACGCCGGCATTTTTAAGTGCGTGCACAACTGCGGCCAGCGTGTCGTGATCAATGCCGTCGATGGTCGCATTAAGCTCACTCACCTTGGCGGCGAGGATATTTTTAAGGCTCTGCTCCATGTTGTCGAGCGAGACCTCGTCGGTTAGGCCCTCGTTGCGCTGACTCTCCAAGTCGCGCGCCAACGAAAACTGAAAGCTGCGGAAGCTGCCAAAGCCCAGCTTGCGGCAGAAGCGCGAAACCGTCGCCTCGGACGTGGCGGCGGCTCGTGAGAGCTGGGCGGCCGTCAGGCGCGGCGCCTCGGACTGGTGCTCCAATATATAGTCGACAATGCGCTGCTCGGAATCGCTGTACCCTTTGTGCGTGCTAATAAGGGAGAGCGCGCTCTTGCTGCTATCGGTCATGGATGGCTCCTGGTTGGCATGAAAATCGGACTCGTTTTTCATGCCATAGTATACGGGCATTTTCAATTACAAGATACACCTTGCCGTTTCAAGTGTTGATGGTAAACTTTCACTTACCGTTTACGGTTATGAAAGAACCTTTCACCGGAGAATTGCGCCTTGTCTCTTCTCACGCGGACGGTAGGTTGGTATCTTTCAAGTGTGGAAAAACGCGCATTGAAGCGCGTATAGGGGAGCGCCCGCGGGCGCTGTACTCAAGAAGGAGGGACACATGGCTAAGTTTGACATCATCGCCGCGACCGGTTGCCCGACCGGCATTGCGCACACCTTCATGGCGAAGGAGGCGCTGGAGAAGGCAGCTGCCGAGCGAGGTCTGACCATTAAGGTCGAGACTCATGGCCAGGTCGGTGTCGAGAACGAGCTCACGAAGGGTGAGATCGCCGGTGCCAAGGCCGTCGTCGTCGCAGCCGATAAGGATGTCCAGGCTGAGCGTTTCGCCGGTAAGCCCATGGTTTCCGTCGGCGTTTCCAAGGCCCTGTCCGTCGAGGCTGCCGGTAAGCTGATCGACCGCGCTCTCGCCGCCAAGGGCGACGACACGGTTGCCGCCGCTGCCGATGTTGAGGACGAGGTCGAGGAGAAGGAGTCCATCGGTCACGTCATCTACAAGCACCTCATGAACGGCGTCAGCCACATGTTGGTCTTCGTCGTCGCCGGTGGTGTTCTGACCGCCGTCTCGTTCCTGTGGGGCATCACGTCCTTCGATTCGACGGCTGCCGACTACAACACCTTTGCCGCGATGCTCAAGATTATCGGCGGCATCGCCATGAACCTCATGGTTCCGGTGCTTTCCGCCTACATCGCCGAGTCCATCGGCAAGCGCCCGGCGCTCGTCCCCGGTTTTGTTGCCGGTATGATCGCCATCCAGGGCCTGCCCGTTAACGCCGATACCGGCATGATCGACGCCGGTGGCGCCGGCGTGGGCTTCGGCTTCCTGGGCGGCATCGTCGGCGGCTTCCTCGCTGGCTATGTCATCCTGCTGCTCGAGAAGGTCTTTGACGGTCTGCCCAAGAATCTGGACGGCCTCAAGGCTATCTTCCTGTACCCGCTGTTCTCGACCGCCATCGTCGGTCTGGTCATGCTCGGCATCTCCGGCCCCATGGCTGCCATCAACACCGCCATGATGGACTTCCTCAAGGGCCTGTCCGCCTCTGGTGCCGTTGTCCTGGGTCTTGCCATCGGCTGCATGTGCGCCTTTGACATGGGTGGCCCGGTCAACAAGGCTGCTTACGTCACCGGTACCGCTATGCTCACCGAGGCCCTGGCCGCCGGTGTCGGCACCGACACCTACAACTTCGGCACCAACTTCATGGCTGCCGTCTCCGCCGCCTGCATCGTTCCGCCGCTGATCACCACCTTCGCCGTCGTTGTCGGCAAGAAGTACTTCAGCCAGGAGGATCACGACGCCGGTGTCGTCAACCTCATCCTTGGTTGCACCCACATCACCGAGGGCGCCATTCCGTTCATGACCAAGAACATCTGGCCCGTCATGCCCATCATGATGCTCGGCTCCTCCATCGCCTCTATCCTGACCATCATGTTCAACGTCCACGATCCGGCGCCCCACGGTGGCTTCCTGGTCCTGCCCGTTGTCGAGAACGGTCCGCTGTGGGTCCTCGCGATCCTTATCGGCGCCGTGGTCGGTGGCATCCTGTTCGTGGCCTTCAAGAAGTACGACTTCGAGAAGAACCAGAAGACCGCTCCTGCAGCCAAGCCGGTTGAGGCCTCCAAGGCCGCTGCCGTCGAGGCCCCCAAGGCCGAGGCTTCCGACTTCGTGAAGGTCGAGAATGTCTTTGTCGCCGAGGACTTCGCTTCTCGTGACGAGGCTCTGAGCTTTGTCTCCAACCAGGCCGTCAAGGCCGGTATCGCCGGCGACGCCGACGCCGTGATGAACGCCTTCCTGGCCCGCGAGGCCGAGGGCACCACGGGCATGATGGAGGGCTTCGCCATCCCGCATGCCAAGTCCGATGCCATCAATGAGGCTGCCGTCATCGTCGTCAAGGACGAGTCCGGCGTGACCGGTTGGGACACCATGGACGGCGCTCCCGTCAACGTTGCCATCGCCCTGCTCATCCCAGGTGCACAGGCTGGCACCACGCACCTCAAGATCCTGTCCAAGGTCGCCGAGGCGCTCATGGACGAGGACTTCCGTGCCACCGTCAAGGGTTCCACCGACGCCGCCGAGATCGCCAAGACGATCAACGCCCGCCTGGTCTAATTCCACGGTACGCGAATAACATCGCCCCTTGTAACAAAGGCGGAGACCCTCTCCAGGGCCTCCGCCTTTTTTCATCCCGAAATAAGTTGCGGTGAAATAGGGACTGTTTAAACGATTCAACCCCAAATTCAGTCCCTATTTCACCGCAACTTACAAAAGGGTATAGATAGACCCCATCAACTAGATCAACCAGGCGAACAAATAATAGGTCAGAATTTCGTTCGCACCATATTGCTCTGGACCGACTGAGTTTCCGCAGCTCGCCCGCCCGGCGGGGCGATTAAGTTTGTCGCGAGTTCCGCACGCAAAGGAAAGCACTTAATGTGCTTTCCGTCTTGCGCAGGACTGTAGAGCAGCAAACTTAACCGCCCCGCCGGGCGGGCGAGCGTACAGGAATGACATCTGTCCAACAATTCGTGCGAAACATAATGAAAAACCGTTTGATGTGAGTTAATATAAACAACGTCGTGAATCTGACTCCTGCCGCATGCATGACAGGGGTTAAACACAAAAAAGGAGTCAATTATGGTTTCTGAGAAGGCTACCCTCGTCAATCCGCAGGGTCTTCACATGCGTCCGGCCGGCCTCTTCGCCTCCACCATGGGCAAGTACGCCTGCGACGTGACTGTCGTCACCCCCGAGAAGGAGGTCAACGGCAAGTCCCCGATGGCCCTCATGGCTGCTGGTATCCCTTGCGGTACCGAGGTCGAGGTCAAGTGCGACGGCGCCGACGAGGCCGAGGCTCTGGCTGCTGCCATCGAGCTCATCAAGAGCGGTCTTGGCGAGTAGAACTCAAACGGGTCGCATGTTGAACAATTAAGTTCATACTTGGGGGCGCAGTGACCTGTATCAAGGTAGCTGCGCTCTTTTGTCATGGATATGGCAAAACGCTTTATCACATGGCACGGAGAGAGGAATGGGAATGTATCAGGGAGTCAACGCATCCGAGGGCATCGGTATCGGCACCGTCATGGTCGCCGTCGATCCCGACTTGACGTTTGAGCCGCACGAGGTTGCTGATTCGGCAGCAGAGAAGGAGCGTTATCAGGCTGCTCTTTCGGTCTTCTGCGAGAAGACCCAGGCTCAGGCCGACCATATGAAGGAGACGGTGGGCGAGGCCGAGGCCGAGATCATGAGCGGGCACATCGTCCTGGCTCAGGACCCGGGCATGACTGACGCCATCAACGCCGCCATCGACGGCGGCACCTGCGCCGAGCAGGCGCTCATGGACACCTCGACCATGTTCGAGAACATGTTCCTGTCTATGGACGACGAGATGTTCCGTCTGCGCGCGGCCGACATCGCCGACATCCGCACCGGTATTCTGGCCGAGCTGCTGGGCAAGGAGGTCGTTGACCTCTCCGTCCTGCCCGAGAACACCGTCGTTGTCGTGCACGACCTTACGCCGTCCATGACCGCCACGATCGATAAGGCCCACGTTGCCGGTATCGTCACCGAGACCGGTGGCCGCACGTCGCACTCCGCGATCATCGCGCGCGCCCTCGAGATCCCGGCTGTCCTTTCGGTTGCCAACAGCTGCACCGCACTGCGCAACGGCATGACCGTTGTCGTCGACGGTGGCAAGGGTGTCGTTGAGGCCGATCCCGACGAGGAGACCCTCGCCGCCTACACCGCCAAGGCCGAGGCTTTCGCTGCCGAGAAGGCGGCTCTCGAGGCCTTCCGCGGCAAGCCTTCTGTGACTGCCGACGGCATCAAGAAGATCATCGCCTGCAACATCGGTAACCCCGATGACGTGCCCAACGCGCTCGATCACGATGCCGAGGCCATCGGTCTGTTCCGCTCCGAGTTCCTGTTCATGGACTCCGCTGAGCTTCCTTCCGAGGAGGAGCAGTTCAACGCCTACCGCAAGGTCGCCAGCGCGCTCAAGGGTGCTCCGGTCATCATCCGCACGCTCGATGTGGGCGGCGACAAGGAGATCCCGTACCTGCACATGGTCAAGGAAGACAACCCCTTCATGGGCTTCCGCGCCGTGCGTTACTGCCTCGCCAACCCCGACCAGTACAAGGTCCAGCTCCGCGCTCTGCTGCGCGCCAGCGCCTTTGGCGACGTCAAGATCATGATCCCGCTCGTCACCTGCGTCGAGGAGGTCGTGGCCGTCAAGGAGCTCGTCGAGCAGTGCAAGGCCGAGCTGACCGAAGAGGGTCGCAAGTTCAACGAGAACATCGAGGTCGGTATCATGGTCGAGACGCCCGCCGCTTCGCTGCTCGCTGATCGCCTTGCCGAGGTCGCCGACTTCTTCTCCATCGGCACCAACGACCTGATCGGCTACACCATGTGCGCCGACCGTGGCAACGACACCATCTCCAACCTGTACCAGGTGTACTATCCCGCCGTGCTCCGCTCGCTCAAGAACATCATCGAGAGCGGCGTGAAGGCCGGCATCATGGTCGGTATGTGCGGCGAGGCCGCTGCCGATCCGCTGCTTGAGCCGCTGCTGATCAGCTGGGGTCTGGAGGAGTTCTCGATGAGCGCTCCGTCCATCCTGCGCGCCCGCAAGACCATCAGTCAGTGGACCAAGGCCGAGTGCGACGAGCTCGCCGAGAAGGCGCTCGCCTGCAACACCGCCGCCGAGGTCAAGGCACTGCTCGAGTCCGCAGCTCGCTAATTTGGTATCAGAGGTAACCGCGTGGTTGGAATGGGCCGGCCACGCGGCCCTCACATATACAGGGGGTACTGTAAATGTTCTACACGCTAACCGCTAACCCGGCTGTCGACATGACGGTTTCGAGCTCTCCGCTCGAGCCCGACGAGAACGTCCGCACCGGCTCGGCCAGCTACACGGCAAACGGTAAGGGCCTCGACGTGTCCTTCGCCTTTAAGAAGATGGGCGTCGACACCGTCGCACTCGGCTTCTTCGCCGGCTTCACGGGCAAGTTCATCGTCGAGGAGGTCATGAACCTGGGTTGCCTGTGCCGCCCGGTCTGGACCGACGGCATCACGCGTATCAACACCTACGTCAACGATGGCCAGCACGAGTACGGCATCCTGAACCCCGGCGCACCGATTACGCCGGAGCACCAGAAGGAGCTCTACAACATCCTGGACACCGCGGGCGATCTTGAGTGCCTGATTGTCTCCGGTTCTGTGCCTCCCAAAGCTACGCCCGACTTCCTGGCTCAGGTCATGGAGCATGCTCAGGCCCGTGGCGCCGACGTCGTCCTGGACCTGTCCTCCGACAAGCTCAAGGAGCTCGCTCACAAGAAGCCGCTGCTCATCAAGCCGAACCATCATGAGATGAAGGCCATCTTCGGCGTGCCGGTCGACACCGACGACGAGGTCCGCGTTGCCATGAAGATGGCTCACGACGCTGGCGTTCAGAACGTGCTGCTCACCCGTGGTAGCCGTGGCGACGCCTACTTCTCCAACGGCGAGGACATTTGGTATGCCAAGCGTGAGTTCAACATCAAGCTGGTCTCTTCCGTCTGCGCCGGCGACTGCACCCTCGCTGCATTCCTGCACAAGTGGTACAGGAATCGCGACAACGTCGAGGAGGCCATGAAGCTCGCTATGGCCACCGGTGCTAACGTTGCCGAGTCCGTGGGCATTGGCGACTTCGGTCACGTTGACGAGTACAGCAAGCGCGTTGCTGTCCGTAAGCTCGATCGCAAGTAAGCGAGACGCGACAAATTCGTGCGCATGCGGCGCCCCGGTTTCGGCTGGGGCGCCTTTTTGTTCCGCCATGGGGGAGAGGTGTCCTGCCGTACTTCATCGCTTCCACACCGTTCGCCGAGTTGTCCTAGCCTTTTACCGATACGTGGAATATACTTTCATTAACACGTTGCTTCGTGAAAGGAACATTCATGATTTATACGCTCACTGCAAATCCCGCCATTGACTACAACATCGCCTGCGACGGCCTTTCGGCCAACACCGTCACCCGCACGCGCAACGCGGTCTATACGCCCAACGGCAAGGGCCTCAATGTCTCGTTCACGCTCGATCACTACGGCGTCGACACCACGATCCTGGGCTTTTTTGCCGGCTTCTCGGGTGAGTTCATCGTCAAGGGCGCCGAGGCCCTGGGCGTGCCCGTCAAGCCCGTGTGGACCGACGGCATCACGCGCGTCAACGTCTTCCTCAACGCCGGCCCCGACACCGAGTACAACATGGTCAACGCCGGTGCCGCCATCAACGAGGCCAACGAGCAGGAGATGTTTGAGCTTATCGATTCGCTCGCAGACATGACCTGCCTGGTCATTAGCGGCTCGCTGCCTCCCAACACCTCCGAGGGCTTCCTGGCCGAGGTCCTGCGCCGCGTGAAGGCGAAAGGCGCTGAGTTCGTGCTCGATATCTCGAGCCATCAGCTGGCAGACCTCATTGCCATGGAGCCGCTGCTCATTAAGCCCAACGACGACGAGCTGCTCGACATCTTTGGCATTAAGGTGAGCGGTGGCGACGACGAGTCTGTCAAGGGCGCGATGGCCGAGCTGCATGCCAAGGGCGCCAAGAACGTCCTGCTGACCCTTGGTGGCGACGGCGCGTACTTCTCCAACGGCGAGCACATCTGGTTTGCCAACCGCACCTTTGAGGTCAAGCTGCTGTCGACGGTCTGCGCCGGCGATTCCTCGCTCGCTGCCTTCCTGTCCGTGTGGCACGACGCTCCCGAGCGTGTTGAGGACGCTCTGCGCCTCTCGATGGCCACCGGCGCCAACGTGGTCGAGTGCCCGGGTTTGGGCGATTTTGCTAAGGTCGATGAGTATCAGAAGGGCATCGCCATCCGTCAGGTCTGCTAACGCAACGTACGGGCCTTGGTTTCTTGCTTTGTTGAGCACCCGTCTCGGATTACCGAGGCGGGTGCTTTTTCATTTCGGTGGCAGAGCTCTTGGGATTCAATCGTGCTTGAAACGCGTTTGCGTGTGCGCCCGCTCCCGTTTCTTGCTAGACTTCTTGGAAACCGTCAATCGATATACCCGCAATCGCAGGAGGCCACAGGAATGTGCAATGTTTCGCTCAACGCCACGCAGCCGTCAGCCGCCTCTCTGCGCGTGTTGCGAGCCCTCGAGGATGCCGGTCTTGAGGCCTGGTATGTGGGCGGTTGGGTGCGTGACGCGCTGATGGGATGCCCCAGCCACGATGTAGATATGTGTTGCAGCGGCCTGTGGCAGGAGTCCAAAGCGGCGCTCGAGGCCGCCGGCATCGCGGTTGTGGAGTCGGGCATTAAATTTGGCGGAATCACGGCTATTTCCGATGGCGAGCGTATCGAGGTCACCACGTACCGTCTGGATGGCTTTTACACCGATGGTCGCCATCCCCAGAGTGTGGAGCGTGCCGCCTCGCTCGAGGACGATCTGGCGCGCCGCGACTTTACCGTCAACGCTATGGCCTGGCATCCCGAGCGCGGGCTTGTCGACCGCTACGACGGCCAGGGTGACTTGGAGCGCAAGCTGATTCGCGCTGTCGGCGATCCCAAGCGTCGCTTTAACGAGGACGCCCTGCGCATGTTGCGTGCGGTGCGCTTTGCCTGCCGCCTGGACTTTATGATTGAGCTCGAGACTAAGCGCGCGCTTGCCGAGTGCGCGCCGCTGCTCGACGCCGTGGCGCGCGAGCGCGTGGGTATTGAGCTCGAGGGCATTCTTTCGACCGGTCATGGGGGAGACGCCATGCTGCGCTACCCCGAGCTCATCTGCGCCGCCGTGCCCGAGTTGGCAGCGGGTCGCGGCTTTGATCAGCGAAGTGTCTATCATGCGTTTAACGTTTACGAGCATATCGCCCGTGTGCTGACGGTGGCAGGGGAGCTTGCGCTGTGCGACGGCGTCGCGCCCTCGTCGAGCCTTATGTGGGCGGCGTTTTTGCACGATGTGTCCAAGCCCGAGTGTTTCACGGTCGATCACGCCGGCAGCGGACACTTCTACGGTCATCCCGAGCTCGGCGCCAAGAAAGCGCGCGTCATTATGGATCGCCTGGCGCTCTCGCACGACCTGGTGCGCGACGTGTGCCTGCTCATCAAATATCACGACAAGCCGCTGCGCCCCGAGCGCTCCTGCCTGCTCAATATGATGCGCGCGCTTTCGGGCGAGGGCGTCGACACGCCGCGTTTGATGGACGAGCTCATGGATCTTAAGCGTGCCGACACGCTCGGCAAGGCCCCGTCGTGCTTCTATTACGTTGAGACGATTGAGGAGATGCGCGCGATGTCGCACGAGCTGCTGAAGGCGGGGGAGCCCTATACGCTCAAGATGCTCGCCATCAACGGCGGCGACTTGATCCGTGCTGGAGTCAAGCCCGGGCCGGAACTGGGGCAGCTTCTCAACTCCGCCCTCGACGCCGTGATCGAAGACAACATTCCCAACGAGCGCGAAGCTCTTTTGGTCCATCTCAACTTGAATTAGCCACCCAGTTTACCTGCGTGTTCCATAACCTGCCGACAATTTGTCGGCAATTTGGAATTTCTTCTTGCGCTGTCGTTTTTTGTCCCGTAATATATTTCCTCGCAGCACGGCAGTGCAGATGTCATGTGGCCCGTTCGTCTAGCGGTTTAGGACGCCGCCCTCTCAAGGCGGAGATCACCAG
>CAVCBD010000009.1:0-38329 GCA_963599935.1 Acutalibacteraceae bacterium | reverse complement strand
TCGTCGAGTACCGTGAGCTCATCAAGGCTCTGGGCATCCGCGACAACATCCAGTAGTCGCGGATAGGTACAAACCCGCAGGTAGAACGCTTGCATAAAGGTTTTGCGTCCTAATTTGTCCTTACGGGTACCTAACTAATTGCCGAAATAGGCCTTATCGACCGCCTCGATGAACATCTGTTTGTCGGGGCGGTCGTAGTTTTTACCGAGAATATTCTTGGCGGCGTGGCCCATCATTTTATCGACCATCTGGGATGGAACGCCGTACTTCCATAGCATCGCCGTGGCCCACGTGTTGCGCAGGTTCTTCATCGGAAGGTAGCGCACCGTTATGTCTCCATTCTTAAAGTCCTTGCGCCAGAACTGATTGATGGAAGAGCGGTCGTAAGGGTAGCCGGTGCCACGGTCTACCAGATAGCGCTCGCCCTCGGCCCGGCGCTCGGCGATGATCTCGCGCAGGCGCAGGCTCCACGGCTCGGGGATGATGATTGGACGGTAGCTGTCCTTGGTCTTGAGCGTCATAAAACCTTGGGCGTTGAAGCCGTACTGCTGATGTAGGTCGTACACGGCATAGGTGTGGCCGTTGTATTGCTCGAACGTAATATCGTCCACGCTTGCTGCCGTGGCTTCACCGACACGGCATGATCCGATTCCCATGAGGATGCAATTCGATTCGTAGCGCTTACCCTCCACTTCTTTTAGAAGCTGGTGGAGTTCGGGGAGCGTGTAGACTTCGAGTTCCTTGCTGGGGGTCTGGTCGTTCCTGGGCATTTTGTATGTCACGTCCTTAAAAGTAATTCCCTTCACGCCGTGGAGCTTAGCGCATGACACTAGGTTTCCAACCGTGATATTGGACAGCTTGGCAACCGATGGTTTGAGTGTCTTCAACCACAGCTGGTACTCGTTTACGTCTACCTTGTCGAGCATCACCTTTTCCCATCGCTTCTCTATGTGCGCTCCCCATTGGGTCACGTACAGCTTGCGCGTGTTGTCGGCTAGCTCTCTTTTTTCCACGCGGGTATTAAGCTCAGGCAGATACCATTCGTACCAGCACTGCGAGAATGTCGGGCACGGTATCACACGCTCATTGGGCGGCAGGTGGTGGAGCTGCCAAAGGCGGCGCAATTCATCGTCCGCTTCACGCGAGGTGCAGGGATAGAGCGTCTTTGAGCGGCGCACGCGGGTAAGCCCGTCCCACTCGCACCAGCGGATGCGCCATTTGTTCTTGTCGATTTTGGTTTTGGTTCCCCATGATGAACGTGTCATAATTAAAAAAGTCCCTCCTGTCGGGCATAGCCGACTCTAGCAACCTGGATGGGATTGTTTGCGCTCCACGTGTCTTGGCGGATGGTGGGGCGCTTTCTTTTATAAACAGAAAATCTGTTTATAGTTACCAGCTGGCTCGCTCCTGATTGAGTATGATCTCGAGAGCGCCCACAGCGTTCATCAGCTCACCCTCGGCCTTGCGGTAGTCGCGGCTCGAGGTCTTCGTGCGCTCGCTGATGTACGTGATGACCGTGGTAGGCATGTCGAGGTCGTTGAAGTCGATTTTCAGAGCGAGCGTATCGACGTACTTCTGCTTGTCGGAGACGAAATTGCCGCTCATGCCCGACATGGAGAAGTTACTCTGGCCGCCGAATGTCATCGAGCCACCGCCGAAACTGCCGGTGGTCACCTCGGAGCCGTCCACGAGCACAGAGAAGCCGCGAATGGACGCGATGGGGGCGTAGTAGGGCTTCGCCTCCATCGCCTTTTGGGCGACCAGTGAAAGACCGCCAGTGAACATCGCGAGCGTGGCCTTGCCGGCGATGCCCATACCCTTCTTCTTGACCGCTGCGGTCGCCCTCTTCACGCAGATGACGCCGTGCTCGGTGTCGATGGCAAACTTGCCGTAATCGTGCGTGGGCGTGAACTCCTGCTTGCCCTTTTTGGCGCTGATGACGCTCTTGAGCTCCTCAAGGCGCAGCTCGCCGTTGCGCTTGAACTCCTCCGCTTCCTTCCTCATGCGCTCGAGGTCGAACTCCTTGTCCTCCTCGCTGTAGTAGTCGTCGTCCTTCTCGTTGTCGTCGTAATCTCCCATGCCTATTCCTCCTTGGTCGATTGGCCTTGTTGTTTCTTGAAATATGCCCAAGATCCCAGAAGTTCATCGGTCGTGCATCCATAGAACTTAGACAGGGCTATTAGCTTCGATGAATTGATCTCACGTTGGCCGCTTTCCATCATGGAATAAGCCGAGACGCCAATACCTAAGACCTCTGCTATTTCTGCCTGCTTTTTGCCATATTTAAGTCTGGTGGCTTTTAGCCGGTTGTTCATCTCTTGCCTCCCTAGTTCACTGGCGCGAGCTTATTGTACGAAAAACTTTACAAAAAGTGAAATAGATACTTGCAAAATGTTTCGACTCAGCTATATTCACTAATTGTGAACTACACAAATAGTGAACTAAGGAGGGATTCTATTGAACGCAATTGCTAGTGAGCGAGTTCGACTCGGTTTAAGTCAGGGCGATTTGGCTAATCAGCTTGGCTTAAAGACGCGCTCCTCAGTAGCTAGCTGGGAAAACGGAGGAGACATTCCAAGTTCGAAACTCGTTCTTATGTCTGAGCTCTTCCGCTGCTCGGTTGACTACCTGCTCGGGTTGACTGACGAGCGAACTTCTCGTGCCAGCTAGCTAAAGCCCAGAAGGCAAAGGGAAGGAGGAATGGATGCATGACTGGCAGTTCTGGGCAATCGCCTCTTGGTTCCTAGTGATCTTTTTCAGAATCGACCGAATCTACGATTCCGTCAAAGAGATCAAGCGCGACCTCGCCAAGCAGGTTAAGCGGGAAGGAGGCACAAATGCCTGACACGATCCAATGGACGCTCAACTTCTGTGCCGGCATGTGCGTGGCGCTGCTATTTGAGGTTGTCCGTATTCAGATAAAAGTCGACGACATGGAAAAGCGTCTCATCCCCCAAGACCAGAAAGAAGGAGAAGGAAATGTCGATTGAGGAGCTTGAGAAGCGCGAGCGCGATGCCTACAAGGCTTTCATCGAAGCCGACTGGATGCACGCCGACATTCGCCTGAACGAGTGGCTGGATGTCGTCCACGAGCTGAACGAGGCGATGGGGCTGTGATTTTCGACTGGTTCGAGCGCCACCCGATTATCGGCTTCGGGCTTTTCTATGCGGCCTACAGAGCCGCTGAGATTTTCATCACGACTCTGAATGAGGCGAACAGGCTGTGAAACGCAGGTCTCCAGACTTTGAGAAGGGCTTCAACTACTGCCTGTTTCTCAACGTCATCGTGCTTTTGGCCGTCCTGCTCCTCGTGCTTTTGGTCAAAGCCCTAGAAGGATGCCTATGAGCTTGAGTATGGCCTCTTAATCATGCCGGGAACTATATTGCGATGTTCCCCCGCTGAATGTTTGCGCTGGTAGATAGCGCACTTCTGTTCATCCGCCGCGTACCCGTCTCCATCGGCGCTGGGCTTTTTGGCCTTCTCCTTGACGCCGATCGCAAGGCGGTACCTGTGTCGCTCGGAAGGCAACCCTATGCGACATGGAACGCAGCAGTCTCCCATGCCGAGCTGTTCCGCCTGACGAGACGGGCACGCAGCGGGTGAACGGAGCGACCTTTGATAACCGCATCCGCCATTTGCCGCGAGCAGGGGGAGCCTGTGGCGGCTGCAATGGCCCGGCAGCTGGCTCCGTTGAAAAGCCAGACGGTCAGGTGCGAAGCCTGGCAAAAGTAAGTCTCAGCGTCGTGCGGTGCGCATCCACTATCAACTCGTCGTAGACGTCTCGATAGTTCTCTGTTCATACGTTACCGCCAGGATGCGCACCTCAAGGCGCTGAGAAAAGAAGAGTGGCTCCGTTGACACTCCTTTGAAGTGGAAAGCGATGGAGTGAGAAGGGAGCCACAGGCAAAACCCACCATTGGAGGTGGACGCTATGAATCATACCAAAAGTAACTGGGACGACCCCATCAGCGAGTTCCAGCACGCGATGGATGCTGCAGCCGAGAAGCTGCGCTGCCAGCTGGAGGACCTCGAGCCGTACTGTGGCTCGGAAGCGCTGAAGTTCGCCGTACAGGCTGGATACCAGCCGCAGATGGCCTACTCGGTCATCGAGACCGCGAGGTATACGGGGGTCTCGCCTAGCACCCTTTATGCGGAGAACAAGGCTGGTCGATTGCCGTTCAAGACAATCGGCAGCAGGAATGCGCTCATACGAGTGGTCGATGTCGACAAGTGGATGGAGGGACGCTCCGATGGCCGTTAGGATTTTCGATTTTCTGCACGACCGCTGGATGCGGCTCGACCCGAAGCTGCGCACCGTCATCGTCTCGAGCGTCCTCATCGCGGGGCTGATCTTCGCGGGATGGCTCGAGGGCACCGCTCCGAGCGGCATGTACTACTAGGAGGTGCCGATGGTCGGCTTCTTTGGATGGACCGCGGAGCGCGGTCGTGACGGCAGCTGGTTCGCGACCAAGTTTGTCGAGAAGGGCCCAACGAGGGGCAGCGCGACCGGAATCGTCCGCTCGCGCCATCTACTGGTCAACGTCAGCAAGGCTGCGGACAAGAATGCTGCGATGCGTGAGATCAAGCGTCTCTATGTCATCGGAGCGCTGCAATGACGGAACCGACCGAAAACAATGGAGAAAATGTGGAATCGGGGGTAGTTGTCCCTCGAAAAAGGGACAACTCATATTTCTGGCGCTCTGACGAGGACAGATACATCAGGACGCACAGGATGGACGGCTATCTGCTGCTGTCGGAGATGATGACGGGCCGCGGATGGCCGAGGTCTCCCGAAGCCATCAAGAAGCACGCAAAACGCGTACTCGGTATCAGCCTGAGCAAATACCCCGAGTCGGGGATGCACCGTTGCATCTCCTGCGGGAAGTGGGACGTGCGCCCCAA
The DNA here is from genome assembly GCA_963599935.1 of Acutalibacteraceae bacterium. Lineage (GTDB taxonomy): Bacteria > Actinomycetota > Coriobacteriia > Coriobacteriales > Coriobacteriaceae > Collinsella. The sequence goes on along the minus strand of CAVCBD010000009.1, from coordinate 33,426 downwards.
TTCCCATGCCGGGCGAATGGGGCTTTGCCCCGCCTGCTGGAGACGTAGGCAGGCGGAAGCCATTCGCGAGGGCATGGACGAGAAGAAGGCGGAAGCCGAGTACCAAAGGGAAAAGAAGCGCAGGCGCGATGCGAGAAAGCGCCTGCAAAGAGAGAAGGAAAAGAACAATGGAAGAGACTGTGGAGCAGGCTCAGGCCCAGACGAAGCCGGAGCCCGTGAAGATCTCGGCGCTTGAGCTTGAGAACGTCAAGCGCATCAGGGCCGTGGCGCTCCGTCCGACCGAGAACGGCCTGACCGTAATCGGCGGTCGAAACGGCCAGGGCAAGACCAGCGTGGTCGACGCGATCTCGTGGGCGCTCGGCGGCAAGCGCAAGCAGCCGTCCAAGCCCAACCGAGACGGCAGCGCCACGCCGGCGAAGCTGCACGTGGAGCTGAACAACGGCCTCGTGGTCGAGCGCTCGGGCAAGAACGCCACGCTCACCGTGACCGACCCATCGGGCAAGAAGGCAGGCCAAAAGCTTCTCGACAGCTTCATCGAGGAGCTCGCAATCGACCTGCCGAAGTTCATGGTCATGACCGACAACGAGAAGGCTCAGGAGCTTCTGCGAATCATCGGCATCGGCGGCGAGTTGGATGAGCTGGACAAGAAGCTGAGCGACTTGAAGGCCGAGCGCCTCGACATCGGTCAGCGCAAGCGCGCCAAGGACAAGATCGCGGAGGAGATGCCGTTCTTCCCCGATGCACCCGACCACCGTGTGTCGCCTGCCGAGCTCATCGAGCAGCAGCAGGCGATCCTCGCCAAGAACGGCGAGAACCAGCGCAAGCGCGAGAAGGTCGGCATCATCAGGCAGCAGCGCGACAACCTGAACATGCTGTGCGACAGCCTCAACAGCCAGATCTTGTCGCTCAACGAGGAGCTGAAGCGCAAGACCGAAGAGCTGATGAAGCTCACCGAGGACTACCAGACTGCGCTCAAGGATGCAGCCGACCTCGAGGACGAGAAGACCGATGAGATCGAGCAGAGCATCGCCAACATCGACGCGCTCAACCAGAAGGTCGAGGCGAACGAGCGCCGCAGGCAGGCGCTGAAGGACGCCGAGTCGCTCGGCGACGATTACCAGTGCTGCAACAGCGAGGTCAATGCGGTCGAGAACCAGCGCAAGAAGCTGCTAGAGACCGCCAAGATGCCGCTGGACGGCCTGACGGTCGAGGACGGCAAGCTGGTGTACAACGGCGCGGTCTGGTCGGACATGAGCGGTGCGGAGCAGCTCCGCGTGGCTACGGCGGTAGTGCGCTCACTCAAGCCCGAGTGCGGGTTCGTCCTGGTCGACAAGCTGGAGCAGATGGACTCCCAGACGCTCGCCGAGTTCGGTGCCTGGGCCGAATCTGAGGGCCTTCAGGTCATCGGTACCCGCGTGGCGACCGATGACACATGCTCGGTCATCATCGAGGACGGGCGTGTGGTCGAGGGCGCCGGACAGCTGAAGGCCGAGATGCCTGAGATTAAGGTCGAGATTCCCGAGGTCAAGATTCCCGCCATGCAGTTTGGAGGTAGCTTCTAATGACATTCCAGATCACCCGCGGTCAGCGCCTTCGTCCCCAAAAGGTCGTTCTTTACGGCCCCGAAGGCGTCGGCAAGACGACGCTGGCGGCTCAATTCCCAAGCCCCCTGTTCATCGACACCGAGAGCTCGTCCGACTACTTGGACGTCCCGCGCCTGCCTGCCCCCACGAGCTGGCAGATGCTGCTCGAAGAGGTCACGTGGATTCGCGACTTCCCCGAGGAGTGCGGAGGCACGCTTGTCTTGGACACCGCCGACTGGGCGCAGAAACTTGCAGTCGATGACGTGTGCGGTGCCATGGGCTACAAGAGCATCGAGGACGCCGGCTACGGCAAGGGCTACACCTACGTGACCGAGCGCTTCGGCAAGCTGCTGAACCTGTTGAGCGAGGTGTGCGAGCGCGGATGCAACGTGGTCGTGACCGCACACGCGACCATCAGCAAGTTCGAGCAGCCAGATGAGATGGGGGCTTACGACCGCTGGGGCCTGAAGCTTATCGACGGCAAGAAGGCCAGCGTCGCGGCGATGCTCAAGGAGTGGGCGGATGCAGTCTTGTTTGCCAACTACAAGACCATCGTCATCACCACCAGCAAGGACGGCAAGGTCGGCAAGGCCCAGGGCGGCAAGAACCGTATGCTCTACTGCTCGCACGCCGCCACGTGGGATGCCAAGAACCGCTGGGGCCTGCCGGACGAGGTTCCCATGGAGTACCAGCAGCTGGCGCCGTTCATTCCCGTCCCGCAGCTCGCGCAACAGCAGCCGCAGCAGGCGGTCGAGACGGTCAACGTCTCCACGGTCACGCCCGAGCAGATCGAGCAGGCGCGGAACATCCCCGACCCGTTCGAGCCCGAGCACCCTGCATACCTCAAGCCGCTCTACGACCTGATGCAGCGTGACGGTATCAGTGCGGAGACGGTGAGCGAGGCCATCTCAACGCGCGGTTATTTCCCCGAGGGCACGCCGGTAGACGCGCTGCCCGAGGATTTCGCGAAGTTCTTGGTATCGGCCTGGGACAGCATGCGTGATTACATCAATTCCGGCATGGCAGCCGGTCGAAAGGAGTAAGAAATGGCAAACGATATGGGTCAGTCCTTTGGGTGGGACGGCGAAATCGATGCGGTAGAGAACGAGTTCGAGCTGATGGAGCCCGGCGAGTACTGTGCCACGGTCGAGAACGTCGAGCGCCAGCAGTTCAACGGTTCCGACAAGATGTGCGCGTGCCCCATCGCCAAGGTGAACGTCCGCCTGGACAACGGTCGCGTGCTCTCCGACCGCCTGTTCCTGAACTCCAAGAGCGCCTGGAAGATCACCCAGTTCTTCGTCTCGATCGGGATGCGCTCGGTCGATGCCCCCAAGGAGCAGAAGCTGAAGATGGACTGGGTGGGCGCGGTCGGTCGCCGCTGCAAAATCAAGGTCGGCACCCACGAGTACAAGGACAAGACCTACAACGAGATTTCCGAGTGGATGAAGCCCGAGGCGCAGACCGCAGCACCCCAGCAGCACGTCTACGGCAACGCCAACCCCGAGCCTGTCTCACCTGCGCTGCAGGGCATGATCAACCAGACCTTCCAGCAGGCGCAAGCCGCGCAGAACGGGGGCTTCTAAGGCATGAGATTCAACCTGCGTCCCTATCAGGAGCAGGCCATAGCCGCAATCGAGGAGCGTTGGGAAGCGGGAGACCGCGCAACGCTCCTCGTACAGGCAACGGGCACCGGCAAGACGATCGTCATGGCCGGCGTCACGGAGGACGCGGTCCGCGATGGCGGTCGCGTCCTCATTCTTGCCCATCGCGGCGAGCTGCTCCAACAGGCAGCCGACAAGCTGCAATCATCAACCGGACTGCGCTGCTCGGTCGAGAAGGCCGAGGACACGAGCGTGGGAACATTCGAGCGCGTGACGGTAGGCTCCGTCCAGACACTGTGCCGGGAGAAGCGCCTACGGGCGCTCGGCAGGGACAGATTCACGCACATCCTCATCGACGAGTGCCATCATGCCGTCTCCTCGAGCTATCAGGCTGTGCTCGACTACTTCGTCGGTGCCAAGGTGCTGGGCGTCACCGCCACGGCAGACCGCGGAGACCGCCAGAACCTTGGCAAGGTGTTCGATTCGCTGGCATTCGAGTACAACATGCCCGAGGCCATCAAGGACGGCTACCTTTGCCCGATCAAGGCGCAGACCGTGCCGCTCCAGCTCGACATCTCCAATGTCTCGGTGCGCTCGGGTGACTGGGCGGCAGACGAGCTGAGCACGGCGCTCGACCCGTACCTGCCGCAAATCGCCCAGGAGATGAAGAATGCGGGGCTCGAGGAGCGCAAGACGGTCGTGTTCCTGCCGCTGATCAAGACCAGCAAGAAATTCTGCCGCCTGCTCAACGAATGCGGTTTCCGCGCCGTCGAGGTCAACGGGCAGAGCGAGAGCCGCGCCCAGATTCTCAAAGACTTCGATGACGGCAAGTACGACGTGCTTTGCAACTCGCTCCTCTTGACCGAGGGCTGGGACTGCCCGAGCGTCGACTGCATCGTCAACCTGCGCCCGACCAAGAGCCGTGCGCTCTACGCTCAGATAGTTGGCCGAGGCACGCGCCTGTCGCCTGAAACCGGCAAAACCGACCTGCTGCTGCTCGACTTCCTGTGGATGACCGAGCGTTTGGAGTTGGTTCGCCCTGCAGCGCTCATTACGGGCTCTCGGGAGGTCGCGCAGAAGATGACCGCCATGGTCGAGCAGGCGGGATGCCCGGTCGACCTGCAGAAGGTCGAGAGCAGGGCATCTGACGAGGTGGTCGCCGAGCGCGAGGAAGCGCTTGCCAACCAGCTCGCCGAGCAGCGCAAGAAGAAGGCCAAGCTGGTCAACCCGCTGCAGTACGAGATGTCCATCGCCGCCGAAGATTTGAGCGGATACATCCCCGAGTTCGCCTGGGAGATGGCACCGGCCACCGACAAGCAGAAGGCCGCGCTCGAGAAATACGGCATCGACGCTTCCGAGATCTCCAACGCCGGCAAGGCATCGAAACTGCTCGACCGAGTGAAGAAGCGCCGCGACAGCGGGCTCAGCTCGCCCAAGCAGATCCGCCTACTCGAGCGCCGGGGATTCAAGCATGTCGGCACGTGGTCGATGGAAGCCGCGAGCTCGATGATTTCCCGAATCAGCGCGAGCGGCTGGCGAATCCCGAACGGCGTGAACCCCGCAACGTATGTACCGAGTGAAAGGAGTGAGTGACATGGCGATTGGATTGCCAAAAGATGCGAGCGGCGCACTTGTCCCGTTCAGTACGACCATGATGTACCGTGAGAACGGTAACCAATTTCACGTAACTGATCTCTTCTTCGAGGCGAGGGCCTGCAAATGGTTCGCACGACATGGAAGTGAATGCATCGAGACCAACAAGTTGTATCTCGACAGCAAGAAGAAGGACAGCTGGAAAAAGCTGGTGAACGATTTGCATAGGTGTGTTGAGACGAACAACCTTTGCGGCATCGTCTCGCCGACGCTCCTCTGCGATGACTGCATGCTTGACTCATCCATCAAGTGCGATGGCGCGATTGCCGGGATAATCGAGAACCGAATCATCTCAATTTTGAGTGATGCCAAATGAGTATCGAGCTACCCAAAGATGCCGAAGGCCGCGAGATTCCGCTTGATACGACTGTGCTGTTCGACAAGGACGGCAAAGAGTTGTGCGTTAAACGCGTCGAATTCGACCCCTTTGGCAAAGAGTGGAGCTTCGCCGTCCGAATAGATTCGGTCAGTAGGTTAGTCGTCTATCGCCGTCCGTGCGTCGTTTACCTAGAAAAGCCAGCCCCGCCCGACAGCTGGAAGAGGCTGCTGGAGGACTTGGGCAGGACGGTCGAAAGCGGGGACGAATTCAGCTCGCCCGCGTGCGCATATACGAATCATGGCGGTAGCACATGCGGCGACTGTAAGTATTTGAACGGTAGAGAAACCTGCACGAACGCAATGCTCGCCGACATCGCATCCCGCATCCGCAAGCTGAGGGGCGATGCCGAATGAGGTACCCGAGCACATGCGACTTCTGCGGCAAGGTCCGCTTCAACTTCTGCGGTACCGGCGGGGTCGAGCTTTACCTAGACCGCACGCCCGGCGGCGACGACGTGATCGTGGTGGACGGCATTCGGCCCGACTGCCCCGGGGCGCTGAGCATTCCTATTAGCTACTGCCCGTTCTGCGGGCGTGAGTTGGAGGTGGACGAATGATTACCGATGAGAAGCGGCGCGAAATCGCCGAGGAGATTCGCAGCAAGACTCTGTACACGCGCGGTTCGCTGGGGGATTGGTGGATGCGGCTCCATGAGGCCGTCACCGACGAGGAGGACTTCCCGTGTCCTGCCGAGACCATGGCTGCAATCGCAGACCTAATCGACCGTCCGACCGCTACGGCGTCGATGAACTACGAGGCAATGGAGGACGGCGTGCCCGATTGTCGCATATGGACTTGCGACAAGTGCAACGGGAGCTTCCCTGTGTACCGAGGTTTTAGCCCAGCATACTGTCCAAACTGCGGAGCTGAGGTGATTACCGATGACTAGCGACGACGAGCGTTACTACGTCGCCGAGAACCTGCGAAGCCTTGCACGCGGCAATTTCATCTACTACAAAGAGCAGTTCTTCGACGAGCTGGCCCAGACGGTGCTCGGCTTAGAAGGCTACCACGACTTCAACGCGGTCCTCGAGAAGCTCGCAGACCTCATAGACTGGGAAGGGGGAGACGATGATTAGCGATGACGAGCGCCGTAGCGAGATAGCCGAGAAGCTACGTCAAGCGGCGAATGTCGGCGGCGCGAAGACGCTCAAGAGTGAGCTTGCCAAAGCGCTCAGCATCAAGCTCGAAGCATACACGCCGGAGTGTTCGCACGGAATGATTCTGCGTGGCCTTGCAGATCTCATCGACCGTCCAACGTGCAGAATCGTGCATGACGAGAACAGGGACTGCGATGTGTGCACCAACTGCTCAACCTCCTTCGAGCTTGCCGAGTTCGACTATGCGGATGCAAATGTTTTTGAAGGCTACAGCTATTGTCCTAAATGCGGCGCGGAGGTGGTGAATAGCGATGAGTAGGACTGTCATGTGCCCACATTGCTGCATCTACGTGCAGAGCAAGTTCGTAACCGACCCAAACAAGAGGCCTCGTTACGTTGGCGAGCTCAGGTTCTGCCCCGTCTGCGGCGTCCGACTGCGACTTATAAGGGGCATCAACGGCACAGTCAAAGGCGCGGAGGTGGTGGACGATGCCTAACCACGAATCGCCTAGCGGCTACAACTTGCCGCCCGGCTGCTTTGAGCACGACATTGATGCTTATTTCGGCGAAGGCAAGCCCACGTGCGCCGAGTGCGCGTATATGCGCGAATACTGCTGCGACTACGGCATTTGCACTCGTGAGTTCAACGCCGCTTTTGGTCATGAACTTTACGGTCATGAGATACCAATAGACGTGGCAACATGGGCGCTCAACTGGACTGCCGACCACATGCGCGATATGCAAAGCGTGGCGTGCGAGAACTTTGCCAAATAGAAAGGAACCCAACAAATGAATATTACTAAGCGTAGGGTCGCGTTCGTCGCAGCCTTAATTGTAAGCGTCCTGGCTATCGTGACCGTCTGCGGTCTGTCTGGTTGCACCGAGCGTAACCGAGTCAGCCAAAATCTTTCCCAAGATGCCGACAACTTTAACGTTCGCCGTCGCGTGACCGTTATCAACATGCGCTCGGACAAGGTGCTGTTGCAGATGGAGGGCTGTCTTTCCATCAAGACGGATACCGACACCAACGAGCTGAACGTTATCGCCGAGTTGCCCAACGGCAAGTACCAGAAACATTTCATCTACCTCAACGAATGGACCATGTACACGGTGGAGCAAATCGATTCCACCAAGACTGATAAGTTCAACTATGAATTCAACTTCCTGCCGCAAGAGCTGCCCGGCGTGAAGATCACAAGCAAGGAGTAGCGATGCACTCCAACGAAAGCGAAGTGGCGCATAGGTGCTACCAGATGCTAAGCGCGACCCAGACCGTCAAAGACCTATACACGCCAAAGGGGAACTGCAAAGGGTGCGGCGAGTGCTGCGCCCGTTTCCTCCCCATGAGCGAGTTCGATTTGCAGCGCCTGTATATCTACGTGCAGAAGCACCACATCAAGCCGCATAAGCGCACGGCAGGGGCTATCGACCTCACATGCCCGTATCTCACCGATGCCAAGGAGTGCGCCGTGTACCACGCTCGTCCCGAGGTATGCCGCACGTATCGCTGCGACAAGCAGGTGCGCGGGGAATCGCTCGACTTCTACGGTTCTGCCAATGCGCGAGAGCTTGACATGCTCATGGTCGCAAAGCTGTACGCGCTGCCGCCAGAGGAAATCGAAGAAGTGATTGAAAGAGAAGGGTACTAGATGAAAGTCTCACCCAACATCCAAGTGATTCAGGCTCAATTCGACAGCCCCAAGCTGAAACCAACCTACGCTCACGGCGTGGAGGACGCAGGGTGCGATCTAAAAGCCAACATCACCGAACCGCTCACCGTCGCCCCGTGGAAGTCGGCATGGGTGGGTACTGGCGTACATTTAGCCATGCCCCAAGGCATGTTCGCGTTGCAGTCCCCTCGCTCTGGTATCGCCTGCAACCACGGCTTAACGCTCGCCAACTCGCCCGGAATCATTGACCCGGGCTTTCGCGGCGAGGTCCGATGCAAGCTGGTGAACCTGAGCGATGAGCCGTACACGGTCTACCCGCTGGAGCGAATCGCGCAGCTGGTGTTCCTGCCGTTCGTCAACGCCGTGTTCACGACCTGCGACAGCCTGCCGGAAAGCTCGCGCGGAGAGGACGGCTACGGAAGCACGGGGGCGATGTGATGGCAGATCAGGTAGGGAAGCGCTGCGCCACGTGCAAGTTCGCAAAGAACCAGCACACGACCAAGAGCACCGTGGTCGAGGTCAAGTACCTGACGTGCTGGCACAACCTGCCGCATGAGTGCCAGCCGTGGAACAGCTGCAATTTCTGGGAGCCAAAGGAGGCCGAGCAATGAGCGACCATCCCGAGATTATCGAGCCAATCAAGAAGATGCTCGAAGAAGGGCGTATCAAAGCGCACCAAGTTGAGGTTTCACCCGATAAAACCGAAGCCGTTGCCGATTTGGTGCTAAGCCCAAACGGAGAAGCCCACGACCAAAGCGAAGCGGTGGCACGCAACAAGGCCGTCCGCGCTATCGGTTTTCTCGAAGGTTTTGGCGCGTTGCTGTGGACGCAAGTAGGCCCCAACCTAGCGGACGAGGAAGTAGCGGAGTTCGAGAAGCGCGTCGCCGACATTGCCGCGTACATCGGACTGCCGCCACGGGAGGTGGATGCCGAATGAGCCGTCCAGAAAGCCCCAAGGTAACTCGTGCCAAGGAACTCATTAATGACAAGCGCCTGACCAACAAGCAGATAGCCCTGCGCTGCGGTATTACATCAGCGTATGTCGGCTATCTCCGTAGAAACATGGAGGTGGAGAAGTGAAGTTCAGCGCCTATTGCAAGGGCACCGAAATCTCATGTATGAAAAGCGGTTATGACTTTGCCCCAGATGTGATCGTAGCCACATTTATTGTCTTTAGTGACCTTGGTAGTGAAGATATCCGATTGCCATTTAAAGCAAAAGACGCTCCGACTATTGGCGAGATGTACACCATCGAGGTGACGCCATGCAAGTAATGGGAGTGGAGCTTGAGGATGAAGAGATGACGTTGACGAGGGATGCCGGGTGTCCCGAGCACTACAGAGGTGATGGGTTCATCACGTGCTCCCGTGCCATGAAGGCGGCACTCGGCAGATGGCCTGCTGCCACGGCGCCGTACTGCACCATGGCGGTCTGGTGGTGGTGCTGTGCCTTCAAGTACGTGTGGAGGTGCATGGTCAAGGGCAATACGCTCGAGGACATCGACAAGGCAATCGACTGCCTTTACAAGCTGCGCAAGGAGATCAAGCCGCACCTGGAGTCGCAGATGGAGGCCGACAACGTCGTCGCCGGCAAGACCATTGAAGACCGATGAGCTCGCAAAAGAGAGGGAAAGGACAATACAGATGGCAGGACATGAGACCGTGCGCTCGACCGACTTGAGCGCGCTGCAGGGAATCTTCTTCGAGGAGCTGGACAACCTGATGGCACTCGACATCAACGCCGATGACGAGACGATAGAGCGCGAGATCAACCGCGCGAAGGCCGTCTCCGATGTCGGTGCGCGCGCAATCGAGAACGCCAACACCGCCGTGGGTATCATCCGCGCGCGCTCCGAGATGGCGGGTGCCAAGCTCGCGAGCGTCCCGGCGATGCTGAAGGCGTAAGAGCGATGAGCAGGGTCATGACGAAGGCGGAACATGCGTGGCTTCTCGACATGGCCCCGCGATTCCGCTCATGGGACGATCTCCTCGCATCGTTCGAGTGCGCATTCGGCTACCGACCGAAGCGCGAGACGGCGCAGAGCTACACGTCCAGACATGGCGTGAAGCTGATGAGCACCACCGTCCGCTGGCTGGAGCATCCGGAGTTTGACGAGTTCCTGCGGGAGTTCGTCCCCGGTCACGGCCAGGGCGAGATTATCGACGAGTTCGAGAAAAGGTTCGACATAAGGTTGAGGGTCACCCAGCTCAAGGACCGCGAGGCAACACTCGGCATCAAGCAGGGCACGTTCGGCGGCCGTTTCGCGCCGGGCACCGTTCCGCCCAACAAGGGCAAGAAGCTGACCGACTACGTCAAGGACGAGCAGAAGCTGGCGAACATCAGGCGCTGCCAGTTCAAGAAGGGCGAGGAGGTCCACAACGAGTGCCCCATCGGTACCGAGCGCGTGAGCAGGGACGGCTATATCGAGGTCAAGGTGCCAAAGGAGGATGCCGACGACCGCGCCCACGGATGGTGGAAGCCCAAGCACCGCCTTATCTGGGAGCAGGTCAACGGTCGGAAGCTCCAGAAGGGCGAGAGCGTGATGTTCGCCGACCGCGACATGACCAACTTCGACCCAGATAACCTCGTGATGGTCACGCAGGCGCAGCGGCTCTACATCAACAGGCACGGCATCCCGTACCACGATGCCGAGTCGCTGCGCACCGCCGTGGCGATGGCGAAGCTGAACGAGGCGATCGTGACCGCCGAGCTGAGACCGCGCACGTGTCCATGCTGCGGGAAGACGTACAAACCGCAGTACAAGGCGCAGCGCACCTGCCGCGAGTGCCTGGACTCGGGGCGCAAGGCGCGGCGCAGCTACGGCATCGCCGTGTGCCAGAGGTGCGGCGCGACATTCGAGAAGCTGAGCGTGCGGGGGAAGTATTGCCCAAAGTGCAGGAAGAAGAAATTCAGAAAGGAGAAGAGCTGATGGAAGACCATAGCGACCTTCTGGACGCGCTCTCTGCAATTGACCCGTCCACGCTGAACTACCAGGAATGGCTTGACGTCGGCATGGCGCTCCATGAGAGCGGGCTTTCGCTCGATGCCTGGGACGAGTGGAGCCGCAGGGACGCGGCGAGGTACCACGAGGGCGAGTGCGAGCGCAAGTGGCGCGGCTTCGGCTCGGGGCAGACCAAGGTCAAGTCGGGCACGCTCGCGAAGATGGCGACCGAGCGAGGGTGGGTCCAGCCGCGTGCGTCCCAGGGTATGGGCGAGGCCCTGTCGTGGGACGGCGAGATCTCGACCGCGCTCATCGACCCGTCATGGGTCGAGCCGGTCGAGCTGCCCGAGACCGACAAATCGGGCCCCGAGGAGCTGATCGAGTACCTCGGCCACCTGTTCGACGAGGACGATATTGTCGGCTACGTCTGCGAGAGCTGGGACCGCGAGGGCAAGTGGCTCCCGAAATCCAAGGGATGCTACTCGCGAACCGCCGGCGAGCTGATGCGCGAGCTGAAGAAGTACGACTCCATCGAGCAGGCGCTGGGTGCCTATGACGACCGCGCCGGAGCATGGATCCGTATCAACCCGCTCGACGGCAGGGGCGTTGGCAACGCGAACGTTTCGGAGTTCAAGTACGCGCTTGTCGAATCGGACACGCTGCCCAAGGGTAAGCAGATGGCGCTCATGCAGGAGCTTCAGCTGCCGTGCGCCGCCATCGTGGACTCGGGGAAGAAGAGCCTCCACGCCGTGGTGAAGGTCGATGCGCGCGACTACAACGAGTACCGCGACCGCGTCATGCGCCTGTACGACGTTTGCCGCAAGAACGGACTCGACCCCGACACCCAGAACAAGAACCCGTCCCGCCTGTCGAGGATGCCCGGTGCCATGCGCTCCGGCGAGCGGCAGCGCCTCGTGAGCGGCCCGTGCGGAAAGGCATCGTGGGCGGAATGGTGGGACTGGATGCAGGAGACCACCGACGACCTGCCGGACCCCGAGAACCTCGCGTCCGAGTGGGAGAACATGCCAGAGCTCTCGCCACCGCTCATCGACGGGGTTCTCCGCCAAGGCCACAAGATGCTCCTGGCGGGACCCTCCAAGGCGGGCAAGTCGTTCGCCCTCATCGAGCTGTGCGTCTCGCTCGCCGAGGGGAAGCCGTGGTTCGGCTGGGGGTGCGCCCAGGGCAAGGTGCTCTACGTCAACTTGGAGCTTGATTCCGCGAGCTGCCTGCACCGCTTCAAGGACGTTTACGGGGCGCTCGGATACGCGCCCGAGAATATCAAGAACATCGACATCTGGAACCTGCGAGGGCGCTCCGTGCCCATGGACAGGCTGGCACCGTCGCTCATCCGCCGTGCGCTCAAGACGCGCCCCATCGCGGTCGTCATCGACCCGATCTACAAGGTCATCACGGGAGACGAGAACAGCGCCGACCAGATGGCCGCCTTCTGCAACCAGTTCGACAAGGTCGCGCAGCAGGTCGGGTGCGCCGTCATCTACTGCCACCACCATTCTAAGGGCCTGCAGGGACAGAAACGCTCCATGGACCGCGCATCGGGCTCGGGCGTCTTCGCGCGTGACCCCGACGCGCTGCTGGACATGACCGCGCTGGAGCTGACGGACGAGTGCACCAAGGCGCACTACGACTGGCGCAGGCAGCACGCGATCTGGGCCGCTTTCGACAAATACCTGCCTGAATGGCGCTCGGACGAGAAGTTCGTCGGGATGGATTCCGCCGATGATTTGCAGAAGTGGGCGAACGAGTCCGCCAACGCAGCGCCCATCGAGTTGCGCCGCGAGCTGGAATCCATCCACGAGGGGCTGCAGGAGTCATCCCGCGGATGGGCGGCGTGGCGCATCGAGGGCACCCTGCGTGAGTTCCGCAGCTTCAAGCCCAAGAACCTGTGGTTCGAGTACCCGGTGCACCTGCCCGATGAGACGGGCGCTTTGGCGGACCTGAAATGCGAGGGCGAGTACGACCCGAGGGCCAGCCGCTCCAAGGGCAGGGAAGCGTCCCAGAAGACCTTCAAATCGGAGCAGCAGCAGAAGGTGAGCCTGATCCGTGAAGCCATGGAGCAGTGCGCCGAGGACGGTGTCGAGCCGACGAGGATCAATGTGCTCGAGCGCATCGGTGATGTGGAAATAAACGGAAAGCCGTTTAATGAAAACACGCTCGCTTACGCCACTAGGAATAGTACAAAATGGAGCCCTTTCCGAATTAAGGAAGGCACTGACTTGCTCTACGACAAGAGCAATCAGGCGCTTGATTTCGATGGCGAAATCGACCTTTCGAAGTAGGTTCTGAATTAAATAACCCACGGGTTGTAAAGCCTAGTTTTTACAGGTTTACAGGGTTGTAAAAATGGGTTGTAAACCTATTACTACGTAATAGGGGTTTACAACCCTACACCCCAAGGGTTAAGTGTGGACACGTGCGTGCGGGCTAAAGCCGCGCCCGCACTCGTGCGCTGTGGCCTACGGTCCACACCCAACCCCCGCGGTGTAAACGGGAATTCCGCGTTTCGCCGCTTTTCAAATTTTTCGACAACTGAATCGACTGAGAGGGGTTCGTATGAGATTCGACCCATGGACGTTCATCGGCTATCTGGTTGCGCTGGCCTTGGCCACGCTCGGCCTGCTGCTCATTTTGTGGGCGTGTTTTGCAGTGATCGTGCAAATCAGGGGGCTCTGCTGATGGCTGGCGGATGGTCTGCGTTTCTCGCCATGCCGGTGCCCACCGTCACGCACAACAGCCTCGAGCCGTACATGCGCAAGGGCAAGCCCAGCATCCGCAAGTCCGACGAGCTGAAGGAGGCCGAGGACAGGATCATGGCGCGCATCGTCGCCAAGGGCGTGCCGGACAGGCCGCTCGGCGGGGCGCTCAGGCTGCACGTGACTTGGTGCTTCCACGTGACGGGCAACCACCGCCAGGGCGAGCCGCACCTCACGAAGCCCGACACCAGCAACCTGCTGAAGACGCTCGAGGACTGCCTGACCAGATGCGGGGTGATCAGAGATGACTCGCTCATCTGCTCGCACGACCTGACCAAGGGATGGTCGGACCCGCAGGGAATCTACGTGCGCGTCGAGTGCATCGGATTCGATTCGGGGGACGGCGCGCCGACCATAGGCACGGACAGATGAGAGGGAAGGGATGCAGGCAATGGGAGGAAACAGCGCGGGCCGCGTGCAGACTCGCAGGTTCCACAGGCTCAAGGCGGAGTTCTTCGCCAGGTGCCAGGCCGAGCGGCCCGTGTGCTGGCTGTGCGGTCAGCCCATCGACTACTCGGCCGACCCGGGCACGACCGCGGACTCGCTGACGCTCGACCACCGCGTGCCTGTGAGCAAGCGCCCCGACCTGCAGGAAGACCCGGCGAACTTCGAGCCCGCGCACTTCGCGTGCAACTCGAGGCGAGGCAACTCCGAGCCGCCCGTGAGCCTTGGGGTGCTGAGTCGCAAGTGGACGGCAGACTGACGGGGAGGGGCGGTAAGCGATCTACCTGCGGGTTTGGCGGACTACCATCCGCGTGTGCCTTCTTCCTCTCTCCCCGAATTTTCGATTTGGCAAAGCCGCAGGTAGATGGCGATTTTGGACGATGTTCGGGGAAGATGCCCCGAAAATGTCGGCGGACGAGGTGATTTTGGATGAAGTTGGATGAACTTAAGGGCTTCTCAGAGACGTTTGAAGATGCCGTTTTGCACGCCGACTGGCTGAGAGACCAGTACGGCAATATCGCCCCGAAATTCGTGGCTACAGTCCGTCTGGGGCGGTCTTTAGCGCAGAAACTCGATAAGCTGGAGCAGCATAACTGGATCAACGCCGCCGACAAGCCCGACACGACCACCGTGAGCCAGTACCTGAAGGTCCTGGACGCGCTGAAGCTCAACCCGAGCTGCGACAAGTCCATCAAGGCCGAGCCGCAGAAGAAGAAGGCCAGCTCGCTCGCCGCATTCACCTCCGGGTTCAAGGTCGTGAACGGCTGATGGACACCCTCTACGCCAAGACAGACGAGAAGGGCTACGCCGAGCCGCGAATCTGGACCAAGCCCTTGCGCGAGCTCACGCCCGAGACATCGTTGGGCTTCGAGGTCATCGACTACGCCCGCGAGGTGCTCCACGTGGAGTTGCGACCGTGGCAGAAGTGGCTGCTCATCCATGCGCTCGAGCTGAACGAGGACGGCAGCTACCGCTTCAAGAAGGTCATCGTCCTCGTCGCTCGACAGAACGGCAAGACGATGCTCGCCAGCGTGCTTTCCAGCTGGTGGCTGTTCGTCGACTCGCAGCGCCACCCGGAGCGGGTACCTCCCGTGAAGTTCAAGATCGTCGGCACCGCCCAGAACCTCGACATCGCGCGAGAGCCGTGGTCGCAGGTGCGCCTATGGTGCAACCCGGAGCCGCCGAGCGAGGCCGAATCGGAAGTCGCGATAGCTGATTTGCAGGACGCGACCAACAAGGTCTCGGACACCAACGGCAAGGAGTACATCCAGGCTGCGTCGCTGGCGCACTACGAGATCCGCGCCGCCAAGAACGCCCGCGGCAAGCCTGCCGCACGCGTCCTCATGGACGAGCTGCGCGAGCAGGAGAACTGGGTCGCTTGGAACGCCACATCGCAGACCACCAAGTCGTTCTGGAGCGGTCAGCTCTGGGGAATCTCCAACGCCGGCGATGCGAAGTCGGTCGTTCTCGCCGCCCAGCGCAAGGCCGCGCTCAAGGTGGTCGCCAGCTGGGAGAAACTGGTCGAGAAGCGCGGCATGGACCCGTTCGAGTGGGCCGACAAGCACGACAACGCGATAGGCATCTTCGAGTGGTCGGGCCGTGACGGCTGCGAGCTGGACAGCGACGAGGACCTTTTGCAGGCGAACCCCTCATGCGGTTACGGCGGCATGACGCTCAAGTCGCTCAAATCCGACATCGACGGCATGACCGAGGCGTCCTTCCGCACCGAGGTCCTCTGCCAATGGGTCACGGCTGACGTCACCCCCTACGTTGATGTCGAGACGTGGGAATCGCTCACCGATAACGACAGCCGAATCCCCGAGGACGAGCGTGTCGTGCTCGCCATCGACACAAGCGACGACCGCAAGACCACCTACATCGCTGTAGCGGGCGCGAGGGGCGACGGCATGGATCACGTCGAGGTCATCGCTCGCCGAGACGGCAACCTGTGGGTATCGAAATACCTCAAGTCCGTGCAGGAGGCATGGGGCATCGACGAGGTCGCCCTTCAGTCGAAGGGATGCCCTGCGGGGGACTTCCGCGACATACTTGAGGAAGAAGGATGGACGGTCCATGCCATCGAGGGCAGCAAGCTCGGCTCCGTAGCAGGCAGCTTCAAGGATGCGGTGCTCGACGGGACCATCCGCCACACCGACCAGCCGGTTCTCACGCAGCAGCTCAAGTGCGCTGTCACTCGAAAGCTCGGCGAGGTCGATGTCTGGACGCGCAGGGCATCGCAGGGGCAGATCTCGGCGGTGATCGCCGCGAGCGAGGCGCTCTGGGCGCTGCGCAACTGCGAGCGACCCAAGCCCAAGGCCAAGCCTTCGCCCTATCCGCTGACGATTATCTAGGAGCTGACACATGCGTTTTTCCGACCGCATCAGGGCGGCTTACGATGGCTTCACGGGCAAATCCGAGACTGCCGAGAATGCCGCCAAGCAGCCCGAGACCACCGCGCAGCACGTGCTTTCCCATGCGCCAGTGATTTCCCCCGGCTTGGCCGAGGACATTGCATTCGGCGATTACGACCGCCGCGACCTCTGGGCCGCGGAGTACAACGTCCGCATGGTGGTCGACTTCGTTGCGAGCAAGATCGCGGCGCTCCCGTTCCATGCCTACCGCGTGAAGCCCAACGGCGACCGCGAGGAGGCCCCTAACTCCGAAATCGGCAAGCTCATCGCCGACCCGAGCTACGTTGCGAACGAGACCCGTTACCGTCTCATCCACTCGCTGGTGGTCGACATGATGCTCAACGACCAGTGGCTGATGCTACTCACGATGGACAAGGACTACGACTACCGCCTGCGCCGTATCCCGTATGGCACGTACTCCGTGCAGTACAACGCGCTCGCGGAGCCGATGGGGGTCCAGATCACGCTGCCCAACGGTCAGGTCAACTACGAGCTGCCGAACAAGAACGTCCTGCTGTCGCTCGGCTACCCCGGCGCGGTCGGCAACCCCAAGCCCATGTCCGGCGCCTTGGGGCCGCTGCTCACCGAGGCGCGCGAGCTGGCGAGCTACCGCCGCTTCATCGCCCAGAACGGCGGTCGAATCCCCGCCTACATCAAGCGACCCGCCGGCATGGAGTGGGCGAGCGAGGAGGCGCGCGATACCTTCATCCAGGGCATGCGCGCCTACCGTAAAGGCGGCGGCAAGGACGGCGGCTGGCCCCTGCTCGAGGACGGCATGGAGATCGTCACGCTCGACGCTTTCAAGCCCGTCGACATGGCAGACCTCGATGCGCGCGACCGAATCGGCATCGCGGTGTGCAACGCATACCACATCTCGCCCGAGAACGTCGGTATCCGAACCGGCAACAAGTCGAGCGTGGAGGCCTACAAGGACCAGCTGTGGAATGTCGAGCTGGCCCCGTATGTCGTCCAGCTCGAACAGCAGCTGAATCAGGTCATCCCCAAGGCGGTCGGCGAGGAGGACGTCTTCATCCTCGCGAACATGGATGCGCAGCTGCGGGGTACCCCCAGCGAACAATACAAGGCGTTGAGCACGGCGACCGGTCGACCGTTCATGTCCCTGAACGAGGGTCGACGCAAGCTCAACCTTCCCGCCAAGGATGACGGCGACGAGGTAATCGTCCCGCTCAACGTCACCCAAGGCGGTCAGCCGTCCCCACAGGACGGCGGCAATACCCAGAACGCCCAGACGGGCGCGAGCCCGAACGGGAGGTAACTAGATGAGCAAGCTCGATTTTCTCAACTTCGAGGTCAAGGCCGTCCCCGAGGAGGAGGGCGTGTTCGAGGGGTACGCCTCCACGTGGGAGCGCGACCTTATCGACGACGAGATCACCAAGGGCGCGTACGCCGAGACGCTTTCCACCGACTACCCGGACGGCGGCGCGGGAATCCCGCTCTACTGGGCCCACAACTACGATTCCCCGCTCAACTGCATCGGCGAGTCCCTTTCCGCATGCGAGGACGATAAGGGCCTGAACGTCAAATTCAAGTTCGACCTCGACACGAATGAGGGCAAGAAGGCGTACGACCTGCTCAAGCGCGGCCTCGTGCACCAGATGTCGGTCGGCTTCCTCGCGCAGAAGACCGCCTGGGTCAAGGACGAGGGCGACCAGTGGTCGCACCGCCGCATCGAGAAGATCAAGCTCTTCGAGGTCTCCGTGGTGCCCATTGCCTGCAACCAGCAGGCCGAGGTCACCGACGTCAAGAGCGGTCGCGCCATCTCCAAGGACAACGAGTCCCTCATCCAGCAGGCCATCGACTGCCTGCAGGATGTGCTCAAGAATGTCGGCTCCGATGACGATTCCGATGAATCCGACGAGACCGATGAAAAGGCTCATGCACTTGCCGAGCGCAAGTCTGAGATAGCAGAAATCGCCGAATACCTCGGCGGAGCAGTCACCGATTAGGAGGACAAAACATGCGCATTAAGGAGCGTATCGCCGCCGAGAAGAAGGCGGCACAGGACATCCTCGCCAAGGGCGAGGAGAACCTCACCGATGAGGAGTTCGAGCAGCTGAAGCAGCACGTCTCCGAGGCCAAGAAGCTCGAGGAGCGCGCCGCCCTGCTCAAGGACGGAGCCGAGATCCTCGACAACGCCGCCGAGGGCAAGAACCCCGAGCAGAAGAAGGAGGAGAACGCCGTGACCGCGAAGAGCATCGGCGAGCATTTCGCCAACGAGCTGAAGGCCAAGGGCCTCACGGTCGCCAAGGCTAAGACCGTCAACTTCGAGACTTCCGAGTTCGGCATCAAGGCCGCTGCCGGCGTGAACCTCACCGGTGGCGCCGCTGGCTCCAACGCCCCGTACCTCACCGAGCTCGACGACCCCGTCTTCGCAACCCGCCAGGACCTGCTCATCGTCAACCTGTTCGGCACCGGCACCATGGGCGGCCAGGTGCTGAAGTACCCGGTCTACGGCAAGCTCGAGGGCAAGCCCGGCGAGACCGCCGAGGGCGCAGCCGCCGCACACACCCACTTCCCCGACCCCACCTGGGAGAACGACACCCTCCACTCCATCACGGACCTGTGGGAGATCACCGACGACATGATCGACGACCTGCCCTATGTCGTCTCCGAGATCAACGACCACAACCAGTACGAGTTCGACCTGGTCAAGGAGGACAGTATCTGGAACGGCGACGGAGCCAGCGACAACATCAAGGGCCTTGTCGCGCGAATCCCGTCCGACTCCGTCATCGCCAGCACCAGCACCGAGCCGCTCGAGGACCGTATCTTCACGGCAATCACCATGATCAAGAAGAACGTCAACCGCACGGCTGACGGCCTTGTCATCAACCCCGAGGACTACAAGACCCTGCGCCTGAAGCGCGACAAGAACGGCCAGTACTACGGCGGCGGCTTCTTCCTGCCGCCCTACAACGGCACCGGCACCCTCGTCATCCAGCAGACCCCGTGGGGCCTGCCGACCGTGGTCACCCCGACCCAGGCGAAGGGCAACTGCGTGGTCGGCGCCTTCAAGACCGGCAAGGTCCTCTCCCGCGGCGCGCGCACGCTGAAGACCAGCGACTCCCATAAGGAGAACTTCGGCTCCGGCATCACCGCCTTCCGCTTGAAGGAGCGCTGCACGCTGCAGGTCAAGTACCCGTACGCCTTCGTCAAGGTGTCCACGGACGAGAGCAAGGTCGTCTCTCAGTCCGACGATTCCGGCATCGCGGTCCAGTCCGACGAGCCCGTGGCCGATACCGAGACCGCCAAGACCGCCAAGACCGCCAAGGCTACGAAATAGCTTCGGCTGACTGATTGGAAGGGGGCATCATGACCGAATCTTTCCTCGGCGACCATACCGACTACAGCGGGCTTGGTGCCCCCATGTTCAACGCCGCCGCCGTGAGCGCCATCCGCGGCTACTGCGGGTGGCATATCGCGCCGTCGATGGAGCTGTTCGGCAAGGTCGGCTCGACTGGCGGCAAGATCATCCGCATCCCCGCGCTCAACGTGACCGAGGTCACGAAGCTCGCGCTGACCGACGGCACCGACCTTCTGGGCGGTGCGCAGTGGAATGCTGACGGCCTTGTCGAGCTGGCGGTGCCCGTTGAGCCGTGCCTGAGTGCCATCGAGTACACCGTCGTTGCGGGATTTAACCCAGATGACGTGCCAGACCTCATCGCGGTCGCGCTGCAGGTCTCCCGCCGAGCGGCGAGCGCCCCCGCGGGCACAGTGCGCTCCCAGAGCGTCAACGGCGCGTCCGTGAGCTACGCATTCAGCGGCTCCGGTGCGACTTCCATCCAGCTCATGCAGGACGAGCGCGAGATTCTCGACAGGTACAGGATTGCGAGGCTCCCGTGAGCGGCTCTGATTTCGGTGAATTCGGTCGACCGCTCAGGCGCCTCCGCGCACCCCTTGTGGAAGACCCGTACAACCCCGCGCGTACCGTGCGGGATTGGGATGGCGAGGTCGATGAGCTCGTCTTCAGCGGCTTCATCGCCACGGCATCCTCGGTCATGACGCCCGACGGCGCACGCGAGCAGGCGGTAGCCGCCGTCACGCTCACGGTGGCTGACCCAACGGTCGACATCAGGCGCGGAGACCGAATCAAGGACGGTGCGCACGTCTACACGGTGGATGTCGTCCCGTCCGTCGATGCCAACCCGTTCACAGGCTGGCAACCGACCCTCGAGGTCGGCCTTCAGGAGGTGGAAGGCTGATGCCGGCAGCAGGCCAGACTAAGGTCAAGTTCAACGACAAGTTCTTCGACGACATCCTCCACAGCGCAGGCGTCGAGAGCATGTGCCTGTCCAAGGCGCAGCAGGCGCTTGCGAACATCCGCGCGACAGCGCCAGTCGACACCGGTGCATACCGCAATGGTTTCCGCATCGAGGTCCATAAGTCGGCGCACCGTAACTCCTATCGCGTGGTCGGCCATGATTGGAAGACGATTCTCCTTGAGTACGAGGGCGGGTATCTCGCCCGCGCCCTGAAAGCGGTGAAGTAGATGCAGATGGTCGTTCCACCAGACCTCGAGATGTTCCTTTGCGGATACCTTCGCGCCGTCCTCGGCACGAAAATCGATGTCGACAACCGCGAGCCGTCCAGCTTCGACGGCAGCACGCCCTTCTGCGTGGTGCGCGACGATGGCGGTCAGAAGACGGGTCTCACCACCTTCGACCGCTCGGTCGGCATCTCCATCTATGCGGGGAACCGCCAGAGCACACTCAAGGCCGGAGAGCTTGCCAGACGCGCCTTCGCCGCGCTCACGTCCCCGACCATCGCCTACGAGAAGGGGTCACCCATTGCCGCCGTCATCGATGACGGATGCAACGGGCCATACCGCGTGACCGACCAGCACGATTCGAGCAAGTGTTACATGACGGTCGAGTACTCGGTCGTTGGAACTATTGAGGATTAAGGTTAGGGCTTAGCCCTGGAAAGGAGCCTGCAATGGCTAAAGACAAGCAGGGTAACGACCTCGGTAACGTAGGTGTGCCCGTAACCGGCGCAATCTGCATCGTCCCGTACTCCGAGGACAACGTCATCACGCGCACCATGATCAGCAAGAAGAACGCCACCCCGAAGCTGCCCGAGGTGTACGCCCGCGGCACCGCCGCACTCGGCCTTATCACCAGTGACGGCGCTCCGCAGGACTCCACCGAGAGCGGCGATGCCATCGAGTTCTGGCAGCAGGGCTACACGCTCAACGGCGAGACCACCATCTCCACCGCGCTCACCATCGCCGAGGACAACGACCTCACCCGCGAGTTCTGCTTCGGCGAGAAGCCCGATGCCGACGGCGTAATCGCCGTGGACACCTTCACGCCCGACACCAAGTGGATGGCCTACGAGGAGATCACCTACAAGAACGGCAACGTCGACCGCCGTGCCGGAGTCATCCAGGTGACCGCCAACGAGCCCGGTCAGGCAGAGCGAGGCTCCGTCCTCGGTCGAGCCGTCACCATCAAGTGGGTGCGCGATGACCTGTACGAGGGCAAGGCGTACATCGAGGCGCACTGCACCCCGGCTGACGTGACTGCTGCCGCTGCCGCTTCCACAGCCGGCACCAAGAACTCCTAGAGCGAAACACAGCTTTCCCTTCTCTTGTTGGGCATCGCGCTTCGGCGCGGTGCCCTTTTTTTATCGGGGGACCCCAGCCGAACAATGGTCCATGTCACAAGAGGCCACTCAAGAGAAGGGAAAGTCGAGATGGCTGAAGAGAAAGAGTTCGAGCCGACAATCGAGGATTTCGAGAACTGGACCGAGGAGAAGGAGCAGGAGGAGTTCGAGCGCATCGCCGATGCGAACAAGGTCATGTACGTGATCGGCGACAACACGCTGTTCGTCCGCACTTCCGCCGGCAACGTCTACCGACTGCCGATGTGCCCGAGCTACGCCGAGGTGTCCGCAATCAAGAACGGCACCGATGACGATGCACTCGAGCACCTCTGCTCGCTCATCGAGGGCGGCAAGGGCGGCGCGGATGCCGTCGAGCGCTTTAAGGCCGAGCCGATCCAGACGATGGTCGAGATCCTCGAGGTCTTCGGCGAGAAGTTGGCCAAGGCCCAGGGAGCGACCCTGGGGGAATAGCCGGCTTCATCGCCGAGCTGAAGGAGCACGAGGACGCCGCGAGGGCAGATTTCGCGGCTAGGGGATGGAGCCTGCAGGCCGACCTCGGAAGCAGACTCCGCTACACGGATGCTATCGCGCTTTTCAAGGCGCTCTCGGGAGACCCGGCGACCTCAACTGGCGCGCACGTGGCTGGTCTCAAGTATCCGACCAGCTTCGCCGACATGTTCATCGTGGCGGCTCTGACCAAGAACGAGTTCCCGTCTCCCATCCCGACCGAGGAAGAGCAGCTCCGCGCTGCCTCCTTCAAGGCCTCTGGCGATGAAGCGCACAAGGCGGCAGAGAACATGGCTCCGCTGTTCGCTTCGCTATACGAGTAACGAGATCGGGGGAGATCGCGCATGTCATCTGAGGTCGGTTCCGCACATATTTCGATTTTCCCCGTGATGACGGGCTTCCGCTCCAAGGTCAACAAAGAGGTAAAGTCGACCGGAGACGAAGCCAGCAATTCTTTCAAAAGCGCATTCAAAAACGCCGGCGGCATCAGCGGTCGGCAGCTCGGCAAGCAGCTGAAGGAGTCCTTCGCCGCTTCGTCCAAGGGGCTTGCCGACGATGCCCTCAAGGTCTTCACCGATGACGTGAAGGCCGCCACAAACGAGCTGAGCAAGGCCCGCATGAAGCAGGCCGATGATGCGGGTCGCGTTCGCGTGGCCGAGATGAGGCTGCAGGATGCAATCGCCAAGTACGGCGAGGGCTCCACCCAGGCGGTCGCAGCCGAGGAGCGCTTGGCGTCCGCACGCCGCAAATCCGAGCAGAGCGCCGACGCGGTGAAGGACGCAACCGAGAAGCTGAACATCGTCAACCAGTTCGCCGCCAAGGCGCAGCAGGAGTTGGCCCAATATACGGACCAGTCGTCCAACGCATTCGCACACGCAGCCAAGAACTTCCTGGCTGGTGCAAAGTCGCTGGACGCCGGCAAGAGCTCCGCCACCGGTATGGCAGGCGCTTTGGGTTCCCTCGTGCGTGCCGCATCCGGCATCGACATGTGGGGGCCTATCGCTGCCAAGGCGACAGCCGGTCTCGCCAAGGTGAAGGCATCCATCGGCGATTTTGCCAGCAGCGCCAAGAACAAGATGCAGATTGCCGCTGCCGAGATCGGAAACGCCATCTCGGACGGCCTATCGCGTGCTGGAAGCAAGGTGCAGTCTGTTGTAAGCAATATTGCTTCCAGGCTGCCGCAGCCGATCAAGAACGTCTGCTCGACCGCGCACACGTGGTTCTCCAACGTGGAGACTGCGGCAAAGTCCGTTTTCGACAAGTTGCCAGATTCCGCCAAGACCGGTATCGAGGGCGCGAAAAGCGCCGTCTCCGCTGGCATGTCCGCAATCGGCAAAATCTGCTCTTCAGCAGCCAGCGCATTTAAGAGCGTCTCCACCGCTATCGTCGGCGTGGGTGCCGGTGCCACCGTCATGCTTGGCAAGCTTGCCGTGACTGGTGGCTTTAATCGCGCTCTTAGCATCGAGGACGCACGCGCCAAGCTGAAGGGTCTCGGCCACGATGCCGGCAGCATCGATGAGATCATGAACAACGCCCTGGCTTCGGTCAAGGGCACCGCCTACGGTCTGGGAGACGCGGCCACCACGGCATCACAGCTCGTGGCATCCGGTGTCAAGCAGGGCGACCAGCTCACCAGCGTCCTCAAGACGGTCGGCGATTCCGCGCAAATCTCAGGCCGTGACTTCACGGAGATGGGCTCCATCTTCTCCAAGGTCGCGGCATCCAACAAGCTGCAGGGCGAGCAGGTCAACCAGATCCTCGACTCGGGCATCCCCATCCTGCAGTTCCTCGCCAAGCACTACGGAATCACCGCCGAGGAAGCCCAGAAGATGGTGTCCTCCGGCAAGGTCGACTTCGAGAACTTCGCAGCCGCCATGCAGGAGAACCTGGGCGGCGCGGCGCAGTCCGCTGGCACCACGTTCAAGGGCGCTATGGCTAACGTCAAGGCGGCATTCAGCCGTCTCGGCGAGAAGGCCATGACCCCCGTCCTCAACGGCCTGCGCGACATCTTCAACGCCGCGATTCCGCTCGTGGATGCCGTCACGACCAAGCTGACCCCTGTATTCGAGCAATGGGGAGACCTCGTCTCCAACACCATCGCGCCGAAAATCGTGGATGCTTTCGAGAAGATAACCGCCGTTCTCAACGGAGACAGCTTCTCGGGCTTTTCCAGCGGCATTATGGCAGCGATCCCATTGGTCGGCTCTCTGGTTGCCGCCATAGGAGGAACAGGGCTTCTCGAAACCATCAGTAAGCTTCTGACCGACATCCCGCTCGTCGGCCCGGCACTGGCTGGCATCGCTGACGAGTCATCGATCCTCGGCAGCGCCCTCAAGCTACTCGGTGGCCCTGTCGGTATCGTGCTGTCGCTCCTTACCGGTTTGGTGATGATCAGCCCAAAGCTGCAGCAGACGCTCGGACAGGTGGTCGGCATGGTCGGCTCATCGCTGCTCAGTGCGTTCAACGCTCTCGCTCCCGTTCTGCAGGACATTTTTGGCAAGCTGTCGCAGGCTGTTTCGGAAATTTTCCCGGTTCTCGAGGATTGCCTGAGCCAGCTTTTCTCAGTAATCGGCGAAGTGGTCGCCCAGTTGGTTCAGGTCGCTGCGGGCGTCCTTCAGCCGATTCTCGAATTCATTTCGCAGCTGATTGAGCCGTTGACGAATATCATCACCACGATTCTGCCCCCGCTGACCTCGATTCTTTCCGGTTTGATCGAGCTGATCGGCAGCGTCCTGACGTTCATCATTCAGCTGGCCGCCAGCGTCCAGTCGTTCCTGATGCCGATTATCCTCGCGGTCATTCAGGGCGTCTCCGACCTGCTGACCCAGTGCAGCCCGTGGCTCGACCAGCTCGGCTCAACCTTTGAGACCGTCCTGGACCTCATTGGCGATGCGCTCGAGGTGGCCGGTGGCGCACTCAGGCAATTCATGTCTGTCGCGGGTTTTGTAATCGAGCAGGTCGTTCAGTTTTTGGTCAGCACGCTCGAGCCCGCTTTTGCCGCGATGGCACCGTTTATCTCGGGAATCGTCGCATCCGTCAATCAGGTGATCAGCTCGATTGCGCAGATCGTGCAGGGCGTGGTCAATTTGGTCGCCGGGCTGATTTCCGGCAATTGGTCGCAGGTCTGGCAGAGCTGCCAGCAGATCGCCAGCGGCGCGGTCGGTGCCCTGGGCGGCATCCTGAACGGAATCTACAACGCCGCCATGGCTGCGGTCTCGGGCGCGGGAACGTGGCTTTGGAACGCAGGCAGCCAGATCATCGCCGGTCTCTGGAACGGCATCTCGGGTGCCATCGGCGGCCTGTACAGCAACATCAAGAACGCGCTTTCGGGATTGGTCGACGAGGCGATGAGCGCACTCGGCATCCATTCGCCCTCGCGCGTCTTCCGCGACAAGGTCGGTAAGTTCATCCCCTCCGGTATCGGCGTGGGCATCAAGCGGAACACACCTGCGCTGCTGTCCGATGCCGACAAGATGACCGATGCCCTCGTCGACCGCGTGAGCGGCGCATCGGCGGCTGTTGACGTGGCGGCAGGTATGTCGACTGCATCTGGCGCAAACGGCGCTCAGGGGGCATCTGGTGGCGCTGGCGGGCTGTCTGTGGATGACATCGTGCTCGCAATCGTGACGGCGCTCAGTAAGATCGGTGCGCTCAAGCTCGATGTCGACCTCAAGACGCTCGCCATGCTGCTCGCGCCGTCCATCGATTCCGAACTCGGCAAGCGTGCCGCTATGGAGGTCTAAATGGCTGATTCTCGACTCGGCGTCTACTCGCGCAACAACATGTTCGTCGATGACGGCACGGTCACCGTGAATGGCATCAGGCTCGGCGATTTGGGATGGTATCTGACCGCCGCGCCAGAGGTTGATGCCATCGCATTCGACACTTCCTACACGACTATCACGGGGGCGCACGGCTCCCGTGACATGTCCCTGACGGACGGCTCTGGTCTGGCTTATGCCGGCAGGCGAACGGTGACGCTCCACCTCCGCACGGTCGGCACGTGGCAGGAGGCGGTCAAGTCCAAGGTCGCGCTCGGTTCCATCGTCGGTCGCGATGCACGCATCACATGGCGTGCGCTCCCCGGTGATTTCATCGGCAGGCTCGAATCGTCCAGCCCCAGCGAGGTCTGGCAGGGCGGCGTGTTCGCCTACTACGAAATCGACCTGACGATGAGCGCCATGCCCATGCTGTACGGCAGGAAAACGGCGGTGAGCGGTACAAAAATACACGTGGACGGCAATTGCCGGGTGTTCCCGAGATTCACCGCCACGCTCAGGGCCGAGAAGAAGCTGAAGATTTCCCGCGCGGACGGCGTGTTCATCGAGGTCGATGCCGAGAAGAACTTTGCCGCCGGTGCCATTGCCGTCATCGAGACCTCGCCGACCAAATCGCGCGGAGTGTATATCAACGACGTGCTGACCTGCCCGACACTCACCTCCGATTTCTTCGACCTGCCAGCAGGGGACTCGACCGTCACAGTGGTCGGTGCAAGCAACATTACGACTTCCTATGAGCCTCTCTGGCTCATTCCCTAGGAGACAGCCAGATGTCAAAGAGATTCATCCACTTCGACCGCTTCGGTGCCTACCTCGGCGAACTCACCCCGCTGCAGGCGACCCGCACCCGCAATGTCGACCAGTGTGGCGTCGACAAGGTCGAGTTGGTTCTGCTGGACAACGGTGTCGACAAGTATGACCGCATCGTGTACTCCGATTCCATGGGGCGCACGTGCGAGTGGATCGTCATGTCCTCGCGCGAATCGAGGGCATCGAGCGTGCCGGTCTGTACCGTCAATTGCTATGGCTCCATGCAGGAGTTGTCGCGCCACTTCATGCCGACGCTTCGGCGTGGCTCCAGCGACTCGCCCGCTCAGGCGCTCGCAAAAGTATTGGACGGCACCAGGTGGTCTGTCGGCCAGTGCGATGAGGGCAGCGGTACGTACAGCGTCTACCACCAGTCCTCGCTGGCTTCCATCAAAGATGTGTCCGAAGCCTACGAGATGGAGGTCGAGCCCGTAATCGAGCTGACCCCGAACGGCAATGCCATCGCCAAGCGCTCCGTCAGCCTCGTCAAGCGCCTCGGTCGCGCCAACACCGCGCTACGCCTGGATTACGGCAGCGGCCTGTCCGGTATCGACCGCGTGCTGTCCTCCGATGATGTCGTGACGCGCCTTTACTGCTACGGCAAGGGCGTGCAGACCACTGATGACGATGGAAACGAGACCGGCGGCTACTCTCGCAAAATTACGTTCGCCGACATCAACGACGGCAAGGAGTATATCCAAGATGATTCCCTGCTCGAGGTCTGGGGCGTGCCCGGTCCCGATGGGTCGCTCATGCACACCGAGGGCATCTTCGAGGACGGTGACTGCGAGGACAAGGCGACACTTCTCGCCGAGGGCAGGGCGGCACTAGCCGAGCGCTCGAAGCCTATCGTGAGCTACGAGGGCACAGTCGAGGCCCTCGGTCGCGCCGGTTTCGATGCCAACGCCTGTGACCTTGGTGACAATCTCCAGATGGTCGACACCACCTTTAAGAGTCCGCTTCGTCTGACAGGTCGCGTCCTTGAGATCGTAGAGGACCTGCTCGGCGATGGCACGCCGTCCACCGTCAAGGTCGGCAACGTCATCGAGGGTATCGTGAAGCGCTCGGATTACGTGCAGCAGTCCATCGACCGCCTGACAAGCAGCGCCGGCAGCTGGGACGGTGCGGCCACGCTCGGCAGCTCGTATCTCAACGGCCTCATCGACGGGCTGAACAGCGTGATGAATCAGGCGGGTGGATACACCTACATCAAGCCCGGTAAGGGCCTTTTCGTCTACGACAAGCCCGAATCCGACAATCCCTCCATGTGCATACAGATCGGCGGTGGCTACTTCCGCATCGCCGACGGCAAGAATTCTGACGGTACGTGGAACTTCCGCACGCTCGGCAACGGGCATGGCCTCATCGCGGACGCAATCGTGTCCGGCACCATCAGCGGAAACCTGATCAAGGCCGGAACCATCCAGGACAAGGTGGGGAAGAACCACTGGAATCTCGAGACCGGATACCTGAGGACCACGCGTGGATCCATCGGCGGCTTCACCATCGACAGGTACGACATCTCGAACGATCACCTGTCGCTCCGCAATGACGGTCCGCATTTCATCTATGACGGCAAGGACATCGGTTTCATCGGCACCAACGGCCTTGTCGGCCATAATGACGTGTACGGCCTCAATTTCGACCTTAACGACACCGGCGGCTATATGACGTGGGCCGCAAAGAAAGCGGCAAGCGACACCAGCTATGCCATGAAGCTGACATACGCCAACAAGCCGAACATCGGGTTCACCGCCTATGCTCTCAATGCCGGCTGCGATCTTGATATGCGTAACTGGTCGATCAAGAACATCGGTAACGGCATCACACGGACATTGAGACTTTGTGTCATCACAAATGCGAACTCTGACGGTAGCTTTACTTACTCAAATGACTGCAATCTGAAATTCGAGGGCGGACTGCTGACGAATTTCACTTGGCCAAATGGAAATTATTCGTAAAAGAGGAGGATTTCTCAATGGAAGAGATGAAGTACGTGATGGAGGACGGTGTGCCTACGGCGGGGAAAGGCAAACCTGTCGAGGTGCAGCAGACCGGTTCCACCCTTGCACGAGACGTAAAGCGCATCGACGCGAAAGTCGACCTTCTGCTGCAAGCCCTAGGGGTAAGCACTGCAGATCTGGAGGAGGATACCAATGAGACTGTCTAACGAGAAAATCGCGTCGATGTGCCGAGACCTCGACAACGGCGTGCTGGACAATGTCGGCATCGTGGGCTACACGGCTGCGCGAAACTATCGAGCGCTGCACGGCGTGGCCGAGCCTTTTTTCACCCAGCGAAACAAGCTGATCATGGAATACGGAGAAGCGCAGTACGACGATGACGGCAATATCAACAACTACGTGGTCGACCCCAAATCGGATAGATTCGCCGAGTTTGCCGCAAAGTACCAGGAGCTCGCTGAAATCGAGTGCGAAGTCGAGATTCTGACTTTGCCAGAGGAGAAGGCAATCGATGCCATCAGCGGCTCCCAGCTTCTCCAGCTCGATTGGATGTTCGAGCGTGACCATTCGTAGGCGGGGTACAGCAGCTCGATTATTGCTGCAGATAAGCAGTAAAGGAGGTCGATATGGCCCTAGACAACTTTCGCCGTATTACGATCAATGTTGACACCGCGAATGACTACATAGCACCAATCATGCTTTCCAGCGGTGATGCCAACGGTCGCACGCTACTGGTAAAGCTCACCGACAATGGCAGATCGCTAACGTCTGCCGATGGCATCGTGGCCAGGCTGGCATACGATGACAAGAGCGGCAACAGCGGTTTCAAGACCATGGATTTCGTTGACGGCTTGGAGACCGCAGCCTGGGAGTGTACTGCGCCAAGCAGCATCCTCAATGGCAGCTATGCCCTGCTCTGCATCCAATTCTGGCAAGGCGCTGACGTGGTCTGCACGCGAGTTTTTCGCGCCAACGTCGATCGCTCGCTCATCTGCCTTGACCCTGGCACAGAGAGCGGTGATGCCGTCAAGGAGCTTTACGATGCTATCGCCAATCTGAACAAGACCATCACTGATGCTAACAACACTCTCAGCACTGCTGTGTCCTCTGCAAATACTGAGGTCAACGCAGCAATCGGTCGTGCCGACGCATCGACAGAAAAAGCCACCAGCGCAGCATCGGCGGCAAGCGAGAACGCCGGCAAAGCTGGATCCGCCGCCACTGCGGCAACTAAGGCGGCAGAACAGGCGAACGACGTCGCCGACAGGGCAGCCGCCGCCACGTCCGAGGCCGAGACCGCGGCTGCATCCGCGAACGATAAGGCCGAAGCTGCCGACAGTGCGGCTAGAACGGCGAGCGCAGCGGCATCCAAGGCCGAGGCCGCTGCGGCTGGCATCGCGGAGAGCCTTGCGAAGAAGCAGGACAAGCTGATCGCAGGCGACGGCATCTCCATTTCGGGCTCAACCATCAGCGCGACCGCAAGTGGCGGGCAAGTTAGTCAGAAGCAGATTATTCCGCTCGCGAGCAGTGTGCTGAACCCCGAATCAGGCGACAACGCCGTGTTCGTCATCAAGTCAAGCTCCGTCTGCACGCTCGTCGTGAACGGACGTACGGGCAAAAATGGCACGGATCTAAGCATGGATGCGTCGCTTATCGATACCGACTCATCGACCGTCCTCAACGGCCTGCTCCCCGAGAACTACCGACATGACGGTGTCCTGAACCTGGGCACCCAGAATGGATCGAGTATCGATCGGGCCATCATCACCCTCGAACGTAACCCATACAACAACGATAAGCCCCTCGCCGTGCACGACATCAACAACAACTACTACAACACGATTAAAACCGGCACCCTCATCGCGTACACGTTCACGTGGGCAATCTAGGAGGGCGGATGCAATACCAGCTCAGCGAAAAACCGAGCTGGTATTTCCATTTTTGCCCCAATCTATTTTAACAGCCGAACACAGATCAATACCGCGCGACGGGGGACTGCTGTCCTCCACGTACTCGGTAGTGGCGTCGGAAAACAGCATTTTTGGCAATCCAATCTTTTAGAAATCCCAGACGTTTTGCGTGGTGGCTACCCGCGCTGCGTCTGGGATTTATTGCGTTTAGGCGCGGGGGACGCGGCTTAGATACTGCCGTGGAAGGGAGGTGATGCGATGGATGCAGCAATCATCGACTCGGCTCTGTCGTGGTGCGTTGCCGCTCTTTTGGGAGCCGTTCTGATGGCGCTGAAGCGGCTCTACAGCCTAATCCTTGCCAATCAGGAGGGCACCAAGACCCTGCTCCGCAGCAGGCTCTACGACATTCACGAGCGCACGGTCGAGAAGGGTTATTGCCCTGATGAACGTAAACGCGAGACGGAGCAGGTGTACACGGCGTACCACGCGCTCGGAGGCAATGGAGTAGGCACGCAGTACTACCAGGAAATCCTAAATGCGCCAGCGTGCGCGGAAAGGGGGTAGTCAGATGACTACCGAAGACATTATCCGTAAGCTGACCAGCCGCAAGTTCTGGCTTTGCCTTGCCGCTTTCCTCGGCAGCATCGCTGCGAGCATCGCTGGCATCGCCACAAGTAACGAGACTGTCGCCATCATCGGCACTGTCTGTGGCGTGATTAGCGCCGCGATCTATGCCGCAGCGGAGCAGGCAGTCGATGCAGCCCGTCTCAAAGCTGGTGGTAAGCATGAGTGAGCCTACGACCGAGCCTAAGCGCAAACTGCCGCTTCGTAGCGCCTTTGCCGTTGTCCTCGCCCTTGTCGCGGCCCTCGCGGTGCCGACCGGCGCGGAAGCGTACCAGAGCGTCAACAGCTACGTGAGCAACGGACATGGATGGCTCAATGCTTCTTACTTGGTTATCCACGAGACCGCGAACCCCGGCGCAAGCGCGCGAAATCACGTCAACTACTGGCGCAATAATGATACCTATGCCGTGCACCATGTGATGGAGCTTGACGGCTCCACCGTGTACAACACGGTGCCCGAGAATCGCCTTTGCTGGCATGTCGGCAACGGTAACTACGCCACCATCGGCATTGAGCTCGCCCATGCCACTAATGCTTTCGATTTCACTAAGCAGTGGAATGAAGCCGTGAAGTGGGCCGGCGACGAGCTGCGTGCCCATGGTTGGGATACTTCCCGACTTTTGAGCCACTACGAAGCAGCCCAGCGCTGGGGCGGGTCAGATCACACAGACCCTAACGGCTATTTCGCTCAGCACGGCAAGAGCTGGTGGGAGTTCAAGCAGGCAGTCGCAAGCTATCTAGGCAGCGGCTACGTGGCTCCCATTGCGCCGACTAACGGCAATGGCGGTACCTATCAGCCCTACACCTCTGCCACGCGCACGAGTTTCCCGAAGTCCACGGGCAAGAGCGTGAACATCCACTATGCGCTCCATAACCGCTACAGCGCGTGGAACGATGCCGTTACCAACTTCAACGACTCCAATAGCGAGGGCTTTGCTGGTATGCCCTACGGCTCCCATGACATGCTTATCGCATGGGTGGATTCCGGTACCCTTCGCTACCGTGTCCACACCAAGGAGAGCGGCTGGCTGGATTGGGTACAGACCGCCAACTACAACGATTCAGTCAATGGCATGGCTGGCATCTGGGGCCAGACTATCGACGGTGTTCAGATGTACTACATCACGCCCAACGGTGACTACAAGCAGGTCTACTACCGTTCTCAGGACGTTGCCCACGTTGGCTACTGGGATGAGGTCTGCGATGATGGTTCCACCTACGGCGGCGATGATTACGCAGGCATGTACGGCTACGCGCTTGATCGACTCCAGTGCTACGTGTCTGACGGTACCCGCCGATGATTGGTTTGGTAATCGCCTTTATCCTCGGCTCCACCTTCGGCAGTCTCATGTTCTTCTTGGCTCTATGCCTTGTTGGTGCTTTCCGAGACGATTAAAATAAAGGCACAATACAAACCTCATTTGAGGTTATTAGCCCCCGTCTCCTATCGCTGGGAAACGGGGGGCTATTTTTATCTCGCGGTTGTACTCGCGTCCTAACTCAGACCATAAGTTCTGAAATATGCAGGTCTATAGAAACCTATGGAAATGAATAACTGCACTATGGAACGCTATGCTAACCTATGGAAGCCTTGGCATGAATTACATCCAGTAGTCGCGGATAGGTACAAACCCGCAGGTAGAACGCTTGCATAAAGG
>CAVCBD010000008.1:0-38672 GCA_963599935.1 Acutalibacteraceae bacterium | reverse complement strand
ACGACCTCGCTGGCATCGATGCCGAGCTTGGGCAGGGCACCCTCGAGCGCGTGGGCCTTGTCGATACCGGGCGCCGTGTACTCAAAGTACCAGTCAGCCGTAAACATGCCCGAAAGCGTCTGCTTAAAGGGCGCATACATCTCCTCGTAATGCGCCTGCAGGTAGGCTGGATCGCCCGCCGTCAGCAGCTTATCCACGGGATAAGTGTCCACGACCTCATGCAAGCTCTCGACCTCACGGATCTTAAGGTCGCACGCATCGCGCTCGTATTTGACGATGTTTTTCTGCGAGCCATCCGGCAGCGTAATCATACAGCGGTACGAATCCTCAACATGCAGATTGCGACCAAGCGAGATCATGGGGATCACATCATAGTTTTGCAGGTGATCAATCAGGCGATGCAATTCGTCGGCAGGCATAGCCTGATCGAACAGCACCTCATCGGTCTGAGCGTCGACCACATGCGCACCGTTAAAGGCCACCAGTAAACCATCATGGTTCTGAAGGTCGAGCTCCTGCGCCAAGGCGTGCAGCCCCCATGCGGGACGGCCCGAAGCCAAGATGAGCTTAATGCCCGACTCCTGCGCCGCGAGCAGCGTCTCGCGCGTACGCGGGCTGATCACCTTCTGATCGTTGGTAAGCGTACCGTCGATATCCATTGCGATGGCTTTAATTGCCATATGTGCCTCCTTGCATCGTTTTTATCGCGCACTATCTTATCCGAGCCGGGGTACGTTCACACAGCGCGCGCATGACGGTTGCAAAACCACCCCATTTGAAACAAAGGCAAAAAAGTACTTGCAAAGACGCGTTCCGACATATAAGTTGATAAAAGACCGCCGTTGCGGTTTTAAGTAGATCGAGCATATGAAGTTTGAGTTTTAGCGTGTAAGAGAAGGAAGATCGGCAAAGTACAACCCCAAACGCAATGACAACTTAATGAGGTAACTGCCACATGTGAGGCACCCAGGGCATTGCTGTCTCGATTTTGAGCACGATGCCTTCCGCCTTGCATGGGCCGTTCCATCCCGCCCCTGCAGCAACTGCCTCACGGGCTCATTGAAAACCGCATAGCACCCCAACGTCAGCACATCACCCACGGCAAGCACATCACTCACGACAACCAACACATCAACAAACAGCACGAACATCAACCGATTGGAGAAGCTATGACAAACCACCACGCTGAAGACGGCGATCAGAAAAGCATTCTGGATGCCCGCATTGAGCGAGCATATGCAAACGAATATGACGCCGCCTTTGCCGCCGCGACCATCAAGAACTACGCGTCGCTACCGCTCGCGACGCTCTTGGCCGACCACCCTCAACTGCTGAAGCGCTGCACAAAGATCATGGGCGACCCCGACATTCGCAAGCTGACAGACCCCTATGCCCCAAAACGCGACAACGATTCGTACGTTCTTACCGTAGGCTGCCTAGCCCATATGCTTACGGCGCTCGACACGAAACTCAAGCTCGAATGGGAACCCGACGAGCGTCATGAACTCGAAAGCAAGCGGAACACCCTGCGCACCGCACTGTTCCTTCCGTTGGACGGCTTCAAGCGCTGCAACGTCGAGCTCAATACACAGGCGCGGCAAAAGCCCGGGACCACGGGGCAGAAAACTCCAAGACCCCATGCGGCCATCGTCGACCGCAACCGATATAACCGCATGACCACGCACTTTTCCGCCGAGGGAGCAGCCATAAGGACGCTGATCGACCTGCTGTGCCTCCTGAGCATCAACGAGCTATTTGAGGGCTATCTCGCCCTTGTTCCCGCGACGGCACCCAAGTCGGTAGCAAAGATCATCGAGACCTGCAGACGCCAGTTTGAGCGCCATCGCAATGGCAGCGAGATGAACGCCAGCATCGCGCAGTACTACGCGGCTCATTACAAAAATGACGGATGTGCCCCTGTCGAGCATCAGCTGCGGCTCGCCTACACCACGCCCGCCGCAACGCTCCATCGCTTTGGAGCCCTTGGCGCTTGCGAGCCGCACGAACAGGCAGCCTGCCCCACAACCGAGCTAGATCTCAGACTCGGACGAACCCTGTAGCCCGCCAGCCCCTCCGCGGGCAACAGTCCTATTCCACAACACAACCAACAGAAAGGAGTCCTCATGGACACCAATCATTCCCCCATCATCAGCCCCCTCACCATGCGTGAATCCGCCCGAGGTATCACGCTCACCAGCATTTACGATGAGATGCTCGCCCGTCGCGAGCTCTCCGTCATGGGAAACATCGAAACCCCGATGGCCCACGACCTATGCCAGCAGATCCGCCTGCTCGATGCCACCGACCCCAGCCGCCCCATCACCATATTTGTCGCCAGCGCCGGCGGAAGCGTGCGATCGGGTCTTGCGATCTATGACGCCATGCGCCTCGCATCGTGCCCCATCCGCACCGTCTGCCTGGAATTCGCCGCGTCCATGGGCGCCGTGATCTTTATAGGCGGCGACGATCGCCGTATGGCGCCCCATGCAGAGCTCATGATTCACGACCCGCTGATCCCCCAGGGGGCAGGCGGCTCGGCACTTGCGCTGCAGGAAACCAGCCGGCGTCTCATGCAGACCCGCAAGACCCTCACGCAAATCCTCTCGGACCGCAGCGGCCTCACGCCCAAGCGCATCCAGTCCCTCACTGCAAAAGACACCTACCTTTCGGCCGAGCGCGCCGTCGAGCTCGGCTTTGCCCACGAAATCCTCTCGACCACCAAGGAGGTCGCCCATGTCTAACCTCGCCAGCCGCGTCGCCGCATCTGAGTCCGCATCGTCCACCATCCTCGCCAAGGATCGAACGCTTTCCTGCGACGCCCGCCAAACGGGACTCAACAACAACGCACTTGTGATTGGCCCCTCGGGAGCCGGCAAGACCCGAAACGTCCTCAAGCCCAACCTGCTGCAAATGAACGCAAGCTACATCGTGCTCGACACCAAAGGCACGCTCTGTCGCGAAGTGGGACCCGTGCTGGCAGCCCACGGTTACCGCGTGCAATGCCTCAACTTCGCCGACCTCAACACCGTCCCGGCCCTTGCGCCCGGCATCGAGCGCTGCGGCTACAACCCCCTGAGGCACATTCGCCGCAAGGCGGACGGCAGGCCCAACCAGCAGGACATCCTCTCGGTGGCAAAGGCCATCTGCCCCATCGAGGACAACAACCAGCCTTTTTGGGATCATGCGGCGGCAAACCTACTGTCGTGTCTTATCGCCTACGTCACCGAACAGCTACCCGCCGACGAGCAGACGATCAGCTCGGTCATCAAGCTGATCGAGCACCTGCAGGACGGTGCCACGGGTCGATTGTTTGACGACCTGATCACGACCGACCCCCAAAGCTATGCCCTCTCGCTATGGCGGCGCTACGCCATTACGCAAAATGCCGAGCGCATGCACGCGAGCATCGTCGGCATCCTTGCCGAAAAGGTCATGTGTCTGGGATTCGACGGTGCGGCACAGCTCTATCGCGAGTGCCATCAGGTGGACTTCGCTTCCATGGGACACACCCCCTGCGCCCTGTTTGTAACCGTGAGCGATATTGACCGCAATCTCGACCCGCTGACCGGCCTCTTTATTTCGCAGGCGTTTATGGGCCTCATTCGTGAGGCCGATAGGCAGCCCGACGGCAGCCTGCCCGTGCCCGTGCGCTTTATGCTCGATGACTTCGCCAACCTGCAGATGCCGCAGATCGACAACGTGCTCTCTATCATCCGCAGCCGCGAAATCTGGGCGACGCTGCTCTTGCAGTCGACCAACCAGCTCGACGCACTCTATGGCGAGGCACGCGCCCGCTCCATCATGGGTAACTGCGACACGCAGCTCGTGCTGGCATTCCAAGACCCCGAGAGCGCCCGCGTCTTTTCCGAGCGCGCCGATGTGCTGCCCAGCACGCTCATGGCAACGCCCGTCGACCGCTCTTGGCTCTTCGTCCGCGGCCGTGCTCCCCAGCAGGTCGAGCGTTTTAGGCTCGAGGACCATCCGCTCTATGCGGAACTCCCCGAAGCCCAAAGCGCCCAAATCGAATTTTGCCATTAGAGCCGCCGCAACACACATTGGACCGCAAACAGCAAAGGGGCCCGTATCCCAACGGATACGGGCCCCTTTCTGCTTAACGCTTAATCAGCGGCAAAGACTACTTGCGGTGAGCGCGGTAGAACTCGATGAGCGCCTGAGTCGAAGCGTCCTGCTCGGCCTTGGCGGCGTCGTCGTGGAAGGCAGGGGTAATCTGCTTGGCAAGCTGCTTGCCCAGCTCGACGCCCCACTGGTCGTAGGAGTCGATGCCCCAGACCGTGCCCTCGACAAACACGATGTGCTCGTACAGGGCGATGAGCTCGCCGAGCGCAAACGGGCTCAGCGTGTCGCCGAAGATGGAGGTCGTCGGGCGGTTACCCTCAAAGCAACGGGCCGGGACGATCTGCTCGGGCGTGCCCTCGGCGCGCACCTCGTCGGCCGTCTTGCCAAAGGCGAGCGCCTTGGTCTGGGCCAGGAAGTTGCCCAGAAACAGCTCGTGGACGTCCTGGCCGTTGTCGGTCGCGGGGTTGGCGGTGTTGGCGAAAGCGATAAAGTCGGCCGGAACAACCACGGTGCCCTGGTGCAGCAGCTGATAGAAGGCGTGCTGGCCATTGGTGCCGGGCTCGCCCCAGAAGATCTCACCGGTATCGGAGGTCACAGCGCTGCCGTCCCAGCGGACGTGCTTGCCGTTGGACTCCATGGTGAGCTGCTGCAGGTAGGCCGGGAAGCGGTGCAGGTACTGGCTGTACGGCAGAACGGCGTGGCTCTTGGAACCGAAGAAGTTGACGTACCAGACGTTGAGCAGGCCCATCAGCGCGACGGCGTTGTTCTCGAGTGGCGTGTTGCAGAAGTACTCGTCGATGGCGTGGAAGCCCTCGAGGAACTGCTGGAAGCGCTCGGGACCGAGCACGACGATCAGCGACAGGCCCACGGCGGAGTCAACGGAGTAGCGGCCGCCGACCCAGTTCCAGAAACCGAAGGCGTTGGCCGGGTCGATGCCGAAGGCCTCGACCTTGTCGAGCGCGGTGGAGACGGCGACGAAGTGCTTGGCCACAGCCTCGGCGTTCTGCTCATCGGAGCCGTCGATGGCGCCCTGCGCCTTGAGCTGCTCGAGCATCCAGGTCTTGACCTCGCGGGCGTTGGTGAGGGTCTCGAGCGTGGTGAAGGTCTTGGAGACGATGATCACGAGAGTGGTCTCGGGGTCCAGGCCCTTGAGCTTCTCGGCCTGATCGTTGGGGTCGATGTTGGAGATGTAGCGACAGTCGATACCGGCGTCGGCATAGGGACGCAGGGCCTCGTAGGCCATGACCGGGCCCAGGTCGGAGCCACCGATGCCGATGGACACCAGGTGCTCGATCTTTTTGCCGGTAACACCCTTCCACTCACCGGAGCGCACGCGCTCGGCGAAGGCATACATGCGGTCGAGAACCTCGTGCACGTCGGCGACGACGTCCTGGCCGTCGACGATGAGCTGGCCCTTCTCGCTTGCCGGGCGGCGCAGCGCGGTGTGCAGGACGGCGCGGTCCTCGGTGGTGTTGATGTGCTCGCCGGAGAACATGGCGTCGCGGCGCTCCTCGAGCTTCACCTCGCGGGCAAGATCGCACAGCAGCTTGACGGTCTCATCAGTCACCAGGTTCTTGGACAGGTCGAAGTGCAGGTCACCGGCGTCAAAGCTCAGCTTGTTCACGCGCTCGGCATCGGCGGCGAACCAGGCCTTGAGGTCGATACCCTCGGCCTCGAGCTTCTCCTGATGGGCCTCGAGCGCCTTCCAAGCGGCAGTCGACGTAGCATCGATAGGTGCGGCAACAGTTGCCATAGAGTCCTCCTCAGCATACGGGCGCACGCCTCCATGCGCCCGGACATTCAGATGCCACTATTCTAGCGCAGGTCAAGACTATAATCAGCGAGCGTTGCCAATCGGCCCCCAAACGGCAACCGACCAAAAAGGGACAGGTTTAATTTGGCAGGTCAAACGCTTTACCAATCAAAAATAACCTATCCCTTTATGCCAAATATTAGGCCGCAGCGCAGACGCTACCGAGCAACTCACGCAGAGGAGACCCGATGCCCTCCAGCAGTTCGGGCGCGATGATGGCAAAAACGGGAACCTCGCCGGCCCCCACGACGGCAGGCACCTTGCCCTCCGAGACGATACATCCATAAGGGACAAAACCGTCTTCGCCGACATCGAGCGCCGCCATGCGACGGGCGAGCTCGCGCGCAAAGCCGGCAGTATCGGCATCGCCAATCGCCAAGACAAAGTCCACGCCTTCGTCGGTCGCCAGGGCCACGGCTTCGTCGATCAGCTCGTCTCCTCCGTCGCCTTCAACCGAGCCGCAGCGGAAAAGCACGCGCTCGAGCAGGGCGCGATCGAGCGAGCCCAGCGCCGCCGAAACGAGCTCATCACGCGTGTGCTTGTCGCCTCCCAGCACGACCAGTGCCTTGGTGCCGCCATAGTGGGCAACCAATCGCCCGCACCAGCGAGCCACATCCCCATCCGCAACCAAGCGCGTCGGCATACCAAACCCATAGTTGACCATTATCCCCACAACCCTTCCGTGCTTTATGGTGGTATCAATCGTTAGCCTCATGCTACGAAGCGAGCTTTTCCGAGCTGTTTCGCGCTCTTTAGGGCTGCGTTAAAAACCCGATGCAACCGCACGACCATACCTGCCAAATAGGGACAGGTTTTGACGGTGTCCGGTCGAGCAGGTATTATCGAACAGGTATTCGATAAGAACATGTGTTTGATGGGAGGCTCGGATGGAGCACGAGCAGCACACCTACATCTGCATCGACCTCAAGACGTTTTATGCCAGCGTCGAGTGCGTCGATCGTGGGCTCGATCCGCTCACCACCAACCTGGTCGTTGCCGACGAATCGCGCGGACGCACGACCATCTGTCTCGCTATCACGCAGACCATGAAGGACCTCGGGATACACAACCGCTGCCGTCTATTCGAGATTCCCGACGGCATCGACTACATCAAAGCAGTGCCGCGCATGCAACACTACATGGAGGTGTCGGCGCAAATCTACGGCGTCTATCTGGAATACGTCAGCCCCCAGGACGTGCACGTCTACTCCATCGATGAGTGCTTTATCGACGTGACGCCCTATCTGGACCTTTATCACACCGATGCCGAAGGGTTCGCCTGCATGTTGCGCGACGAGGTCTTGGGGCGCACCGGCATCACGGCGACGGTCGGTATCGGCCCCAACCTATTCCAGGCCAAGGTGGCGCTCGACATCACCGCCAAGCACGTAGCCAGCCGCATTGGCGTACTCGACGACGAGATCTTTCGCAAGGAGATCTGGCCCCATCGCCCCATCACCGACATCTGGGGCATCGGCCCCGGCGTGGCGGCCCGTCTCGAGAAATACGGCGTCTACGACCTGATGGGCGTCGCCGCACTCGACGAGAACCTGCTCTACGACGAACTCGGCGTCAACGCCGAATATCTCATCGACCACGCCTTCGGGCGCGAGCCGACAACCATCGCCGATATCCAAGCCTATCGCCCGCAAGCGACCTCGACCACCACAGGACAGGTGCTCTCGAAGGGCTATGCCTACGAGCAGGCCTACACCGTCTTGCGCGAAATGGTCGACAACGCCGTGTTGGATCTAGTCGATAAGCACGTGGTCTGCGACAGTATCTCGCTCTTTGTGGGCTACGCGAGCGAGCGCGCCGACATACGCCGGCTCAACGCCAGCGGCACGGCGCAGTATATAGACGGCTGCGGACACTTGCGCTCGAGCACCTCGGGCATCGAGCCCGCAGCGACCGACGGCCCCGAGCTCGCGCCCCGTGCTCCCAAGCCCGTCCAGCGCGATGACGAAAGGCGTCGCCTGGTGCGCGAAGCGCAGGCAATCGATGGCATCTTTGTGGGAGAGCATGGCGGCAAACCGCGTGGTGGCTATGCCGCACTCTTTGCGCACTCCAACGCCTCGCGAAAGCTGCCCGAGCGCACTAATTCGTTTAAGAAAATCATGGGGTATTTCGATGACCTTTGGGCACAAACGGTCGACCCCAAACGACCGGTCAAGCGCATCAACCTGGGATTTGGCAATCTTGTGCCCGAGGAATTTGCCACCATCGATCTGTTCAGCGATATCGAGGCCGATGAGCGCGAGCGCGACCTGGCGCGCGCCGTCCTGGCCGTGAAAGGCAAGTACGGCAAGAACGCGCTCGTCAAGGGATTAAGCTTTACCGCCGGCGCCACCGCGCGCGAACGCAACGGCCAAGTTGGAGGACA
Source organism: Acutalibacteraceae bacterium (assembly GCA_963599935.1). Taxonomy (GTDB): domain Bacteria; phylum Actinomycetota; class Coriobacteriia; order Coriobacteriales; family Coriobacteriaceae; genus Collinsella. Next base: position 30,399 of record CAVCBD010000008.1, on the reverse strand, counting down.
TCGTGCCTAAACCCAAGCAGCAGCCCGTGCGCCCGCCGACCGCCTTCGAGCGCCTGGCGGACCCCGAGGGCAGACGCCGCGCCGCCGACCCCAACCTCACTGCCAACGGTGCCGTGCGCGCCAACCGCGCCGCACAGTTTATGCCCTTTGCCGCCCTCACGGGATACTACGAACTCGTGCGCAAGCAGGAAATCACCGTCGAGTCAAAACGTGAGCTCACGGAAGAAAAAACCCTCGAGCTTTCGAAAAAGCTCGAGGGCCTCAAGCGCGGAGACCTGCTCCGCGTGACCTATTACGATACGTACGGTTATCGCTCCCGCACCGGCATCCTGGTCGAGGTGCTGCCGGCATACAAGCTGCTCAAACTCAGGGATATCGCCATTAACTTCGACGACATACAAGACATCGAGCTACGCGGCCGAGCCTAGCGGCCAGAGCGCTTGCGCAGGCCAAACGCAACGGCGAGCACGGCGACAGCGGCAATCAAAAGACCTGCGACCAGCGCTGCGGTCGAGTCACCTGTGCCAGGCAGGGACGACTTCTCGGCCTTCTTCGTGGTCTTCGAAACCGTGGTCGTGCTGCTGGTAGACCCGTTGGGCTTATCCGTGGAACCCGGATTCGACGGGTTGCTCGGGTTGGGTTTGCTCGGCTCGGTCGGATCCGGAGTGCCGGGATCAATTGGATTCTCCGAATTCTCCTTGCGCTGGATCCAAACCTGGCAGCCATAGAACGGGTTGGCGGTACCGAGGCACAGACCCTGGTTGGTCACCGCAAAGGTGCGCAGACCATGGTTATACGGATCGTTAAAGCCATTGGTCGTCAGCGTCGTAAAGTTCACGCCGTCCTCGGTCACATACATATCAAAGCCACGCTCAGCATCGCGAAGGTAATACATGCACGTAAGCACGCTCTGCAGCTTCTTGAGGTTCTCCTCGCTCAGCAGCTTATCGAGCGCATCTTGAATATCGCTCGGCAGCTCGGTGCCATAGGCATCCTCGTACTGCTGCTTTAGGCTCTCATAGCTATCGAGCATGTCCTGATACTGATCGGCAAAAGACTTGAAGTACGCAATCTCGCTATCGATTTTCTGAACATAAGCAGCGTCGTCTTCAACGTCCGCGGACATCATCGCGGCCTGATCGCAAAGATCGCCCGCGGCCTCATCCAACGCATCGCTCAGATCGCCAAAGCCCTTAGCAACCTCGGTCTTCTCGTCATCGACATCGACAGCTTCGTTCGAATCATCGGCCTCGACGGCCTCGTTTGAATCATCGTCCGCAGGCGTGTTCACGGGAACGATGGGGTCGTCAGGCGATTTCTTGTCGAGCAGGTGATCGAGCAGGTCCCTAAGGCGCTGAACCTGAGAGTCCCACTCCTCGGGCGTCATATCGATAATGTCGCCATTGGAGAACTGGCCGATCGGCTCAAGCAAGCTCGCGGTGTCAAAGGTACCGACATACAGCTTGCCGTCGAACTTCTGCATGCGCCAAATGTACTGATTCTCGTTTCGACCAAAGCCCGAAGTCAGGCCGGAAATACCGCCCTCGGGGAACATGTCGGTACGATCGCCAACGACGAGCTCCATGTTCTCGTCCTTGTCCATGCGATAGATGTTGACCGACTGCTCAAGATTGGCATTCACAAACGAGCAGTCAACGCCGCCCATGCCGCTCTTGCCGCCCTCTTCGGTGTTGGACTTGTTGAACAGGATGCGCTCGAGAGCAATCTCCTCGTCGTTGTATTCACCGATATAGAGGTAGTCGTTGTAGACGATGAGGTTAGCAGCGCCAGAACGGGTACGGGCAGGATCGATGCCAAAGCAGTACTTTGCACCGTCCGTCTCCTGATCGCCAACAATGGGAGTCCACGAATAGCTGCCGTCGGCGTTCTTGTCGCCACGAACCATGGCGAACGACTGCATGGAATTATCATCGGGGGCGTTCTCGGGCGTACCGGTGCAGATGGTCGCATAGAGATGGCCATTGTACGAGACCATATCCCAAATGGCGCCGCCGTAGATGCTGTCCTGATAGCGAATCGCCGGATAGTTAAACAACGTGTCCGAGTTAGCAATCTCGGTGAAGCTGCCCTGGCCCTTCGACGGGTCAGACGACGTCAGGATTGTCGACACAAACTTACCGGCCGCGTCTTTACCCACATTGCTGATGACGAGCTGGCCATCATGAACGCACATGCCGCGGATACCGGTAGAAATGCCCTGCTTGTAGGCGGCACCGTAATCCTGCATGCTCGAAAGGCCCTGATAGACAACTTTGTACTCATCCGTCTTAGGATCGATCTCGTATACAGCAGGCAGACCGCTTTTGCCGCCATTGGTCCTGACGCTGCCGCAGAAATAGAGCTTGCCCTTATAGCTCACGGCATTGCGGAACAAAGGACCGACGCCGTTGAGCGATTCAGAGAGCAGCAGCTTGGTCTCACCGGTCTTGGTATTGATCTTGACCAAGATACCGCCGCTGTCCTTGTCGGCCGTGCCGTCCTCCTTCTGCTGTCCATAGAAGAAGGTGCCGTTAAACATGGCCTCCAGCGTCAGGCGCATGGTCTCGGCATCAAAAGAATCGCCCAGCGTGCCGTTCATGAGCGCAAGCGTGTTGCCCATCGCTGCATAGCAGGTGCCCACATAAAGCCAGTCACCATAGCTCGCAGCCGCCCAAGTGTAGCTCTGGCCGCGATCGCCTTCATTGTTGGCCGTATTACCATCGGCGCCCGGAACGGCAACGGCACCGTTACCCTGGTAGTCGACGATACCATCCGGCTGCGACGTTCCTACCGTAGGATGCGAGAGCTTCTCAAAGGAATACCCATTTCCCGCATTGTAGGTAACGGCACCCGAAGCGTCTTCGGCGTGCGCCGGCAGCGGCGATACCAAGATAGCGGCAAGCGCTGCCACCAAGCCAAGTGTTCCCACTCGTCTCATAAGGCTATAACCTCCCCTGTCCTAAAGCCCAGCTTTAGCATTCTTCATTTCTGTCCACGGTTAATTGCAATCTGAGCACAGCAATAATCAGCATATAAATATACACCTGTAATTTTTTGGACGGGTTAATAGATGCTCGATTGGTAGCGAATTCCGCGCAAACCGTCACCAAACTTCACTTTTGCCGCATCTGCGAGTTGTTTTTTGCGCAAATTTTAGGACGTCGATGGTCCCAATGGGTAGGAGGCCGGTATCCATTGGAGAGGGCGACATCTACAATTTCATGACGTAGTAGCCCGCGTCCTTCACAGCCGTCTCGAGGGCACCGCGATCGATCGGCTGCTTAGAGCGCACGCGTGCCGTGTGGTCCGCATACGTCACCGTTGCCCACACGCCGTCCAGCGCATTGAGGGCGTTGGCCACGTTCTGAGCGCAGCCGTCACAGCTCATGCCGCCGATGAGCAGCTCATCGCTATAGGGATAGTGCGACGCATCGGTATCCGCCACAACGACCCTTTTGGCCTTCTTGCCGCTCGCACCATCGCTGCAGCAGCTCTTCCCGCGTGTCGAGGCGGCAATACGACGCAGGCCAAAAAACATGCCGATGGCAATGACGGCCAGCACGATGAGATTCGCAGGGTTGAGCAAGTCACTCATGCGCTCCCCTTTCCAAGTAGTCTTATCTAGATACCCCCATGGGGTGTCCCCATCTTAACCCAAAATCATGTCTGTTCGGTCAATTAGTTTCCCTATTCAAACTTTTTTGTTGACCGTGGCTTACTTTCGTGTATAAGTTTTCCTTGGCTAACATACAAGACCTCGACAGGAGCGCCATGACGCGAACCATAGATATCCCAACGTTTCAGGCGGCAGTCGTGCGCAACTGCTCCCCTACGCTCGCGGGCATCAAGCCGGCGTCACTGTTCACCTATCCTGGTGTCTACGCCAACCAAGATAGCTCGGCCACGACCACTGCGATAGCGGAGCGTCGAGCTCGCCTGCTCGGCGTCATAGCCCAGTGCAATCACGAACTCGATCCGCTCGGCATACACCTGAGCGTTTTGGTCTGGAGGCCCTGCGGGGCGCTCATCTACGTATACCGGCCCAAAAACCTCGCATCCTATTTCGCAGACCCGCGTGCCAAAACAGCACTCGCCAGGGAAGGTTACGATACCGACAATCTCCGGGCATGCCTTGTGCACCTGGCATCGCGCATTACGCTCGCGAGCACCAACGCCGCAGAATGCGCATGCGGCCAGGCTCATTGCGCGCTCGCTCAACAGCCCAGCAGCAGTAATGACTGCACCTGTGAGTTTCCGCACGAGATTGGCTATTTTTTGGGATATCCCTACGACGACGTGCGCGAATTCATCGTCCAGCATGGCGAGAACTACAAAGTCTTTGGGGCCTGGAAGGTCTACACGAATGTCGAGCAGGCGCTTGCGACGTTTGATGCCTACCGCGCCTGCACCCAAAACCTCACCTTTGTCTATCAACAGGGCCACAGCCTGGCGCAGCTTGCCCAGGCAGCCCGATAGAGCATACAAGCCGCGGCCACGTGCCGCACAACCGAAAGGACTCAACATGAGCAAGATCGCCGTCGTCTACTGGAGCGGCACGGGCAACACCGAGGCCATGGCAAACTTCGTCGCCGAAGGTGCCACGTCCGCCGGCGCCGAGGCCGAGGTTCTCCCCTGCGCCGACTTCTCTGCCGACAAGGTCGCCGGCTACGATGCCTTCGCCTTTGGCTGCCCCGCCATGGGCTCCGAGGAGCTTGAGTATGACGAGTTCCAGCCCATGTGGGATGAGGTCAAGGAAGCACTGGGCGACAAGAAGGTTGCCCTCTTTGGCTCGTATTCGTGGGCCGAGGGCGAGTGGATGGACAACTGGAAGGCCGATGCCGACGAGGCGGGCGTCAACGTGGTCGATTCGACCATCTGCTACGACGCACCCGATGACGAGGGCGAGGCTGCCTGCCGCGCACTCGGCGCCGAGCTGGCCTAAGGACCTTTTGCAAAAACGTTCACAGGCAAAACGCGGGAGGGCCCCGGAACGCACAGTTCCGGGGCCCTCCCGCATATGGGCCGCACCGCAGGTGCCACGGCCCCGCCCGCACGCAACTAGCGGGCACTATGTCATGCTGTATCGCTACGCAGCCCTACGAGAGCGCACGAACCATGCACCGATAACCGCGAGGCAAACGATGCCCACGACGACACCGGCAACGGCAACCGGGTTCATGCCGGCGTCGTCCTCCGAAGCGTCGCGAGCGGAAGCGACAGAAGCCGAGGGCGCCTTGGCCGCGGATCCGCTCGATTTCCCGGCACCAGCCTTTGCATCGGATTTCTTCTTTTCAGAGTTCTTTCCAGAAGCATCCTTTGCCGAGTCTTCCGCCTTCGAGCTCTCCTGCGTCGTCTTCTGGCCATCGGACCCGGACTGTTTGCCGGAGGTGCCGTTACCAGACTGCTGCGCAACAGGGGCAGCAGCCGGCGTCGGAGCGGGCGTCGGCACCGTGGGCGTAGGAACCTCGGGCGTCACCGGCGCAACGGGGCCGCTCGGCGCGGCGGTGCCGGCCTGCACGTTGCCAATCTTGGCCCAACTCATACCGGAAACGGCGGCCTTGTAGGCCGAAAGCGCGCGCAGGGCCTGAACGGTCGCAAGCGCGTTTGCATTGCCGGGCTTGCCGTCGGAACCCATGATGTGGGCATAGCCCTTGCCGTCGCCCACCTCGTAGGCGGCGATAGCGGTAACCAGGCTGTTCGAACCCTTCGCAAAACCATTCTTGGTGTTCGCGGGGTCCTTGCCAAGAGCCACCAGCGCGAGCAGCACCTGGGCGTTAGACTCGACCGAGCCAAAATCGCACAGGCCGTTCATCTGGCCCTTAAGGAAGCTGAGTGCCGCCTCGACGGAGGCCGACACGGAAGGCTGGGTATCGGCAGCCATGACGGCCGCATCCTCGCCGCCCTCGACATTGAGCGCGAGCGCCTGCAGCGCCATAGCGGTCATATCGACATTGCTCGAACCGCCAGCCTCAATCGTAAAGCCGCCATCGGTGTTTTGGAACGTAAGCAGCTCGGAGACGAGTTTCGCGCGGGTCCACGTGGAGCCCGACGCAAGCAGCGCCTCATCCGAAACGCCCGCCTCGTCAAAGGCGATAAGCGCATAGACCAGGTTGTTGGCCGAAGCCGTAAGGCCTCTGTTGGAGCAGATAACGTTGACGAGGTTCACGCCGTCAAAAGAGGTGACATCCTCGCCGAGCGCGGCGAGCGTAAGCGCCACGCGCTCGCTGTCGGTCACCTTGGCCGCGGCGCTGGCCCACTCGGCCTTATTGGCGGCAAGGGACTTCTTGTAGTTTGCGATCAGGGCATCGTCAATCTTGCGGCCCGACTTCGCAAAGGCGTAGATCTCCCACTCCTGGCCATATACGTAAGCATCGGACGTGCGGTTCGTGTCGAAATATTTGGCGGCAGACAGGGCACCGTCGTTGGCCTTAGCTTCGTTATCCGGCGAAGCCGCGATACCGTCGACCGTGATCTCAAAAGAAATGGCCTTGGCGCCGGCGGTCTGATCGACCGGGGTGCCCGTCACCTTGTAGTTGCCCGCCTTGTTGGCCGTAAGGGCATACGCGCCGCTCGCGATAAAGAGGCCATCATCGGGGGAGCCAGACACGTGCTTCCAGTCGCCGAGCGCACGACGGTCGATGGTCACGGCATCCCCGGCGTCCTTGCCGTCCTCAGTCGTGACGGTCCAGATCATACCGGGTTCAGAGACGCTCCAGCCATCCGCATCGTTCTCGCCCGTATAGGCAAGGTTAAGGTCGATGGTCTTTCCGGCCTTAACGCTCTTCGGCGCATCCTTGAGTTCGACGCTCTTAAGCGGGTTGCGATAGGCAAACGTAACCTCATGCGCACCCGACGAAAGCACGCTGCCGTCCTGGTTGGCAACCGTAGCCTCAAAGGTCGTCTTGCCCGCCTTGTAGGGCGTAAAGCCAATCTCGCCGCTCGTGGTGTAGGTGGCCACAGACGGATCGGTCGACGTGACCGTATAGTTCGCGCGGTCGCTCGCGTTTTCCGGGCCCACGACCGGCGCTGCCTTATCGGTAAGAAAGGCGCCCTTGGCAAGCGGGTTGCGGCCGTGCAGGTAGACGGTCTTGCCGTCCTCGTTGTAGCCAAGCGAGATGCTCGTCGCCGGCACATAGGTCGACGTGACCTTTACGCTCTTGTCGGTAAGGTCGGCATTCGTACGCGAGGACACCCAAATCGTGGCCTCGCCCGCCTGCTTAAAGTAGAAGCAGGCCGAACCAGGATTGGAGTAGAGCACGTTCGACGGCGTGCCCGCAAAACGGAAACGCGTATAGGAAACGGGGACGTACTCGCCCTCGGCAGCGTCGGTATAGTGAACGCGAATCTCGAGGTTCTTTACCTCGGAGCCCGAGACGGCAATGCTGCCGCCCGTCACGTTTTCGCCGTTGTACCAAATCTGGAAGTCATCGATCGGCTTGGAAATCGCCTTGACCACGACGGTCGCGACGTTCTCGGTGGTGCCGTCGTCCTTATGGAGCGTGGCAGTTACCGTACCCACGGCATCGTTATACACGTGAAGCAGGCCCGTCTCCTCGTTAACGGCGATGTCGCCCTTATTGGCATCTGGAGTTCCCCAGGTGACCTTGGCACCCTTGGGCAGGCCCTTAAGCGCAAGCGTGCCCGACACGCAGGCGGCACCGTTCTCGCCCACCACGACATCGTCGGGAGACGGATAGAGCACACCGTCGGCAGCAGTCACGGTCTTGCCCGTCCTGGCCGAAGTGAAGGTCACCTCGTACTTATTGTTCGCGGCCGGGCTCTCGGGAGACTCGTAATCCTGGTCCTCACCAAAGTACGGCAGGCCATCGGAGCCCATGCCCCAGGAGCTACCGTTCTCACCGCGGTTGGCGTTGAGGGTCTCGACGAAGGTTGCGGTCTTCATGTCGTCGGCATCGACGGCGTAGGAGTTGACGAGCGCCTTTGCGGGGAACTGAGCCTTGTTGGTAAGGCCCTCTTGCCAATACGTGTTGATGAGCTGACCTGAGCTGTAGCTTGCAAACAGTACGCCACCGGTCGATGCGGCGGTCGACATGCAGTTGGAGATCACGCCACCCTCGAGCGTGCGGCCAAAGCCCACAACGCCCTTGCCCGTAACGGACGTGGAGCAGTTAATGACAGCACCCTTGATCTGGTTGCCGAGCGGACCGAACGGCTTGCCGTCCACGGCCTGCTTAAGCTCGCCGGCAAAGGAAACGTTTTGGACAACACCGGTCGCGCCGATGCTCGCGAAGAGCGACTTGACGCCACCGCCGTTGTTAAAGGTGATGGTGTGGCCCTGGCCATCGAACATGCAGTTGAGTTCGCCCGAAGGACCAAAGAACCACTCATCGTCGATAACAATATCGTTATCGAGCACATAGTAGTTGTTCGCATCCTTGACGTTCATGTACATGAAATCGTCCTGCGACTTGACGTGCTTGACGCTCTCGGGCTTGGCAACGGGAATCGTCGGCTTCTTCTTCTCGAGGGCATCTTTGGCAGCGTTGAGTGCCTTAACCGCTGCATTCACATCGGACTGGGAGGCATCAGCGTTATCGTTAACGGCCTTGGCATCCGAGAGAGCGGAGGCGAAGGCAGACCACGAATCGGAAGTGTAGTCGGACTCCTTGAGCGCCTCGGCTGCCTCGATGGCCGCGACGAGTGCATCCTTGTTGACGGCAACGGACGCGGAGCCACTCGTCAGAATCGGGAGGCCGCCGTTGGACGTCCAAGTAAAGCCAGTCGCCGGCGCATCGGTGTTAAGTACAGTAAGAGAATCGGCAGACGTTAGGTCCGCGTTATTCTTCGAATCATTGGAAATAGTGTACGTGCCATATGCATTAACGTAGCGGGCAGCAGCGCTATTCGAAAGGACATGCAAAATTGTAAACCCGGTATTGCCTATAATAAAACAACCGCTCGACATGCCCCAACACTCGTCGGAAACAGAACCGGCGAAATAGCTGTTAAGGATCTTAGCTCCGCTGGCGTCGCCCACGAGGCCAGCGGCGCCGTGGACCCAGTCCGTCGCCGTGGAAACCACACTCGCCGTGGACCAGCACATCTGAATGGTGCCGGAAAGCGTCATGGCAATGGAGCCCACGTTATCGCTGCTCGAAGCGGAACCCGTCACACCCAGGTTCTGGATAGTACCCGTCACGTTGTTTGCGACGGCCTTGCCGTTGATAGCAATGGTATGGCCCTGGCCGTCAAGCACACCGGCAACAGTCTCGATCTGCTGGTCGGCGGCCATCGAGATATTCGCGCCGAGCTTAACGGTGGCACCGGCCTCAATGGTCGTGGGCATGTCGGACGCGTTGTTGACGACAATCGTCTCGCCCGAGCGTACCACCTTGGTAGAAGACTCGGCAGCCTCAGCCGGCGTGGCCGCATCGTTGCTTGATGCCACAGCCTGGGCAACGTCACCGGAGCCCTCTTGCCCCTGCGCGTCGCCGTCTTCGCCAGACGCATCGGCCGCAGAGTCCTCTGAAGATTCCTGCTCGCCGGACTTATCCTCGGCCGCATTGTCAGCCGCAGCAGCCTGATCGGCCAACACGGCAGCACCTGCACTCACCTCCTCGGCAAATGCAGTCATTCCGGTGCTCGAGCTGGCGAAAATAAACGCCATGAACACCACGAGGAATTTCCTCGCAACAGTTCGGATGTTATTGAGCATCCCTTTCCCCTTTTTCTCGGAAGACACGGTCCTAACAGAAACAAGAGGCCAGTCATGTAAAGGGAAACGAGACGCAGCGGAGCGCCCGCACCTGACGGTACGCAGCAATGGCCCCACACAACAGATGGGGCACAAAGAGCACAATATAACGTCATCTCTTGTTCACCGGAATCCAGCGGTTTCCAAAAGACCCTCGACACGAGAAGACCGTGGGCAAGTAATCTGACTCGCGAAGGCAACGTCTCCGCACACAGTAACCGCCTTGTCTGGGATTCCCACCCAGTTCCCTTTTATGCGCCAAGCGCACCCATGGTCCGGCATCTTTTCAACAGCACATTATTTTATGAAACCCCAACGTACCAAACTATTGCCCCTTGCTTACACAGAATTCACCGAAAAAGCGCTGGAAAAAGGCCGTTAAACAGAAAGACGGGACCGCGGCGTTATCGCCACAGTCCCGTCTTTCTAAATAACTCGATCACAGAGTGCATCCGCGTCTACGAGATGTTGCCCAAAAACGCCTTGGTGCGCTCGCTCTTGGGATGGTCGAAGACCTCACTCGGCGTGCCCTCTTCCACGATAACGCCGCCGTCCATAAAGACGACGCGGTCGGCGACGTCGCGGGCAAAGCCCATCTCGTGCGTCACGACGATCATGGTCATACCGTCGCGCGCCAAGTCGCGCATGACGCCCAGAACGTCGCGAACGAGCTCGGGGTCGAGCGCCGACGTGGCCTCGTCAAAGAGCATGACATGCGGGTTCATCGACAGGGCACGGGCGATGGCCACGCGCTGCTGCTGGCCGCCCGAGAGCTGGCTCGGCATAAAGTCGATACGCTCGGCAAGACCGACCTTGGTCAGCTCCTCGACGGCAATCCTCTCGGCCTCCTCCTTGCTGCGCTTAAGCACCTTTTGCTGGGCAAGCATGACATTCTTTTTGACCGACAGGTGCGGGAACAGATTGAACTGCTGGAACACCATGCCCAGATGCGTACGCACCTTGTTAAGGTCGACGCCCTTGGCGCACACGTCCACGCCCTCGACGACAATCGAGCCGCTCGTGGGATGCTCCAGACGGTTGATGCAGCGAAGCATCGTCGACTTGCCCGAGCCCGAGGGACCCAAGACAACGACGACCTCGCCCTTGTGCACGTCCAGATCGATATCGCGCAGGACCACGTTATCGCCAAAGGCCTTCTGGAGGTTCTTAATGCTGACGACGACCTCGTTCGAGTTATTGGTTTCGCTCATGATAGGACCTCCTTACAGACCGGCGATGTGATCGGCGGGCGTCGCGACAACCTGTCCGGCGCTCTTGGCGGGACGCTTCTTCTTGGACTCGGCCGTGCCCAAAAGCCTCGCCTCAAGACCGCTCACCAAGCGGGCAAGAGGCAGGGTGATGACCAGGTAGAACAGGGCGGCAACCACATACGGCGTAATGGAGCCCGTCGTGGCCACGATGGTGCGGGCGTTCATGACGATCTCGACCACGCCCACGGCGGCGAGCAGCGACGTATCCTTGTAGAGCAGGATAAACTCGCTGGTCAGCGTAGGCAGAACATTGCGGAACGTCTGCGGGATCATAACGTAGAGCAGTGTCTGGAAGGCATTCATGCCCAGCGAGCGAGCAGCCTCGTTCTGGCCCTTGGGGATCGACTGAATACCGGCGCGGAAGATCTCGCACAGGTAGGCGGACGAGTTCATGGCCATGACGATAACGCCCAAGACGTAGTCGTCCACCTTGACGCCGGCAAGCGGCAGGCCAAAGAATGCAATGTAAATCTGCAGGAACGCCGGCGTACCGCGGATGATATTCACATAGATGCCGGCAAGACAACGAAGGATGCGCGACTTGGAAATGCGCATGAGCGACAGCGCAAAGCCAAAGGGAATGGCCAACGGAAATGCCACGAGCACGATCGAGAGCGACATAAGGAAGCCCTTGAAGACGATCGGCAGGCTCTGAACCAAAATGACCGGGTTCAGGAACAGGCGAAGGAACATGTTGGAATTCCATGCCTCGACCCACGGCTGCTCCTTAAGATCGGCCAGGAAGTTATCGAATGCCGTCACGCCCTTAATCTCGACGGAAGGAATCTTGGAAATCTTCTTGGTCGAACCGTCGGCGAGCGTGTAGGTGCCGCTAAAGGCCTCATCGCCGCCCTCGACGGGAAACGTCACGCCGTAGACCTCGACACGGAAAAAGCCGCCGGCAGGCGCCGTCTCGCCAAAGTCGATCTTGAGCGTCTGGCCGTCAGCCTTGCACGTGGGCTTCATGGGCGTACGATCCATGAGGTCCTCGCCCGAGAGCATCGTCAATCGCGTGTCATCGGTACCAAACGTCGTGCCGTCGACAAACGTCAGCGAAAGACCGCTCAGCTCCTCGTCGGCATCGGCCTGGACCTCCCAGGTAATGCGCGTCTCGGTGCCGCCGACCACAGCGCTGCCCGAACCGGTGTTGGGTCGGGCGGTAATCTTTGCGGTCTCAAGCGCCTGAGCAGTCGAGGGCACGCAGGCCCCCGCGCATACCAGGGCGAGCGCCACGGCCAGGGCACAGGCCAGCTTTTGGAGCATCGAGGGCAGTGGATAGCTCTGGCCCATAGCTCCTTGGTTCAATCGAGACAAGGTGGCTCCTAACGTGTAAGTTGCCGACAAAACGGGGCGGGACGACGCCCATTCGAGAAACGCAAAGGCCCTCTCCGCCAAGACGGAAAGGGCCCGCGCGCAATCAAGTAGCTATTTTACTTGATATTGTACTTGGCCATGAGGGCGTCAACGGTGCCGTCATCGGTCAGGTCCTTGATAGCCTGGTTGATGTCGTCCTTGAGCTTGGTGTTGCCCTGGTTGATGGCGATGGCATACTCCTCGCCGGTGCTGATCTGCTTGATGGTCTGGCAAGTGTTGAACTGCTCGGCGGTCAGCTGGCTGGCAACGGAGCGGTTGGTGACCACGGCGTCGCCCTTGTCGGACTGCAGGGCGCTGAAGCACTCGGTAGCGTCCTTATAGGGGACGATCTTGGCCTTGGGGAAGTTCTCCTGAGCAAAGGCCTCAGCGGTGGAACCAGACTGGACAATGATCGTGGCGTCGGCGTTGTTGAGCTTCTCACTGTAGTTATCGGCCGTAATGTCGGTGTTGTCGACCTTGGTCACGATAGCCTGATCGTCCATGTAGTAAGAGTCGGAGAAAGCGACTTCCTTCTCACGCTCGGGCGTGTCGGTGATGGCAGCAATGGCGACATCGTACTTGGCGCCCGAAGCAACGCCCGGGACCAGCGTGTCGAAGTCGTTGTTGACGTACTCGACATCCAGGCCAAGCTTATCGCCGATAGCCTTGATGAGTTCAAGGTCAAAGCCCTGGTAGTCGCCGTTGTCATCCTTGTACTCAAACGGCGCATACTCGGCAGAAGTGCCAACGGTAAGCGTGCCGTCCTTGACGAGTGCATACTCCTTGGAGCCGTCGACCTTCTCGACCTTCACGTCATCAGAGCTGCTGGAACCGGCATCGGAACCAGAGGTAGCGTTGGACGAGCCGCAGCCCGTCAGTGCAAGGGCAAGCGCCATGGCGCCCGTGGCGGCAAATGCGCCAAGCTTCTTGAGCTTCATAATCAGTCTCCTTCCGGTGACCCCGTTTGATTCAGAGGTCTGCAAAAACTGTTGGCTATTATGCACCCGTAATTGTGAATCTGCAATGAGAAAACTGATTGAAACAAACCCATAACGTGAATGGAATACTCCACTTTGCGACAGTCATTACTGCTGCAATCCCCTCAACAAGGCTATTTCTGCCGCATAACCTGCAAGTTCGTTCGGCGTCTCCAAAATGAATGGCAATGCACGTAAACGATCATTCGATACAATATTCTGCATAACCTGCATACCGCCGCCAAATTCCTCGCTACCAAGGTAGCCCTTGCCGATACACTCATGACGATCCTTATGGGCACCACAGGGGTTCTTTGAATCATTGATATGCACGGCGCGCAAGCGATCGATACCCACCACACGGTCGAATTCGTCAAGCACGCCGTCAAGATCATGGATGATGTCGTAGCCGGCATCGCTCACATGGCAGGTGTCCAGACACACGCCCAGCTTATCCGATAGCTCGGGACGCCTGGCGGTAACACCCTCGATAATGCGCGCCAGCTCTTCAAAACTGCGGCCCACCTCGGTGCCCTTGCCCGCCATGGTCTCGAGCAGCACTGTCGTCTGCTGTCCCTCAAACATCACTTGACACAAGGTGTCGACGATCATCTGAATGCCAGCATCGGCCCCCTGTCCCACATGCGCGCCGGGGTGGAAGTTGTAGTAGTTGCCGGGCAGCGCTTCCAGACGCTGCAAGTCCTCGGCCATTGCCTCCAAGGCAAACTCGCGCGCCCGTTCTTTGGCAGAACAGGGGTTGTAGGTATAGGGGGCATGCGCCACGAGTGGGCCAAAATTGTTTTGCGCCATAAGCTCACGCAGGGCCGCCACATCATCCATGTCAAGGTCTTTCGCCTTGCCACCGCGCGGGTTGCGCGTAAAGAACGCAAAGGTGTTGGCACCAATGGATAGCGCCGTCTCCCCCATCGCCCGATAGCCCTTCGTCGTCGACAGATGGCATCCAATCGTCAGCATCTCCAGCTCTCCCTCATCAGTTGCGGTGAAATACGGTCTATTGGTGCCCTATTTTGGCGCAAACAGACCGTATTCCACCGCAAGTTATAAAAGGGGCATCACACGGTCCGCCGAGCCCCTGGGCACCAGCACCGCAGCCTAGAGCGTCAAACGAATCGTATCGATGATGCTCGCACAGCGCTGTGTGGCGGCAAGGGGCATGATGGGGCTTTCGAGTTTCCCCGCCCGGATGAGCTGAGTCGCATGCTGGATTTCGCCGTAGAAATCATCGACCTCAAACGGGGCATTTATTTCGAGCATTCGTCCGTCGGAGTACTTCACATGGGCGAGTTCGGGGCGATGGAGACGCTCGATTTCCAACGAGCCCCGCTCGCAGGTAATCGTTAAGCGGCTTTCATATGCTGCTTTGCCGTCGCACACCATATGAATAGGTATACCGCCGACGCTCATATGGACCTCATCGGCCCAATCCACGCGGCCGCCCGATACGTCACGCCAGCGAACTTCGCGAGACGAAACATCGCACACACCAGCAAGCAAATCCTCAAACCACCCGACCGCATAGCAGCCCATGTCATATAGACAGCCACCCTGCAACGGATCAAGCAGATAACTCGAAGGGGGCTCACCATAATCGAGTTTTTGCACGCTTTCGATCGAGACGATACGGCCGAGCTCGCCCGACGCAAGCAAACCCTTCACGCGAGTACGCATCGGACAAAACCGATTTTTCATCGCCTCCATAAACGGCACGCCCCACTCACGGGAAACGGAGGCAATCGCACGGGCCTCCTCTTCATTCAAAACGGCCGGCTTTTCGCACAGCACGGCCTTTCCCGCGCGCAGTGCCCGACAGACCCAATGCGCATGCATGCCATGCGGAAGCGCCAAATAAATGGCGTCGACATCGGTATCGGCGATCAACGCGTCATAGGCCGCGCATCCGTTATCGTCGGCCGAGGCATAGCCATGCGCGGTATCGATCGAAAACGCCCTGCAAAACTCCTCCACATGCGAAGCAGTGCGACCGGCGGCAGCCACAAGCCGTGCCCCGTCCACCTCCTTGAGCGACAATGAAAATCGATGCGAAATGCGCCCTGCGCCCAAAACGCCCCAACGAACCTCGCGCAAATCATCACATGAATCCCGATGGCCCACGACAGCCCCCTTCAGTTGCGGTGAAATAGTTCCTGTTTAAGCCCTATTCTGCCGCAAACAGGAACTATTCCACCGCAAGTTAAAAAAGGGCATCAGGAGCGCGTTTTGCTGAAGGCCTTAAGCACGGCCGTTACGGGGCCAGGCTGGAAGCATCGGCGCACGTCGTCGAGACGCTCGGGGATATCGATGTGCTGCGGGCAGTGACGTGCGCATTTACCGCACTTGATGCAATTGCTCACGAGCTTGGGCTCGCTCGTCCGCACCGCGCTCGCCGTAAAGTATTGCGACAGTCCCGTAAACCAGCTATGCGCGTAGCTCGCGTTGTAGGCGGCAAAGCATCCGGGGATGTTGATGCCCTTGGGGCACGGCATGCAGTAGCCGCACCCCGTGCAGGGCACACGGTTCGATTTCTCAAACTCCGTCAGTACGCGTGCGATGGTATCGAGCTGGCCGGACGTCATCGAGTCCGGTAGCGCACGGTCAGCCAGCGCCACATTCTCGTCCACCTGCGCGGTATCGGTCATACCCGAAAGCAGCATAGTCACCTGCGGATGGTTCCACACCCACGAAAGCCCCCAGGCGGCAGGTGTATGCAAATGCTGGTCATGCGCACCGTCAAGCACGGCGCGCGCCCGCGGCGGCAACTTGCCTGCCAGGCGTCCGCCCAAAAGCGGCTCCATCACAAATACCGCAAGCCCGCGCTCGGCGGCTGCCATGAGCCCCGCCGTTCCCGCCTGATAGCGCTCTCCGGCGTAGTTGTACTGAATCTGGCAAAAGTCCCACTCATAGGCATCGAGCATCGTGAGGAAATCCGCCGCACTGCCGTGGTACGAAAAACCGATCTGGCGAATACGCCCCACAGCCTTTTGGCGCGCAATCCAGTCCTCAATGCCCAGTGCCGCCACGCGTTCCCATTGCGCGGGCGAGGTGATGTTGTGCATGAGGTAGTAGTCGATATGGTCAGTCCGCAGGCGGCGCAGCTGCTCATCAAAGAAGCGGTCGAAATCCTCCGCGCACTTGCACGAGGCGTGAGGCAGCTTGGTCGCGAGCAAAACCCGATCGCGCAGGCCCAGACGCTCAAGCGAAGCGCCTACGCAAGCCTCGTTGCCGGGATAGAGGTAGGCCGTGTCCAAGTAGTTAATCCCTTGCTCCACCGCACGGGAAATGATGGCGTCTGCCGTCTTCGCATCGGGGCGCCCCGGCGCACCGGGAAACCTCATGCACCCCAGACCCAGAGCGGATATTCGGTTACCACTTTTGGGGTCAACACGGTATTGCACGACCCCTCCCTTCGCCATCAGCGCCCCGGCAAGGCGAAACACAATGGTCACGCAGCCGAAACATCGTGGAATCGCAATCGAGAATGTATCGTAACGTAGCAGAAATCGAGCCGTCACGACACCGCTTTAACATCAGCAAAAAGCCCGATGAAAGGAGGCGACCGTGACCACACGTGAGGACGCCTGCCCCTACCCCGGCGAGCAGTACATCCTCTCGGTCGACCGCTATCAGATCGAGGTCATGGACCATCTGGACGAGCTTCCCGCCACAGGCGCCGTCATCTTCTGCACCTTCCCCAAGGTGCGCGATGGCGTTGGATATCCCGCACGCGTTTTCGCGGTCTGCCCCGCAGCGTAAGCTCCACGCATCCATTCATTTAAAAATCGCCACCCTGCATGCACAAGGTGCGCTGGCGGCATACAATCCATCAGGCGCCCCTTACGCGGGCGCCTTTTATATGGGGAGATAATTCACATGCAGATCAACAAGGTCACCTTTATCGGCAAGGGCGGCGTCGGGCTACTCTACGGCAGCATGATCGCCCAGGCACTCGGCAACGACGCCGTCGAATACGTTATGGATGACGCCCGTTTTGAGCGTCACGCGGGCGATGCGCTCACCGTCAATGGCAAGCCCTGCGCGCTCAAGTCCGTCCGCGCCAGCGAGGCAACGCCCGCCGATCTGGTCATTCTCACGGTCAAGACGACTGGACTCAACCAAGCACTCAAGACTATGGAGCGCGTCGTGGGACCCAATACGCTCATTGCCTCGCTGTGCAACGGCATCACCAGCGAGCAAAAGATTGCCGAGCGCTTTGGCTGGGAGCACACCGTCCTCGGAATCTGTCAGGGCATGGACGCCGTATTCCTTAACGGCGCACTCACCTTTACCAATGCGGGCGAGATCCGTTTTGGCGCAGCTGCCGGCACCGATCCCGCGACCGTCGCCGCCATCGACGAGCTCTACACGCGCTGCGGCATCGCCCATACCGTCGAGGCAGACATCGCACACCGCATGTGGGCCAAGCTCATGCTCAACGACGGCATCAACCAGACCTGCATGGCCTACGGCGGCACGTACGGAAGCGCCACGGAGCAGGGCTCCGGGCAGCGTCGCTGCTTTGTTTCTGCCATGCGCGAGACGCTTGCAGTCGCCAACGCCGAAGGCATTGAGCTGACCGAAGCAGACCTGACGCAGATGGTGCACCTCATCGAGGGGCTCGACCCCGCCGGCATGCCGTCGATGGCACAAGACCGCGTCGCGCGACGCAAAACCGAAGTCGAGGAGTTCGCGGGCACCATCTGCCGTCTGGCGTCCGAGCACGATATTCAGGCACCGCAGAACGAGTGGCTCTATCAGTGTATTCGCGATATCGAGGAAAGCTGGTAGCGCCCGACTCGCCTCGTCAACAGGCTCAACAGCAAAGCCGCCGTAAGGAGCGTTCCCCTTACGGCGGCTTTCATCTTCATCTATAACCAGCAGTCGATGTTCCGACGGTTAGAACTGCGGCTCCGGAGCCTCGTCCTCGTCATCGCGACAAAGGACCACGCCCGCGCTTCCCAGCAGCGCGGCCGCGATCAGCGCACCGACCACGATAGGAGCAGCCCCGCATGACCCCTGCATGCCCGCGACGAGCGCGGCCGTAGGACCAAGGCAACCAAGCATCAATGCGACGGCGGCGACGGCGATATCTCGAGCGTTCACAAGACCACTTCCTCCACGAGAAAGACCTTATTTCTCATGAACTAGTGTGCCCCGCGTCCATTTGCGCGGCGTACCGCCACGGTAAGGGCTCTGTTAACTCAAGCGCACACATAGAACGGGCGCCTTTACGTTGCCCAAAAGCTCGGTAAAGACGCCCGTCCGCCAAACAACTATGATGTCGAAAGATTACCAACCGGTGTAGTAGTCGGTGGTTCCGGCAGCGCAGCCGGAATCATAGACCTTGCATTCACCCTTAGACCCGGTAAACGTGGAGCCCTGGGCCTTATCGCCTGCGGCCACGACATAATAGCCGTCAGAGTCGCGCCAAAAGCCCTCGGAATCCTGCGTCCACTCGCCCGTGCGGTGGTGATACAGCACGTTACTGCTGTAATAGGTCTCGCGGCGGCCGTTATAGTTATTGACGCCGCTCGAACGCGTCAGGCCCGAACCGTTCGCGTAATACGCAGCGGACGCGTAAGACGAGCCGTAGCCGGCGTTGTAATACGAAGCCTGAACGGCCTCAGCGGCCTCGGCTTCGGCTGCGGCAGCCTCGAGCGCCTCGCGCTTGGCATCCTCAAGCGTGGAGCGAAGCTCGTCGAGCTCGGTCGACTTGGCGTCGACTTCCCCCATCGTCAACAGGCTACCCGCACCGTCGATGCAACCCTGCAACACAGCGCGCTCGTCATCGGTAGCATAGTCGCCATACATATTCATAATGATCTGAGCGCGCATCTCCAGGGAATCGCGCTTTGCCCCCATCGAGGCGTTCCACTCCTGCATAGAGCCATAACCGTCGCCGCGGTAGTCGACGGGCTGCACCAGCGTCGCCTCGGACGGCGCAGATCCGACCGTATCGGATAGTGTTGCCGCGTGGGCATCAGTCGCGCCGGCGCCCGCCAAAAGTGCCACGGTCAGAGCGGCGGAAAGGGCGGCGGCTTTCGGTTTTCGTGAATCGATCCTCATGTAGCTGGAAACCTCCGTAGTGCGTTTTTGCTGCGTTTGAGCTGCGTGTGATTTAATCGCGCTGCATAGTACCCCGAGCAAATCGCGACCTGCGGTTTTACTCAAAAGGCGCACGTCAATTGCGTAAAACTCACATCCTCTCAACAGGAGTTTTCCACATCTCGATTGCATAAAGCGTGTCAAAAACCCTGTTTTTGCACCCTCTCTATGCAAAAACGACGCCTGTGCAACCATTGTTCGCACAGGCGCCTTGAGCAGCCATTTTATGCAGTTATACCTATCGAGTCGCAAGGGGTCCTTGCACAAGTCGCCTTACTCGTCCAGCGCGGCAAAGGCCTGCTTCAGATCCCAAATGATATCCTCGGCGTTCTCGGTACCGATGGAAAGACGGATCGTGGAGGGCGTGATGTTCTGCTCGGCGAGCTCCTCGGCAGAGAGCTGGGAGTGCGTGGTGGTAGCCGGGTGCACGACGAGCGACTTGACGTCAGCCACGTTGGCGAGCAGCGAGAACACCTGCAGATGATCGATGAACTTCCATGCAGCCTCCTGGCCACCCTTAATCTCAAAGGTAAAGATCGAAGCACCGCCACGGGGGAAGTACTTCTGATAGAGCTCGTGATCGGGGTGCTCAGGCAGGCTCGGGTGATTCACCTTGGCGACGTGGCTGTCACCAGCCAGGAACTCAACGACCTTCTTGGTGTTCTCGACATGACGGTCAACGCGCAGCGACAGGGTCTCGGTGCCCTGGAGCAGGACCCAGGCGTTGAACGGGCTAATGCAGGCGCCCTCGTCACGCAGCAGGATAGCGCGGACATAGGTTGCGAAGGCGGCGGGGCCGGCAGCCTCGGCAAACGAAACACCGTGGTAGGAGGGGTTGGGCTCAGCGATCTGGGCGTACTTTCCGCTCGCCTTCCAATCGAAGTTACCGCCGTCGACGATCACACCGCCCAGCGAGGTGCCGTGGCCGCCGATGAACTTGGTTGCGGAGTGGACGACGATGTTGGCACCATGCTCCAGCGGACGGAACAGATACGGGGTGCCGAAGGTGTTGTCGACGACAACCGGCAGACCGTGCTTCTTGGCGATCTCGGAGATGGCGTCGATGTTGGGGATGTCGGAGTTGGGGTTGCCGAGTGTCTCGAGATAGATGACCGTGGTGTTGTCCCTGATGGCACCCTCAACCTCTTCCAGGTTATGGGCATCGACAAACGTGGTCTCGACGCCAAACTGGGAGAGCGTATGCTCCAGCAGGTTGTAGGAGCCACCGTAGATGGTCTTCTGAGCCACCACGTGGTCACCGGCCTGGGCAAGAGCCTGCAGGGTATAGGTGATGGCAGCAGCGCCGGAGGCGACGGCAAGACCTGCCACGCCACCCTCGAGTGCGGCGATACGGTCCTCGAAGACGCCCTGGGTGGAGTTGGTCAGACGGCCGTAGATGTTACCGGCGTCGGCAAGACCAAAGCGGTCAGCGGCGTGCTGGGAGTTGCGGAACACATAGCTCGTGGTCTGGTAGATAGGCACGGCACGGGAGTCAGATGCGGGATCGGCGCTCTCCTGGCCAACGTGCAGCTGCAGGGTATCGAAACCAAAGGTGTGCTCGGGGTTGTTGATGAACTGGCTCATGATGATCTCCTTGATCGAACGAAAGTAAGTAAAAAGAGAGAAGTAAGTCGCTGTCTCCTGATCACGCCGACGGGCGCAAACAGGAGCCCGGCATTCGTCTTGGTAAGCAATTCATATGCGGGCCTCCTTTCGCGTCCCGATTCCGTGGTCGGCTTAATAACCTACCGCCTTTGTGTGTTTTGAATAGTACGGGCATTGTCTCCCTCGGTCAATCACTTAAAAGCGCTAACTTGTTATCTGTTTTATAGATAACTATCGAAAGGATGGCGTCGATGACCCTTCAGCAGCTTCGTTTTCTGATCACCGTGGCAGAGTCCGGCTCAATCAACGCCGCAGCTCAACGCCTCTATACTGCTCAGTCCAACATCTCAAACGCCGTCAAAAGCCTGGAACAGGAGCTCCATCTGGAGATCTTTACGCGCTCCAGCCGCGGCGTCACGCTCACCAACGACGGCACCGAGCTTTTGGGCTATGCGCGCCAGGTCGTAGAGCAGGCCGACATGCTCGAGGCACGCTACGAGGACGGCGGCACCCCGCAAGCCCGCCTCGCCATTTCCGCCCAGCACTACGCCTTTTCGGTCGAGGCCTTTGTCAACGTAGTCGAGCGCTGCCGCGACAGCAAGTTCGAGTTCATCATGCGCGAGACCACCACATCGCAGATCATCGACGACGTGCGCGCGTTTCGCAGCGACATCGGCATCCTCTATCTGGACGACTTTAATACCCGTGTCTTGCAGAAGGCCTTTACCGACGCACGCGCGAGCTTCCACCCCCTCTTTGACGCAAAGGTCCACGTGTTCGTAAGCGAGCGCCACCCGCTCGCCCGACGCCCGCAGCTGTCCCTTGCCGACCTTTCGCCCTACACCCGCTACAGCTTTGAGCAAGGTACCTCAAACTCCTTCTATTACGCCGAGGAGCCGTTTAGCTATATCCCCTGCGACCGCAATATCCGCGTGTCCGACCGCGGCACGCTTACCAACCTGCTCATCACCTCAAACGGCTACACGCTGTCGACCGGTGTCCTCTCTAACGAAATGCAATGGGGCATGGCATCGATCCCACTGGCAGACGCCCCGACGATGCAGGTAGGCTACATCATGCACGACGAGCGCAAGCCCTCTCCTCTGCTGCAGCAATACCTCGACGAGCTCGACCGCATCATCCGCGAAAGCCAGCCCTCGGGCAACGAGGCAGAAGCGATGGAACACTAGCCCTCAACGGGCGTGGCGCTACAATGGACACCCACGAAAGAAGCACCCAGCGAAAGGAACCATGTGAAGGTCATCATCTACACCGACGGCTCGGCCCGATCAAACCCGGGACGCGGCGGCTACGGCGCCGTGCTCAAATACACCAACCCCGCCGGCAAGACCTTCACCTCCGAGCTTTCGCGTGGCTACGCCAAGACCACCAACAACCGCATGGAGCTCATGGCGGTCATCGTGGCGCTCGAGGCACTCAACCGCCCCTGCGAGGTCGAGGTCCATTCCGACTCGCAGTACGTCGTCAACGCCTTTAACAAGCACTGGATCGACGGCTGGAAAAAGCGCGGTTGGAAAACCGCCAACAAGCAGCCCGTCAAGAACCGCGACCTGTGGGAGCGCCTGCTCACCGCAAAGAGCAAGCATAAGGTTGAGTTCATCTGGATTAAGGGCCACGCCGGCCACGAGCTCAACGAGCGCTGCGACGAACTTGCCACCACGGCGGCAGACGGTGCCAACCTCGATATCGACACCGGCTTTAACGAGAGCGACCTCTAGCGGCGTTTTCGCGCGTTTCCCATGTCCCCACGCGCTACACTCATTCGTGTAGACCAAACAACGCAAGGGGGACGTATGCTGCGCATCGCGACCATCGGCACATCCATGATCACCGACGACTTTATCCAGGTCGTCAATGCCAACGACCAAGCCACGTTTGTGGGCACGCTCTCGCGTGATGCCGATCGCGGCGCTGCCTTTACCGCTGAGCGCGGTGGCGAGCGAAACTTTACCTCGCTCGACGAGCTCGCGGCAGCTGCCGACGTCGACGCCGTCTATATCGGCAGCCCTAACGCACTTCACTACGAGCAAGCCCTCGCCTGTATCGCCGGCGGCAAGCACGTCATCGTCGAGAAGCCCTTCTGCGCCACCGAGGTGCAGGCGCTGGAGGTCTTCCGCACCGCCGAGGCAGCGGGCGTCGTGGCCCTCGAGGCCATGCGTCCGCTCCACGACCCCGCCTTCCACGCCATCGAGGACGCGCTGGGCGAGATCGCCCCCATCCGCCGCGCCTCGCTGCGCTTTGGCAAATATTCTTCGCGCTACAACGAAATCCTCGCGGGACGTGCTACCAATATCTTCGACTGCAACATGGCCTCAGGCTCCCTCATGGACATTGGTGTCTACACCGTCGAGCCCATGGTCGAAATTTTCGGCATGCCCTCTGGCCTCACCAGCATGACCACGCTCCTCGATCCCGCCACACAACAGCTCACGCACGGCCCCATCGACGGCTGCGGCTCCATCCTCGCCAGCTACGGCGGCGGCCGCATCTCCGTCGAGCTCGCGCACTCCAAGATCACGAACGACCTACTGCCCTCGCAAATCGAAGGCGAGCGCGGCACGATCCAGATCGACCATCTGTCCACGCCTCGTAACGTCCGCATCGACTATCGCGGCGATGTCGTTCGCGGCTCGGCCACCGAGGCTCCGCGCGAGCAGGGTGACAACGGCCGCGTGCTCGACCTGCCCAAATCGAGCAACACCATGGAGTACGAGCTCGCGGACTTTATCGCCGCCATCGGCGGCATCGATAGCGTTAAAGAAGAGATTTGGGAAACCCCGGCAGGGCGCCACGAGCTTGGCCACTACCGCGATGTCACGCTCGTCTCGCTGCGCATCATGGATGCCGTGCGTCAGCAGGCAGGCATTACATTCCCGGCCGACGCAGGCAAGCAGGCCTAGCGATGGGTTTCTTCGATAAGCTCTTTTCCGGTGTCAATCGCGAGCCTCAAAAACCATCAAACATCGAGCTCGAGTTGCGCCGCAGGCTTACTGTGCTCGCAAGCGACGAGGCCACTCAAGACACTCCCCTGCGCTATTTCCTGCGCTGGGCGGGGCAAGTCCAGGGCGTTGGTTTTCGCTTTACCAACACCAACCTCGCGCAGGCACGCGCACTCACCGGCTGGGTGCGCAACATGGAAGACGGCTCGGTCGAGATGGAGATACAGGGAGCTCCGGCAAACATCCTATCTCATCTCGAGGCGCTTCATGCCTCCTACGAGCGCATGGGAACGCGTTTTCGCCTCGTAGAAGCCCAGGCCCAAGCCCCGCTTGCCAATGAAGACAGTTTCATTCCTCGTTATTAGTATTGTGTGCTAAATACGGTATCATTTACCTACGACCGTTGATAGAAAAGAGGCGAGGCGCATGGCGGTGCAAAGAAGGAATACCAGGCAGCGAAAGCTGGTTCTTGACGCCGTGCGCCAAAGTTATAACCATCCCACCGCCGACGAAATCTACAACGTCGTGCGCGCGCAGGATGACAAAATCAGCCGCGGTACGGTCTACCGCAATCTCAATCTCTTGGCCGACGCCGGCGAGATCCTCTCCATCAAGACGCCGGGCGGCAGCCGCTTCGATCGCACGATCGAGCCGCATGCGCATATCATCTGCACCTCGTGCAGCCGCGTCATCGACGTACCGCTCCCCTTCGATGCCCAGCTCGACGCCAAGGCGTCCGAGCAAATCGGCTGGCACGTCACGTCGCACTACACCATCTTCGAGGGTCTCTGCCCCGACTGCCGGTAGATGTTTGGGACATGCCTACTCAGCAAGTAGACGACGCAGCTCCTCTTCGACCGTGCGCACGTAGCGGACACGGTCGTTGATGCCACGCATAGAGGGATTGCAGCTCTCCATCAGATAGGGATGGCCCACCACGTTGAGCATGTCGCGATCGTTTTCGTTATCGCCAAACGCCATCATTTCGTTAGGTGAGATCCCCAGCGCACAACCATAATCGGCAAGCGCGGACCCCTTGCCCGAATCAAAGCCGATAAAGTCGGTCCATTCGGTTCCCGACGTCATCACATCGACCCGGTCGCTAAAGCGACGCACAAAATACTCCAGCGCCGCCGGCTGTTCCGCCTCGGGCGTCTGGAAGGCAATCTTAATGACATCCTCGTCAATGTCTTCGGGACGGTCGACTACCGCCACATCACAATGGACCTCATAACGCAGGTGGTCAACAAACGCATCGTTGCTGCTCATGGTGTAGAGGTGTCCCTCGCACGAAAGGGTCACGTCGGCATGGGGGTACGCAACCACGGCATTCGCGATATCCATAGCAAGGCAACGCTCCATGGAACGCTTGACAACGGCACGCCCCTCGCTCATCACCAGGGCTCCGTTTTCGCATACGTAGGCGAGCTCATCGGCCACCGGGGCAAACAGGTAGCGCAAGCTCGCATATTGACGGCCGCTCGCCGGCATAAACACGATACCGCGACGATGCAGCTCATCGATAAGCTCAAAGGCCTCGGAACGCGGCTCGCGCTCCCCCGGATGCAGCAACGTGCCGTCCAAATCGCATGCAATCAGCTTGATTCCCTCAAGACCCATATGCTTCCCCCAAAGCCTCCTATCAACAGCAAGACGGACCTTGATCGGTCACCCCTCAAAGCCCGTCTTGCGCATACGCGCGCTTAGTCGCGCGTCTTTTTAACGATGGTAAAGTCCGGAGCCATGCTCACGACAACATCGGCCGCGCTCGACGCAAAGCGTCGGCCCGCATCGAGCTCGCGCGAAACGATCGAGATTCGAGCTCCCTCGACGCCGCGAAGCATACGGCCCAAAACCGGCTGCACCGGCGTATACATGCGCACGGTATGCTCGTCCGAGTCGCCCCGGAAGAGCGGCGCATGCATGTTGCCGATCTCCCAGCACGCATGCGCGAGCGCAATCGGATCTATGCGGTCGACTTCGACCAAATAGACCTCGGCGCTGCGCAGGCGCACGACAACCACCACGGGCACCATGCCCGAACGGTCAATGGTGAGCACGTCGCCATCGGCAAGACGACCGCCGTCGGCAGTATCCAGCCGAACATCGATCGTGCGTCCCAGCTCCGTCACGCCCACAAACGTGCGCGCATCAGCCTGGTCCCAATCGAGCAGGAGCTCGTCAACTTCAAAGACACCGCCCAGCTCCCGGCGAAGCAGGAGTTCATAGGACGGATCGTTGAGATTTCCCAAGCATGTCGTCGAAACCAAGCGTTCAGGCATACTCTAGCCCTCGACCTCGACGAGCTCGATATCAAAGTTGAGGTCCTTGCCGGCCAGCTCGTGGTTGGCGTCGAGCGTCACGGCCTCGGGCGTTACGTCGATGACCACGGCGGGGACGGGCATACCGCTCGGCGTGGACAGGAAGAGCTTCATGCCCTTCTCGACCTGCTCGATGTTGGGAACCTGTTCGGCCGGGAAGGTCAGGACCATCTCGGGGTTGTGCTCGCCGTAGGCATCGGCAGCAGGAATGTGCACGGTCTTCTTCTCGCCCACCTGCATGTCGACAACAGCGGCATCGAAGCCCTTGATCAACTGACCGGCGCCGCAGGTGAACTCCAGCGGCTCGCCGCGATCGTAGGAGCTATCGAACTGCGTGCCGTCGTCGAGCGCGCCGCGATAATGAGTCTTGACCTTCTTGCCCTGGTTGGACATGGAAACCTCCGTGATAAGGGCGGCGCACAACGCGGGCCGCCATGAACATATGGCGCTAACTATACCCTAGTCATACAATTCAAAGACAGTTTGCAAAGAAACGCTGCAACCGGAGGAACCATGGCATATCCCGTATTTGACCTACACTGCGACACCGCCGACCGCATCGGCTGGGCCACGCTCGATCTCGACCTGCGCTTTACCGCCGGCACCGACGGTTATTTCCCCGGCGACGAAACGCATCCGCAAGATTTCGACCTCATCGAGGGCAACGCCTGCGCCATCTCGCTCGCAAAGATCGGCAACACGCCGTGGGCACAGTGCTTCGCCACATTTGTCCCCGACGAGATTCCCACCGCCCACGCCGCGCGCTTCCAGGCGCAGATCATGGCACACATGAGCGGCCAAGCAATGCTCAACCACGACCGCATGGTCAACGTACGCAACGCCGCAGACATTCGCCCCGCGCTCAAAGACGGCAAGGTCGCCTGCATCCACACCATCGAAAACGCCACGTTCTTTGCCGAGGACCCCGCGCTGATCGAGGTGCTCAAGAGCCTGGGCGTGCTTATGTCGTCACTCAGCTGGAACGCGCAGGGACCGCTCGCGAGCGGCCACGACACCCACGCCGGCCTCACCGCCGCCGGCATCGAGGCGCTTACGCAGATGGAGCACGCCGGCATGGTGCTCGACGTCTCCCACCTCAACGATGAGTGCTTTGACGAGGTCGCCGCCCGCGCCACGCGTCCCTTCGTCGCCAGCCACTCCAACTCCCGTGCGGTTTGCGGCGCCAAACGCAACCTTACCGACGACCAGTTCCGCGCCATTCGCGACATGGGTGGCATCGTCGGCCTCAACTACTGCAGCGAGTTCCTTTCCAACGACGCAACCGACAAGACCGCCGCAGACGTCACCTTCGACCAGCTGGCGGCGCATATCGAGCACTGGCTCGACCTGGGCGGCGAGGACGTCATCGCGCTCGGCGGCGACTGGGACGGTGCCACTGTGCCCGCTTTCCTCTCCGATGCCAGCAAGATGCCCGAGTTCCAGAACATGCTTTCCAAGCATTTTGGCAAGACCGTGATGCAAAAGCTCTGCAGCGACAACGCGCTTGCCTTCTTCGAGCGTTATTAATTTCACATCCCTTGAGCGGGCCGGCATGCCGAACGGTCGACATGCCGGCCCGTCCCCAATCTGAAGGACCGCTTTTGACGCAGCAATTTACGATTTCCGTACCCCGACCGGATGGGACGCCCATCCCCGTCGTCGTTACCAAAAAGCGCGTCAAGAACTTCAACCTACGCGTCACATCGAGCGGCGAGGTCCACGCCAGCGCACCGATCGGCGCCAGCCGCGAGCGTATCGAAGCGTTTGTGAAGCGCAACAGCGCCTGGATTATCAGCCGACTTGCCCAGCGCGAGCAGCGTCAGGCGACGGCACGAGAGCCGCTCAGCCCCTCGTCCATCATTGCACTTTGGGGCAAGCCCATCACGGTACAGGATGCACTCGATCACAACTTTGCATCACCCGCACCGCGACCCAAACAGGCCACCTTCGCAAGTTTTATGGGTACCGACGAAACGGACGAAGACCCACAGGCCAAGCGGCGCGCAATCCTCGACGGCCTAACGTCCGACGAGCTCCAAGCCCACATCAGCCAGCTTTATACGACCGAGGTCACCGCAGCGCTACGCGACATCGTGCACGCGTACGAAATCGCAATGGGCGTCACCGTGGCCCGCGTCTCCGTGCGCAGCATGAAAACGCGTTGGGGCTCCTGCACACCCAAAACCGGCGCCATTCGCATCGCGCGCGAGCTCGCCGCCTACCCTGTCGAATGCCTCGACATGGTTGTCGCCCACGAGCTCGTCCACTTGCTCGAGCCAAGCCACAATCAGCGGTTTCACGCCCTGCTCGACACGTACTGCCCTAACAATAGAGCTCTGTCGCAGCGGCTCAAGCAGCCACCCCTCAACAAGCTCTAGCGTCGACTAGCGCACGCGCTCGATCTCGACGCCGCAGCTTGCCAGGGGCAGGCCAACAGGAGCCCACGGCTTATCGAGCTTTATGCGCACACCAAGCAGCGAGGGATAACGACGCAGCAGCATCTGGGCTGTCCCCTCGGCTGCCGCCTCGATGAGCTTAAACGTATGCTCGCGCAGATAGCCATCGACATCGTGGCACACCGAGCCGTAGTCAATCGAGGCATCCAGGTTATCGTGCTCCCCCGCCGCGCGCAGGTCGGCATAGAGCACCAGAGAAACGATGAACTTCTGGCCCAGCGCGTTCTCCTCGGGATACACGCCATGGTTGGCAAAAACCTCAAGGCCGTCAATGACAATACGATCGGCATGGCGCAGATCGTCATAGCTCACGTGAGGCACCGCCGTTGCGGTGGATATTTCGCCCCTTCCACGGCGGGCGAGCTCAGCACCTTCAGTCTTGGTTGCATTCTCGGGCAGTTTTTTGTTACTCAACGCGATCGTCTCCTTCGTTTAGAACCCCGACCGCGCAAACTAACTACACGCGAATCGACAGGTTCTTTTTATCATCGCTCCAGTTGCAAGCGTTGCGCGCGGGGCATGCAAAGCAGGCACGCGACGCTTTGTCGGCTGCATAGAGCAGACGCTCAAGCGGTTGGCTGTTCACGCGCAGCTTTCGATGGCCCAGAATGGCCGTCTTAATGGCTGCGGCATCGGCCGGCTCAAACGCCACGTCATCGGGCATGCCGCCGAGAATCGCATCAGCGACGCGTTCGCTTGCAACATCATGGGATATACCCGATTCATACTGTTCATCTTTGCCGATATCGTGAAGAAGTGCCGTGGCGTAGATGACCTCGCGGTCAAATTCGAGCTGCTCCTCGAGATTCTTGATCCACATAATGCGAGCGACATCGAGCAGATGGTCAATACCGTGGCGGCAGAAGATGCGCCCCGATTCCAACTGTACGATGTTGCCCAGGTGCCGCCGGAACAGCCCGTTGGCACAAATGTAATCAATGCGAGGCATGGCACCAAAGGGGGCCAGGCCCGAAGCCATAAAGCCGCGACGCGACGTCCCCTCATCGGTCTTCGATGTAAAGTCGTTGACGACTCTCATGGTTAGCGGCCCAGCATCCTAAAGAAACGCTCCTCGAGCGCGGGATCGGTCTCAAAGACGCCGCGGCGAGCAAGCGTCACGGTCTTGGTGCCGGGCTTTTGCACGCCACGCATCGTCATGCACATATGCTCGGCCTCCATCAACACAATCGCTCCCTGGGGAGCGAGATAATCCATGAGGGCATCGGCAACCTGTGCGCACAGTTGCTCCTGCAGCTGAAGACGGCGGGCATAAACCTCAACCGTGCGGGCGAGCTTGGAAAGCCCAGCCACCCGACCGTTAGGGATATAACCAATGGCGGCCTTGCCATAAAACGGCAGTAGATGATGTTCGCACAGCGAGTAGAACGTAATGTCGCGCTCGATAACCAAATCGTTCGAAGCGACGGCAAAGGTTTTGGACAGGTGCTCCTCGGCACTCTGATCCATGCCGCCGGCGATCTCACCATACATACGGGCAACGCGCGCCGGGGTCTCCAGCAGGCCCTCACGAGTTGGGTCCTCGCCTATGCCCTCAAGCAACAGCTTAATGGCGGCCTCGACTTTTTCCTGATCGACCATCTGGGCCTCACTTTTCCGATTT
>CAVCBD010000007.1:0-39882 GCA_963599935.1 Acutalibacteraceae bacterium | reverse complement strand
ATACCAGAGCATGGCGCCCGAGGTGATGGATTCCGCGCAGCTCGCATGGCTGCAAAGCCACCTGTGGATCCTCTCTGGCCTCTACGGGTGCGTTCGCCCCTTTCATGCCGTCGAACCATATCGGCTGGAAATGGGCGCGAAGCTCGCCGTTGACGACGCCCCAGACCTCTACGCGTTTTGGAGCGACAAGCTCGCGCGGGCTATCGCCCCGGCAGGCTCAAACACCACGATCGTCAACCTCGCCAGCGTAGAGTACGCCAAAGCCGTTCTGCCCCATCTCGCGGGCGACGCCACGGTCGTCACGTGCCTCTTTGGCGAAGGCATCCGCAACGGCAAGCCCATCCAGCGCTCGACCGCCAGCAAAAAGGCACGTGGTTCCATGGTGCGCTGGATGGCAGAAAACAAGCTCGAGGATGTAAGCGGGCTCACCGCGTTTGACGTTGGTTATCGTCACTTTCCCGAGCTTTCAAATAAGAACACTTTGGTCTTCCTGAACGAGCAGACCTTGTAGGCCCACCGCTACTTTTGAAGGTGCTGCCAAGGCGCGGCACCTATTCTGCTAGGCCGTCGGCTTTGGCAATCTCGTTTATCGAGCCATCTTGGTAGACGACCTTAACGTGCTCCACCTCGGACACCTTGACGCCCGTCGGGGGCTCCAAGCGCCATTCCGTCAGTGCGATATCCATCGTCGTGGGCACATCTCCTTGGTCCTTGAGCTCGACCGTCAGCGTCTTAAGTGACGCATCAAAGACCACGCGCTCAATCTCTTCGCCCGGAATGGACCCACCGCTCAGCTGCAGCTGGACAAATCCATCGCGCGGATACCAATAGTCGCCAGGAGCTGCCACCGTGTTGCCACCAGCGACCTTCATCGTCATAATCGGCAGGCTATCGTCAGCCTCAAACTCCCAGGCAGCGCCTCCGCGACCGCCAAACGTCCAAATGCAAAAGGCAATCACCAGCACGGCAAGCACCGCAAAGCCAATCGCGACCAGTCCATGGTGCGCACGGCTTTCCTCGGCCGATACATCCCATTGCGTCTCTCGATAGAGATGCTTGTCTCCCATGTTCGCCTCCCCACAGGCACACTCGTTGGCTCAATCGTACCCATTCAGGCTATACTTGAGCCCATGACATAAACGGGGAGCTTGCGGGACAAGACGGCAGGCTGAGATTGGGCGCGCCCGCCCTGACCCGCAAACCTGATATGGGTAATGCCAACGAAGGGAGCCGTGCCAATGAGCACACAGACCGAGTCCAAGCTCGTCACGCAAATCGACTTCGCCCGCGCCGGGCAGATCACACCGCAGATGAAAGAAGTCGCCGAGCGCGAGCATCGCGACCCCGAGTACATCCGCGAGCGCGTAGCCGACGGCCGCATCGCCATTCCCGCCAACATCGTGCATATCAAAAAGGGCATGCGCGCCTTTGGCGTCGGTGAGGGTCTGTCCACCAAGGTCAATGTGAACCTGGGCATCTCGGGCGATAAGGCCGATGCCGCCGAGGAATGGAAGAAAGTCAAGATCGCCGAGGACTTTGGTGCCGACGCCATCATGGACCTCTCCAACTCGGGCAAGACGCGCCAGTTCCGCCAGCAGCTCATCGACGAAACGCCGCTCATGGTGGGCACCGTCCCCATGTACGACGCCATCGGCTACATGGAAAAGCCGCTGGTCAAGCTGACCAAGGACGACCTACTCGAGGTCGTGCGCGCGCATGCCGAGGATGGCGTGGACTTTATGACCATCCACTGCGGCATCAACAAGTCGGTCATCAAGACCTTTAAGGAGACCGGCCGCCTCATGAACATCGTCAGCCGCGGCGGCTCACTGCTGTTTGGCTGGATGGAAGTCACCGGTAACGAGAACCCCTTCTACGAGTACTTTGACGAGGTGCTCGAGATCTGCCACGAATACGACGTGACGATCTCGCTTGGCGACTCCTGCCGCCCGGGCTGCCTCTACGACTCCAACGATGCCACCGAGACCGCCGAGATGATCGAGCTGGGCAAGCTGTGCAAGCGCGCATGGGCCGCCGGTGTCCAGGTCATGGTCGAGGGTCCCGGCCACATGGCGCTCGACGAGATCGCCGCCAATATGAAGCTGCAGAAGCGCCTGTGCCACAACGCCCCGTTCTATGTGCTAGGGCCGCTGGTGACCGATATCGGTGTGGGCTACGACCACATCACCGCCGCCATCGGCGGCGCCATCTCCGCGAGCTCCGGCGCCGATTTCCTGTGCTACGTGACGCCCGCTGAGCACCTGTGCCTGCCTAACGCCCAGGACGTGCTCGATGGCCTCATGGCCACCAAGATTGCCGCGCATGCCGCCGACATCGCCAAGAAGGTACCGCACGCTCGCGATCTGGACGACAAGATGGGCCAAGCGCGCCGTAAGCTCGACTGGGACGCCATGTGGAAGTGCGCTCTCGACCCGGTCACCGGCAAGAAGCGCTACGAGGAGTCCCCCGCCGCCACCGAGGGCACCTGCACCATGTGCGGCAAGATGTGCGCCGTCCGCACCGTCAACAAGGTGTTCGAGGGCACGACGATCGACCTCGGCATGGAGGATTAACGCGTCACCGGAGCCACAATCGGTAACATGGTGTTCGTCAATTGTTGACGTGTGAACATTTGCTTACATTTGCGTAAAGATTGCATCGCCCGCCCGGGTTCGGCATACAGCCGGCCCGGGCAACTTTATAATGCAGGCAGAAGACCCATTTGAATCCGACCGGACAAGGGAGTGAGCATGGATCGCAGTAAGGTACCCGCCGTTCTGTCCATCGCGGGATCCGATTCCAGCGGCGGTGCCGGCATTCAGGCCGACATTAAGACCATCACGGCGCACCGCCTGTATGCCGAGACGGCCATAACCGCCATCACAGCGCAAAACACACTGGGCGTCACCGCCGTGCAGGATATCTCGCCAGATATCGTAGCCGCGCAAATTGACGCTGTCTTTGACGATATCCGCCCAAGCGCCGTCAAGATCGGCATGGTTTCTTCTGTCGAGATTATCGAAGTCATCGCCGACCGCCTGAGCACCTGGAACGCAACGAACGTGGTCGTCGACCCCGTCATGGTTGCCACCTCGGGCGCGCGCTTGATTGCCGAGGATGCCGCCGAGGCACTCACCCGCCGCCTGTTCCCGTTGGCAACGGTCATCACCCCCAACATTCCCGAGGCTATGGCGCTGCTCGACTACGAGGTCGATTCCGAGCGCACACAACAAAATGCCGCTATGCTCCTCACCCGCCGCTTTGGCTGCGCAGCCTTGGTTAAGGGCGGTCATTTTGTCAACGAGGCCAACGACGTACTGGCCGAGCCTGCGCCCCTCGATGACGAGGGCAACCACCTGGGCGATCCGCTCACCACGTGGTTTCGCCACAAGCGCATTGAGACCGACAACACGCACGGCACCGGCTGCACGCTCTCATCCGCCATCGCTTGCGCGCTGGCCCAGGGCATGGAACTTGCCGACGCCATCAATGCCGGCAAGGCCTACCTAACCGGCGCTCTCGCCGCCGGCCTGGACATGGGCAAAGGCTCCGGCCCCGTCAACCATATGTGGCAGTACTAAATAGCCAGCAACCTGCCAAAAAGGGACAGGCTACCTTGCACCAAAAACCGTCGCAACATTCGATGAAAATCGCGCAAACGCGAAAAATCATCGAATGTTGCGACGGTTTGATTTTAGATAGCGGTCGAGCAAAGGACCGGGGCGCCTATTCGTCGGCGAGCTGGATGCCGAGCAGGCCCGAGAGTGTCAACGCCTGCTCGGCATTAACCGTCAGGCCACGCAGCTCATGGTAGTCGCCCGAGACGACAGGAGCCGCGAACGTACAACACGATACATCCACGCCGGAAAGCGGCGTCTTGAACACATCGATTCGCGTCAGGTCGCAGCCATCCAGGCGTATCTGACCCAGCTTTGCCCCCTGGAGTGCAGCCTCGGTCAAACGCGTATCGCGCGCCGTCATGGGACCGATGCGTCCCTCCGAAAAGTTCGCATAGCTCAGATCGCACGATACAAACGAAACGCTCGACAGACGCGCCTTGAGCAAGTTGAGTCCCGGCGCCGAGCAATCGACATAGTCGCAGCGGTTGAGCCAGCAACCTTCCATATTGCAGCGGATAAAGCGGCAACCGCGAAACACGACGTCGCGAAACGTCGAACCGCTCCAGTCAACACCATCGAACTCGCAAGATCGGAACACAACGCCATCGAAGGTCGCGCCGTTCGCCACGTCATAGGCAAGATCCAAATCCTCAAAAGCGGTATTGGAGACGAGCTCATCGCCCTCGGCAAAGAGGTCGATGAGCTCGTCCATGCCCATATGGCAGCCAATCCGTTCGTTTACCCGGGCAAAACCACCGCAAAGGCGCCTGTCCCCTTTGCGGTGAATTGGGGTCGCGCTACTCACCGAGCATCTCTTGGAGCTTGGCTGCCACGGCGTGACCCAGGCTCTCATGGCTTTCGGGCATCATATGCAGATAGTCGATATCGCCCGGCTCGGCAAACTCGGCGGCATTCAAAAAGTCGCAGCCAAATTGCTCGGCCACGTGCGCATAGTACTCGCCAAAATGCTCCGAAGCTTCTGCGGAATGCTCGTCAAAGTCGGTCATATATACATCGGCGATTTGCGGCTTAATCTTGATAGGAGCCATCAGCAGAATGCGCGGACAAGGCGCGGCGTCGGTCCACGGAAACGCGCGGACGGCGCGAATCAGCGCCATGGCGCCACGAGCGATATCGGAAGCTGTCACGTTAAAGACCGTCTTACAGTCGTTGGTGCCCAGCATGATCACAATGGCGTCCAGCGGCTTATGGGCCTCGAGCAACATCGGAAGCGCGCGAATGCCGTTGAGGTTGGTGTCCAGATGGCACATATCGTCGCGCACCGTCGTGCGGCCGTTGAGTCCCTCCTCAATTACATGCCAGCCCTCGCCCAGGTCACGCTGCGCCACGCCGCACCAGCGCACATCCTGCGCATAGCGCACCGCGGTGCCATCGCGCATGCCAGCCGGATCATAGCCATAGGTGTTGCTGTCACCAAAGCACAGAACGTTTTTCATCGTAAGCTCCCCACTCAATAAAAAGCCGACGGTAGCAGCCCCCGTCGGCTCGGCATGTCACATCACGCGCACCGATTACAGGTACTTGCGCCAGTCGTCGTCATCCTCGTCGTCCTCGGCAGCGGCCTGAGCCTGCTCGGCAGCACGGGCGGCCGCGGCGCGAGCGGCAACCTGAGCATAGGACTCCTCGTTACGCTCGGGGAAGCTTGCCAATACGTGCTCGAACTTGGCGAAGTCCTCGTCCCAGCGCGTAGAAGGCACGGCAAAGAACACCTGCTTGACCTTAAAGTCGCCCGACGCGAGCTCCTTACGGAAGAGCTCGGCCACGGCCTCGGCATCAAAGCCGTTATTGTCGCAGCCCCAAGCACCCAGCACGAGCTTCTCGCGACCCAGCTCATCGCAGATGGCAAGGACAAAGCGGATACGGTCGCGCAGGGCATCCAACAGGGCGTCTTCGCTCACGCGGTACTCCTGACGAGCACGCTTGGCGTTGGGTGCAGCGGCGACGATTACGTCGGCATAGGCGTGCACATGGTTGCGGTCGAAGCGCACCGCGGGCACCACCAGCGCACGGTTGCGGTACAGCTCACAGTTGATGTTGCGGCGACGGTTCTCGCCGTACCATTTACGCTGCTTATCGAGGACGTTGTACAGATACGAATCAGCGCACAGCGTGGCCTCCTGGCCCAAATAGCCCTGGATGTAGCCACCGCCCGGATTGGTGAACGAGGCAAAGGCGAGCACAGCCATGTCGCAGAACTGCGCATAGCCGCGGCCGTTATCGAGGATTGCCTGCGTGGCGGAGGCATCAAGCACAGTGACCTCAGGCAGGACCGGAGCAGCCTCCTCCGCGGGCGCGGACTCGGCTTCGTCAGCCGACTCGAAGGACTCGGGTGCCACCTCGGACTCGACCGTAGTCTCCACCTCGGCAGCCTCAACCACGGCAGCGTCGGCCTCCACAACCTCGGCAACCGGCTCCTCGGCAGCCGCAGCCGCCTGGGCCTTGGCCTTCATCGCCGCGACAAAGCCGGCAGGCATACCGTCGAATTCGCGAACGCCGACAAGCGAGCGCTCGATATCCTTGGCGCAGGCCTCGGACACAGCCGCCACATGGCGCTCGGCGGCCTTGGCACGCGCCTCACGCTTGGGGTTGGGCTGTCCCGCGCGGTTGGGCCTGCGGTTACGGTTCCTGTTGTCGACGTCTGCCATAAGTGGTCACCTTTCCTGTCGCTGCCGGTGTCGGCTTTTTCCCATCCATGATACCCCGCCGTGCACAAAAAAGACGGCCCCGCAGGACCGCCTTTCACATCGTTTTACCGCGTCCGGCAGGAAGCATCGCAATGCCGCGCTTTAATCGCGACGGCCGAGGATGTTCAGAATGCGCAGGAACACGTTGATGATGTCCACGAACAGGTTGGATGCCATGAGCACCGCATTGGGAAGCGTGGGCGGCACCGTCGTGGCAACATAGGTGTCGTAGCCAATAAAGCCGGCGAACACCACGATCACGATCAGGTCGGTGATGGACTGCGAAACGCCCATGAACATCAGCGCGATCTCGACCAGAATCGTGGCAAGCAGGATGCCAAAACCAATGCCATACACACGCTGGAAAAACTTGGGGAAGGTCACGCCCAGCGCACCAAAGACAAAGGTGATGGCGGCCGTGGCGATAAAGGCGGTGTTAATGGTAGGCAGGTCGTAGTTGGCGAGACCAAACGACGCGGTCAGGCCAAAGGTACTCGCAAAGATTACGTAGCCCACAAGGGACAGGCCCACGGACTGCTTGCCCGCAGCAGCCGACATCATGACCATGCCGACGATGGTCAAAATAAACGAGCCAAAGACCAGCGGTAGGGCGGCGCCGCTCATCATCATGCGCGCAAACGACATGGTGCTCGTAAAGTAGGCGCCGGCGCCCATGGCGCAAAAGCCCAAGAAGATCAGGGCAGACATGGCGAGATTGTACGCGCGCGGCGACATCTCCTTGGCGCGGCTTGCGCCGGTCTCGACGGGGCCGTTCTGATAGCCCTGGATATCGTTCATATACTTCGTCCTTTCAAAAAGCGCCACAAATAACGGCGCCGTAGGCGACAATATCCCTGCCATTGTACCCGAATGCCGTGCGCTCTTACCTGCGGCGCTCGCCCTCAAGCGTACGGTCAAACGCCCATACCCACCAACGCATCACGTGCGCCTGCGAGCCATCCGCCCGCTCGCGCGCCTGGTCCTCCAGATACAACTCGGTCGCATGTCCGCCAAAACGTACCTTATAGGTTGCCGTACGAACGCCGTGAACCGTCAGGCCAAACCCGGTGGTCGAGATAATTTCGTCGATCGTAAAACAACGGCCGTCGACCCAGCAGACGGTGACCGGCACGACTTGCCCGCCCGCAAGGATGCGGGCCACGACGTCCACATACTGCTTGTGCACGCGTCGAGTTTTGCCATCTGTCTGTCGATATTCCATGCCCCCTATTATCGAACGCATGTTTGTATGTTGTAAAGCGAACAGGCTGTGGTTTTGGCGTGTCGGACCGCAGGCGCACGTCCGCACGACGCGTTAGCAAAAAGAACACCCGCGGTCAACAGGGCTAATATTCAATGTTAGTGCCAAAAAATTCACTTCTCCCATCAGAACTCGGTAAAGAAACCAGCAGGAGGTGATACGATTTATCATGTTTTTGTAACGTGCCTGCAAACTTCGAGAAAGCCCATATATGGACGTAACGTTCTCAACCTTCCTCGGCCAACTTGTGTCGAACCCAGTCCTTGCCGTCACCGTGATCCTCGCGCTCGGCGCCATCTTCGTCAATGGATGGACCGACGCACCCAACGCCATCGCGACCTGCGTCACCACACGTTGCATGCCCGCCCGCGCCGCCATTCTCATGAGTGCCGCATTCAACTTCTTGGGCGTGCTCATCATGACGCACTTTAACGCGAGCGTCGCCAACACCATCTCACATATCGTCGACTTTGGCGGAAACAGCACCATGGCGCTCGCGTGCCTCTGCGCGGCGCTGTTCTCCATCGTCGTCTACGGCGCCACAGCGTCGCGTTTTGGCATCCCCACCTCGCAAAGCCACAGCCTTATCGCCGGCCTGACCGGTGCCGCCATCGCCCTCGGCGGTGCGAGCAGCGTCAACGTCCACGAGTGGATGAAGGTCATCTACGGCCTGGCGCTCTCCATCGGACTGGGCTTCGTCATGGGCTGGGTCCTGTGCAAGCTCGTCTCGATTCTTTTCGCCGCCGCCAACAGGCGACGCGCCAACGTCTTCTTTAAATACGCTCAGATCGCGAGTGCTGCGGCCATGAGCTTTATGCACGGCGCGCAGGATGGACAGAAGTTCATCGGCGTGCTCTTTTTAGGCGTGGCCTTTGCCAGCGGCCAGACGAGCGTCGGCGATGCCGGCATCCCCATCTGGATTATGCTGCTGTGCTCGGCAACCATGGGCATCGGCACCAGTGTGGGCGGCGAGCGCATCATCAAGTCCGTCGGCCAGAGCATGGTCAAGCTCGAGAAATATCAGGGCTTCTCCGCCGACCTCGCGGGCGCCGCGAATCTGCTGCTTGCCACCCTTACCGGTATTCCTGTGTCCTCCACCCACATCAAGACCTGCGCCATCATGGGCGTCGGCGCCGTCAAGCGCCTTTCGGCCATCAACTTCGGCGTGGTCAAGGACATGATGTTCACCTGGTTCTTCACCTTCCCCGCCTGCGGACTCATCAGCTTTGTCATGGCCAAGCTGTTCATGATGTTCCTCTAGTCAAACCGAACGTCCACCCGGACCGCATTACCTCGCCCACCCGCCTTCGCCTCGAAAGGACCCACTCATGGCAAAGAAACCCGATTCGTTCTACTTTGACAACTACGTCGCCTGCGCCGACCTTGCCGTCCAGGCTGCCGAGCTGCTAACCAAGATTTTCGAGAACTTCGATCCCGCGAAGATTCACGACATGCTCGAGAAGATGCATGCGATTGAGCATGCGGCAGACAAGAAGCACCATGAGCTCGAAGACGCCCTGCTCACCGCCTTTATCACCCCGCTTGAGCGCGAGGATCTAGACCTGATGAGCTGCTCGCTCGACACCGTGCTCGACCGCATTGAGGGCGTCGTGCAGCGCGTCTACTTCACCAACATCCAGAGCATCCACCCCGATGCCATCGTCATCGCTCACAAAGTGACCGACGCCTGCCGCGCTATGAAGGACCTGATGGTCGAGCTGCCCAACTACCGCAAGTCCAAGACGCTGCGCGAGCTGGTCATCCAGATCAACACCATCGAGTCCGAGGCCGACGAGCTCTACATCAACGCTATGCGCAACCTGCATGTCAACGGCAAGGATCCGCTCGAGGTCATCGCCTGGCGTGATGTCTACGCCTTCCTGGAGTACTGCGCTGACTGCTGCGAGAATGTGGCCGATGTTGTGGATTCGATTGTCATGAAGAACAGTTAATTGGGGGTACGTGTCCCGGCGGCGAAGGGCCGGCCACGGTTTGCTTTCTCACTCCGGCTGCGTAGCAGAGTCGTTCGAAAGTAAACCATGGCCGGCCCTTCGCCTTACGTATCACCATTGGAACTTTGGCTGATAGTTTTAGCGCAATGGGGGTTTGGCTGAAGGGACCTTTGGTACCCGTTCGGACACTTTGGCCCTTGATGAGCGTTTGGCTGATTGCTGCTTTGGGTACTCTTTGGGTTACTTTGGGTTTGTTTGATTTTTAATTGTTGGAGGGCTTGTATGTCGTATATGGATCTGGCTCGGTCTCGGTATTCTTGTCGTTTGTTTGAGGATCGTTCTGTTGAGCAGGCTGTGGTGGATGCCATTGTTGAGGCGGGGCGTATTGCTCCTTCTGCTTGTAATAATCATCCAACCCGTGTGATGGTGCTTGATACTCCGAAGTTGTTGGAAAAGGCTGCTGCTTGTCAGCCGCGCTTTGCTCGTGATGGGTCTATCTTTGGGGCTCCGCTTATCTTTCTTATTTGCGGTGTTACCGACGATGCTTGGGTGCGCCCGTATGATCAGATGAACTCCAGTGCCATCGACACCTCGATCGTCTGCGATCAGATGATGATGGAGGCCGAGGAGCAGGGCCTGGGTACGTGCTGGGTGTGCCATTTTAAGCCCGAGGTGGCCTGTGAGCAGTTCAGCCTGCCCGAGGGCATCTATCCCTATCACATGCTCGTCTGCGGCTATCCTGCCGACCATATCGCCGATCCCGAGCATCGCGAGGCCCGCACCATTCCCCTCCCCGACTTCCTCCTCAAGTAGATTTTAGGACATGCCTTAAAATCTACCTTTGACCGCTCACCCGTTCGCCGAGTCCTGTGCCCTCAAACGCAGGACTCGACGTTTT
Organism: Acutalibacteraceae bacterium; assembly: GCA_963599935.1. GTDB lineage: Bacteria > Actinomycetota > Coriobacteriia > Coriobacteriales > Coriobacteriaceae > Collinsella. The sequence goes on along the minus strand of CAVCBD010000007.1, from coordinate 29,446 downwards.
GTTTTGCAGACTGCGTACAGTCACAAAAAAAGGACCCGCAAATTGCGGGCCCTTTCTAGGCGCTACATGATAGCTGGATGTTAGTCCAGGTCGTCGGCGGCGAAATTGTCAATCGGTGCGAAGGGATCGGCAACGGGGATAACCGGCTCGGCGACGGGCAGCGGCTCGGCAGCAGGAACGGTCACAGCCGGAGAAGCGGCGGAACCGACCGGCGTGGAAGCCATGAGATCGGACGGGAAGGAGTTCTGAGCATCGTCCATGAAGTGCTGGATGAGCTTGAGGTACTCGGCCTTGAATTCCTCACGGGAAGCCTTAAGACGGTCGATCTCCTCAAGCTCGGCCTGCTTCTCGGTCAGGGCCTGGCGGATGACCTCGCGGGCCTTGGCGTCGGCCTCGTTGCGGATGCGGTCAGCGTTCTCGTTGGCGTCGTTGACAATGCCCTCGGCGGTCTGCTGGGCAGCAATCAGAGCAGCGGAGATCTGGCGCTCCTGAGCGGAGAAGTCGGGTGCGGGAGCGGCCACGGGCGCGGCAGGGACGGCCTGAGCGGCAGCATCCTGAGCCTGAACGAGCTGGGCCTGCGTATCGGCAAGCTGCTGCTCGGTGGCAGTCAGACGACCCTTAAGATCGACGATCTTGGCGAGCATGGCGTCGACCTCGGAGGACAGGGTCTCCAGGAAGACGTCGACCTCGGCGGGATCGTAGCCGCGCTTGGCCTCAGAGAAGGTCTGAGCCTGAATGTCAGCAGGGGTAATAGCCATAACAAGTTCTCCTTTATCTTCGCCTTGGCGCCGTGCGCCCGACGTGAGTTACTAAGCCAGTTTTATATGAGTATACCTATAAGAAGTTGCAGAACCAGCTTCTGTACCAACTGCAACGCAATAATCGCAACGACCGGTGAAAAATCGACGCCGCCCATGGGCGGGATAAACCGGCGGAACAAATTGAGCCACGGGCCGCACACGCTATCGAGAACGGCGGCGATATCCTGTAGCAATCCGCCCTGCTTCATAGGGATCCACGTCATAAGGCAGTAGACCACGATGAGCGTGGAGTAAAAGTTGAACAGCGTATTGACCAGCTGGACAATGGTGTAGATGTTGATGAGAATCTCCTCGTCTTGTCTTTACTTAAGGTAGCCGTCGGCACGGAGCTTCTTGAGGTCCGAATCCTTGACCTCGCAACCGGCGGGCAGCACCATAAACACGCGATCTCCCACCTCTTTGACTGTGGCACCCAGGCCGCAGGCAAAGCCGTAAGAGAAGTCCAGGACGCGCTTGGCGACCTCGGTACGAACGCCCACAAAAATCAGCGCGACAGGCTGCTTGGTGCGCACGCGGCGCACGACGGTCTCCACGTCGTCATAGCTCTCGGGGCGCAGGACATAGGCCGGCAGCTGCGGCGTAGAGTTGATGATGTTGCTCGCATACGCCGAGGCATCGCTCGGTGAGGGAGCAGGTGCGGGGGCAGCAGCGCGGGCGCGTGTGCTCTCGGCATAGCTCGACGGCGTGTCGTAGGCACCGGGACGATAACCGCCCGCAACCGTCTCCTGCGAGCGCGATGGCGGGTTGTAGGTCGTAGCGTGGCGAGAGTCGTCGCCGACCAGCTGACCGGAACGTGTGTACACGGCCACCGACTCGGCCTCGCCGCGGCGCGTCTGACCCAACAGGCCGTTGCTCGGCTCGTCCTGGGTGTAGAAGCCATCGCCCGAGGCGCCGCTGTAGCCATTGTTCTGGAAGCCGTCGTCATAGCCGTCATCGTAGCCGTAGTCGTCGTCCTGACCATAACCCTGGTCGTAACCCTGCTGGCCGCCCAGGTGCATCTTATTTTTAATCTCGTCAAGGAAGCCCATGGTTGTGTCCTCTCGCGGTTTAGTGCAGGCGCTCTGATAATCAGTGCGCACTTCAGAGCCTTATTTTACTGCAAACTCCGGGCTAAATACTACCCTGCCCAGGCGAACGAGCGTAGAGCCTTCCTCAAGAGCAGGCTCAAAGTCCTCGCTCATGCCGCAGGAAAGTTCGGGCAGGCTCAGATCGGAGTGCGTCGCCTCAAGCTCATCCCTTAGTTCGCGAAGTCCGGCAAAAGTGCGGCGCGCCACATTCTTATTCCCCCGGGGCGCCATAGTCATAAGGCCCTGCACACAAATTCCCTCAAGCTCTGCAAGCTCACTTGCGGCAGCGCGAACCTCGTCGGGCGAAAAGCCGCCCTTGGACTCCTCGCCGCTCACATTAACCTCGAGCAGCACGCGCTGGGGGCCGGAGAGCTCGCCCGCCTCAATCTTGCGGACCGCACGGCTCGAGATAGCCTGAGCCAAATGCAGCGATCCCACCGAATGAATCAGCTCGGCCGAGCCCAGAACCGCATTGATCTTGTTGGTCTGCAGGTTGCCGATCATATCGAAGCGCACCTCGGGTAGCTCCGGATGCTCTACGAGGCCCGCAATCTTGCGAACGAGCTCCTGCGGGCGGTTCTCGGCAAAATGGCGATACCCCGCCTGAATAGCGGCAACGGTCTCATCAACGCCAACAGTCTTGGAGACGGCAATCAGGCGCGCGGCATCGTGGGGACGGCCCGCGCGATCGAGTGCTGCATAAAAACGTTCGAGAATCTGCTCGCGGCGAGCGCGTATCAAGTCCAAATAGTTATCCATTGCCAATCGCCTCCGCTAACAGCCAAACAAGTAGTCCCATGCTAACGCAAGAGCGCGGCCTCGCATGTGCAAGGCCGCGCTCACTTAGGTATTTACAATCTTTCGACGAACGGGGCCGCCCTACTCCTCGTCGTCCTCGGCGTCGTCCTCGTCCTCGAGGTGCTCGAGCAGGTAGCGGAGACCCTCGCTCACCTCGTTAGCGGGCACTTTGGCAACATAGTGTGCATCGACGGCAGGCCTCATGATGACACCCTCGCCCGAAGGCACGCGCATGCTCTCAAGCTCATCCTCGTCCGTACGGGCGATATCGCCGGCAGTCAAACGCTGTCCGGTCAAAAGGAAGGTCAGACGGCAGGCGGCATCGATCGAAATCGAGGCGATACGATCGAGGTAGCGCGAAACCATAATGGCGCGGCGCAGATCGTCATAGTTGCTGTCGTCGTCCATAAAATCGCCCGTGTCCATGCGGTTAAAGGTGCGGAAGAACTTCTCGTACGCCGCATGCACCGGCTCGTCCTCGACGGCCAGGTTGCAGATGATGGACATGTCGTTGGTGACGAGCGCAGAAAGCGACGAACCCAGCACCTGATAGACGGCCTCGGCCTCGGCTTCAACCAAGGTCACAAGCTCCTGAGGCAGCGAGATGTCGGCCTTAACCATGTGACGCGTGGCGCGGCAGATTTGGCGAACCTTATCGGTCATGCGCTGCAGGTTAAAGTCGACGTAGATGATTGTCTGCAGCAAGCGGAAGTCGGAGGCGACCGGCGACTGCGTAGCGATCAGGTTGTAGCACACGGCCTCCAAGTTGGCGCAACGGGCGTCAATCGAAAGCGTGCGCTTCTTGGTCTTGGTGGCGAGTTTGCGATCGTCGGTCGCGTAGGCCTTCACGGCGTCGTGAAGCGCCAGGTCAACAGCCTCGTAGATGCTCAGCATCTCGTGACGGGCCTCGATGAGCTGACGGGAAAACAGTTTGCGCATGGTTCACTCCAATCAGTTGGGTGCGGTCATGCCGCCCGCACAGTGAATACGCACCGGACCAGGTCCGATCGGTTTGGGACTAGTCGCACCGATCAGCCAAAGCGGCCGGTGATATAGTCTTCCGTCCGCGAATCCACCGGGCTGGTGAAGATCGCGTCGGTTTGACCATACTCGATGAGCGTGGCGGGCTCGCCGGCAACTTCTTGCAAGAAAAATGCGGTGTAGTCGCTAATACGAGCGGCCTGCTGCATAGAATGCGTGACGATGATGATCGTCATCTCGGGCGCCAGCTCGGCCATCAGATCCTCGACCTTAGAGACGGACGTGGGGTCGATGGCGGAGCAGGGCTCGTCCATCAGCAGGACATCGGGCTGCACCGCAAGCACACGCGCGATGCACAGACGCTGCTGCTGACCGCCCGAGAGCGCCAAACCGTCCTTGTTGAGCTGATTGGATACCTCTTTCCAGAGGTTGGCGCGCTTGAGCGATTCTTCCACGATGTCATCGAGGTCGCTTTTGCTAGTCACGCCCTGCAGACGAGGGCCAAAAGCGACATTCTCGTAGATGGATTTGGGAAACGGATTGGGCTGCTGAAAAATCATGCCCACGCGGCGGCGAAGGTCAACCGGGTCGACGCCCTCGGCATAGATATCGTTGCCGTCGAGCGTCATGGTGCCCTCGACGCGAGTGCCCTCGATCAGGTCATTCATGCGGTTGATGCAGCGCAAAAACGTCGATTTGCCGCAGCCCGAAGGACCGATAAACGAGGTGATGGCGTTTTTGGCGATGTTGAGGTCGAGCCCCGTCAGCGCATGAAAGTCACCGTACCAAAAGTTGAAATCCTTGGCCGTGATGGCCGCTTGCTCCGGCGTGGGAGCGGACTGATAGACGGACATGGGACTCCTTAACTAGCGGCGCTTGCGCGACAGATAGCGCGCAAACAGGTTGAAGGCCAGAATAATCGCCATCAGCAAAAGCGCGGTGCCGTAGGCTGCGTTCATGTTGATGCCGTCATTGGCGAGCAGATAAAGGTGAACGGTCATGGGACGACCGGAATCGAGCGGCAAAATAGGCAGGTTGATGGCCTGGCCCATGGTGTAGAGCACCACGGCGGTCTCGCCGATGGCGCGGCCTATGGCAAGGACAATGCCGGTGGCGATGCGGCCGAAGGCAGAGGGAAGCACGATCTTGGAGACGACCTGCCACTTGGTGGCGCCCAGGCCATATGCACCCCAACGGATATAGCGTGGAACGGCGCGGATTGCCTCCTCGGTGGTGCGCATGACGATAGGCAGCATCAGAAGTGCCAGCGCCAGCGCGGCAGAGACCATCGAAAGACCTAGGCCCATGGCCTCGACAAACAAGGCATAGCCAAAGAGGCCCATAACAATGGAGGGCACCGAGGCCAGGGCATCGGCAGCATAGCGAATGATGTCGACGACCTTGCCCTGCTTGGCGTACTCGGCCAGATAGACCGCAGCTAGGACGGCAACCGGCGTGCAGATGAGCATGGCGAGCGCCGTCACGTAGACGGTCGAGACAATCGTCGGCCAAATGCCGCCTTCGGCGTTGACGCCCTGCGGCCAGCCGAAGATAAAGTCGAGCGAGATATGCGGCAGGCCGTTGATGACCACGTAGGCGATGATGGCGACCAGCACCAGCGTGGTGATGTAGGCAGCCGCGCGGAATACGCCGAGCATGATCTTGTTGGACAGGTCCTTATTGATACGGCCCTTCTTGCCATGGGAAAGGGCACGCTTGATGCGCTCGCGCGACGAGGTCGTATCGACCGTCGTGTCAACGGAATCGGACATAGCCTACCCCCTCTTCTTCTTGGAAATCAGACGGACAATGCCCACCAGCGCGGCGGAGATAATAAACAGGACCACGCCCATGCCAAAGAGCGCCGAGCGGTGCAATCCCGAGGAGTAGCTCATGTCGAGCGCAATCTGGCTCGTGAGCGTCGAGATGGGGCTCGCGATGCTATCGGGAATGACCGGAGCATTGCCCACGACCATGAGCACGGCCATGGTCTCGCCGATGGCGCGCCCCATGCCCAAAACGATGGCGTCCACAATGCCCAACTTGGCGGCCGGCAGCACGACCTTGTAGATGGTCTGCCACTTGGTGGCACCCATGGCATAGGACGCCTCGCGAATGCCCATGGGAATGGAATTGAGAGCATCGATGGTGAGCGTGGTGATGGTAGGGACGATCATGATGGCAAGCACGAACCACGCCGTCAGGGCACCAAAGCCAAGACCGCCGGTCAGCTGCGCGATAAACGGGCGGATGATGATCATGCCGAAGAAGCCGTAGATGATGGAGGGAATACCCGCCAGCAGGTCGACGGCAGGGCTGATGAGCTTGCGCACGCGCTTGCTGGCAATCTCGACCAGATACACGGCTGTGCCCACACCCAGGGGCACGCCCATGGCGAGCGCACCGACGGTCACCAGACCTGAGCCGGCCAGCAGCGACATGATGCCGTAGTGGCCCTCGGAGGGCGCCCACGTAAAGCTAAAGAAGTCCGCCAGGCCAATGTCGGTAAAGACGGGCAGCGCCGAGTACGTGGTAAAGACAAAAATCAGGATGACGGTGACGACCGCCAAGAACGCGCAGGCAAAGAAGATCCACTGCAGTGCCTTCTCCTTAAGATAGGTGCTGCGCGACACCAACGCCAACTCACGCTTTTTTGGCGCCTGGGTCTCCTGCTCAATCTGGGGGGTTTCCCGTGCTTCCACGCTACTCACTCCCCTTTCCGTCGTTGGTGACGGGAATAAAGCCCGCCTCGCGAATCTGCTTGTCCATCTTTTCGGACGTCACGTAGTCGATGTAATCCTGCGCTTGCTGCGAAGGCGTTCCCTTCACAAAGAAGTAGAGGTCGCGGGAGATGGGATAACCACCGCTCGCGACTGTCTTCTCGGACGCCTCGACGTGATTGACCGAAACGGCCTTGACCGAAGTCTTGGCGTTGAGGCTCTCGACAAAACCCAGCGAGATGTAGCCAATAGCACCACGAGAGCGAGACACGACATCGCGTACCTGGCCCGTACCCGAAAGAACGGCCGAGCGACGATCGAACGGCGTGCCGTCCATCACGATGGTACGGAAGGCCTCGCGCGTGCCGGACGCCTCGTCGCGGTTGATAACCTGAATCTTCAGGTCCTCGCCACCAACCTCTTTCCAGTTGGTGATCTTGCCCGCATAGATATCGCGGAGCTGCTCAGTCGAGAGGTTATCGACCGGGTTGTCGTCGTTCACGATGACCGCGATGCCATCGTGTGCGATAACGATAGGCGTCAGGCCCAGGTCTTGCTCATCGGCGTTGAGGCCACGAGAGGAGCTGGCGATATCGGCGGTGCCGGCGCTAACAGCTTCGATGCCAGCAGATGAGCCCAGACCAGAAACCAGCACGTCGATGCCGGTCTCTTCCTTAAAGCCCTCGGCCGCGATCTCGGCAATGGGAAGGCAGGTGGTCGAGCCAGCCACGGTAATAGAAGACGTAGAAGATCCCGAGGAGCAGGCGCACAGCGTGAGCGTGAGCACTGCCGCGCTCAGGACCGATGCGATCTTTCTCATAGCATCACGCCGATCGCCGCATGGCGCCCGCAGGTGCCACCCTCGTTGCGGTAGGAATAAAAGCGGTCGTTCTGGCGAACGGTGGAAAGTTTGGTGTCCACAATGCCGTTCACATCGACGCCGGCATCCACCAGCGCCTCGCGAATGGCGGCGGAAAGATCGAGCATACGGGAAGCGCCCGCATCGATGCACGAGAACTCGGCGGCAAAGCGGTCCATGAGCTCTTGGGACACCTCGTACTCGTCGCCCAGGATATGGGGCCCAATATAGGCAGAAACATCGTTCGCATTGCAGCCGGTTGCATCGCAAAGCGCTTGGCACGCCTTGGCGGAAATGCGCGCAATCGTACCCTTCCAGCCAGAATGCACCACGGCAAAACCGTTGGGAGCAACCAGCACCACGGGAACGCAATCGGCAAAGCAGAGCAGCACGGGTACCTCATGGGCCGTACAGACGATGGCATCGCAGCCCTCGGCAATCTGCTCGCGAACAGCCTCAAGATCGTCGGCGCCGTTCGAGGTCACCGTAACTATATGGTCACCATGTACTTGATTGGGTACGAGCAGATTATGCTCGCACTCGGCGGCCCCCATGGCCCCGAGTACGCGGCGACGATTTTCCTGAACGGCAAAGGGGTCATCGCCTACATGCGAGCCCAGATTGAGCGAGGAGTACGCATCTTCGGAAACGCCACCGGTGCGCTCGGTAAAGGCAAAGCGAACATCGTGCGTCGCGCCCTCTACCAACGTAACTCCATCATGGTCGACACGCGAAACGTTGTCCGCACGTGCTGCCATACTAAAGCCTCCTAATAACACAAGTATCGCGGCGACGCCGCAGCAGTCCGCGTCATACGGCTGCCATACTTCATCAAAAGGATACCCGCAGCGGTAGGAACCAAACGTAAAGGGAACGTAAGGAGATTGGAGGCTTTCGTTTACAAAGACGAAACACAACAAAAAGGGGTGTGCCCAATCGGACGCACCCCATGCAGGTCGTTAAGAAAAACGAACTAGAAACTGCCGCGCTTGAGGAAGTCGGGAAGCTCAAACTGGTCGTTGCCAAAGTTGGGCAGCTCGGTGCCACCGACGTTGCGAGTCGGGGCAGCCTGAGCGGGGCTGGCAGCCGGAGCGGTGCGCTGCGGCTCGGCAGAAGCAGCGGCCTTGCTCTGGGACTGCTGAGCAGCGAAGAGCTCGTCCTGACGGTTGACGTTGGAGTCGGAGAAGCCCGTAGCGATAACGGTGATGCGCACCTGGTCGCCCAGGGACTCGTCGACAACGGTACCGAAGATGATGTTGGCCTCAGGGTCGACGGCATTGGCGACAACGTCGGCGGCGTCGCTGATCTCCTGGATGCCCAGGTCCTTGGAGCCGGCGATGGAAAGCAGGACGCGCGTGGCGCCATCGATGGAGCTCTCGAGCAGCGGACTGGAGATAGCCTGCTGGGCAGCGTCGACGGCACGGGTGTCCCCAGAAGCGGTACCGATACCCATCATGGCGGTACCGGCCTGCTTCATGATGGTCTTAACATCGGCGAAGTCCAGGTTGATGATACCCGGGACGGTGATGAGGTCGGTGATGCCCTGGGTGCCCTGGGAAAGGACGCCATCGGCAATCGCGAAGGCCTCGAGCATCGTGGTCTTCTTCTCGGCGATGTCGAGCAGCTTGTCGTTAGGGATAACGATCATGGTGTCGACGCAATCGGAGAGGGTCTTGATGCCCTCCTCGGCGCTCTTCTTGCGCTTGCGGCCCTCGAAGGTGAAGGGCTTGGTCACGACGGCGACGGTCAGCGCGCCGACCTCGTTCATTGCGATATCGGCAACGATGGGAGCGGCGCCGGTACCGGTACCACCGCCCTCGCCGCAGGTGATGAACACCATGTCGGCGCCAGCGAGCGCCTCGGCGATATCGTCGCGGGACTCATCGGCAGCCTTGCGACCAACCTCGGGGTTGGCGCCGGCGCCCAGGCCGCGGGTAAGGTCGGTGCCGATGTGCACCTTGATATCGGCATCAGAGATCGCGAGCGCCTGAGCATCGGTGTTGATGGCAACAAACTCGACGCCGCGGATGCCCTCTTCGATCATTCGATTGACCGCGTTGGTACCGCCGCCGCCGACGCCGACCACCTTAATGACGGCAAGGTAGTTGTTGATCTCTGTCTCGTGCATGTCGGTCCTCCGAACAAAGGTTATAGCCATAGCATGGGTTGACCCCTGCGCACATTAACCTTCAGGTTGAAAGTAAATGCAAAGGTAAACCGTATTATGTTTGCACATTATGAACGTATCAGTCAAATAAATGACCGTGAAAACCAAACAAACCAGATAAACGGCGTGGTATGGCCCCTCAACAAAGCCATTTAGGATGCTAGGCGGTCGGTGCGTTCCTAAACGTGTAGTTGCCTGGAGAGCGCACATTGATATAGGTTACGCCCTCTACCTGCGAAAGTAGCTTGGTCACGATGCGTTCTTTCTTGGCAATATCATCCGAATCGCCCAGCGACACCTCGACGCCGTTGTCGAGATTTGCCGAGATAGCCTCAACGGAAGGCGTGGAAATATCCTTCACCTGGCCCAAGAACTCGCTCGAAAAACCGCGTGCGTAATCTAGGCCGGCCTTGACGGCCTTGGAGCTCACCGCCCGACCCGAAACCGGTGCGACATCGGCCGAGACATCAGTCAACAGCACGGCGCCGTAGTGCTTGGCAAGCGCCAGGGCCGCATCGATGCCGGTCAGGGTGTTGGCACCCTCCCCCGTTGTAATGACGTTCCCCTGGTCGTCCACCTCGACAGACGTCGACAGCGGAGCAATCCAAGTGTCATCGTCTCCGATAGCCCAGGCAAGGTCGTCGGAGCTGATATACGCAATGGCGATAACTTTACGCTCCGTCGGCGTGATGATAAGCGTATGGGGAAACTGGCGCTGGACATCCACGCCCGAGACCCACGGGTTTTGCTTGAGGCCTTCGGTGATCTGATCGGGATCCACGTTAAAGAGCGACGTGTTCTCGGGAAGACTGATGAGCTGCATGGCGTCGTGCTTGGTCACATGCTCGCTGCCATGAATCTGAATATCGGTGGCGGAGAACAGGCCAGAGTTGATGACGACGATGGCAATAATGGCAAGTACGACCACGACCGCCAGGATGCCGCCCGCGATCTTGCCCTTACCCTTAATGGCAGAAGCGGCGTCGGTCGCCTTGCTTGTCATAGCACCCAGCGATGACAGAGGATTGATGCCCTTTTTTGCCGAAGACGCCTTGGCGGCGGGTACCGATGTCAGTGAACGCGGCTTAGCGCCAGCCAACGTACGACTGGCATGCGGCGCACGAGCTCCCAGCGAAGGCTTGGGCGTCGCCATGGGTCGGGAGGTCTTGGTGCCCATCGTCGGCTTGGGCGTCACCGAAGGACGCGGAGCCGGACGACTCGTCTTTTTAGAAGCGGGGCGTCCTCCCAGCTGCGAGCCAACGACCGGGCGCTTGGCAGGACGAACGGACCCAACAGACTTGGAGGGCATGGTGGGCTTATGTTGAGGCTGGGCAGGTGCGCCGGAACGCCCTCCGGCGCGGCGGAAGGTTGGTTTCGATGCTCTAGAAGCCGAGGAATTTAACTTCCGGTCTGAGCTCGATGCCATACGCCTCCCTCACCTTTCCGTGCACATGCCTGATAACCGCGGCCACGTCATCGGCCGAGGCGGTTCCGTTATTAACGATAAAATTAGCGTGTACGGGCGAAACTTCCGCACCGCCAACCGAAAAACCCTTTAATCCACAATCCTCAATCAACTTGCCCACGCTTGCGTCGGGCGGGTTGCGAAAGACCGATCCGCAGGATGCACGGCCCATGGGCTGCGTGCGCTTGCGGCGCGTCAGGTACCGCTCCATACGCTCACGAATGTCTGCCTTGGGCGCGGGCTTGAGCTTGAGCACGCACTCGAGAATGATCTCGTTACGCGGCAGGCTGCACTCGCGATACCCCCAAGCGATCTCGGACCCTGCATAGTGCTTAATACCGGACGCCGGATCAAACGTGACCACGTCCTCGATAAGGGAGCCGATCCACTCGGTCCGCGTACCTGCGTTCATGGACACGGCGCCGCCGACCGAACCGGGAATACCGACCGCGAACTCAAGGCCCGAAAGCCCGCGCGACAAGGCATCGTTGACCAAACGCGCGAACATCACGCCCGCACCAACGGTCAGCGTGCAGCCGTCCTCGGCAACAACCGTGCGCTGAAACTCACGTCCCAGCGAAATAACGGCGCCGCGATAACCGGCATCGGCAACCAACAGGTTGGACCCCTTGCCGATAATCACCCACGGCACCTGCTCGCGGTCGAGCACCGCCACGGCGCGACGCAGGGCATGGTAGCTATGGCACGTCACAAAGAGGTCGGCCTTGCCGCCGATACGATAGCTTGTATGGCGTGCAAGACGTTCGTCCTCGACCACGTCCGTGTCGATCATGCCCGAAAGCGCCATGACGGCGTTAAACAGACCCATAGAGGTTAAGCGTCTTTCTTGGCAGTCAGATACTCGATGAACTCGGGGCCGACGGTCGTAACGTCGCCGGCACCCATGGTGAGCAGCAGGTCGCCCTCGCCCACGAGCTTCTCAAGCTCCTGGTTGAGCTCAAGACGGCTGGAGCAGTACACGACCTCCTTACCGGGGTGCTTGGCGCGCACGGTATCGGCGAGCATCTTGGAGGTGACGCCCGGGATGGGCATCTCGCCGGCGGAGAACACGTCGATCAGCAGCAGTTTGTCGGCATTGGCGAAGGCATCGGCAAAGTCGTCGCACAGGGCCTGCAGGCGCGAATAGCGGTGCGGCTGGAACACGACATCGACATGCTTGTAGCCCAGCGACGAGGCGGCAGCGAGCGTCGCCTTGATCTCGGTGGGATGATGGCCGTAATCGTCAACCACCGTGATACCGTCGATATCGCCCACGTGGGTAAAGCGACGGCGGACGCCCTCAAAACTCGAAAGTGCCTTAGCGGCGGCGTCGATATCAAGGCCTAGGACATGGGCGACGGTCAAGACGGCCGTGGCGTTGAGCATGTTGTGACGACCGGGGTTGCTCTTAATCTCGACAGCGTGCTCGGTGCCGTCCTCAAAGCGAACGATAAAGTCGCTCTGGATGCCCTTGACATCCGGATGCACGCAGACGATGTCGTTGTTCTCGGCAAAACCATAGGAAAGCACATGACGGCCCGTCGACTTGGCGAGCTCGACCAGATGCGGGTCCTCGCCGCAAACGATGACGGTGCCGTCCTCGCCCACCAGCCCCATAAACTTGGCAAAGGTGGCCTCGATCTCCTCGATGCCCGAGTAGTGATCGAGATGGTCGGCCTCGACGTTGGTCACGATGACCACATTGGGGTTCAGGAACAGGAACGAGCTGTCGGACTCGTCGGCCTCGGCGACAAAGTAGTCACCCGAGCCGTTCTTGCCATTGGTGTCGTAGCCCTCGACGATGCCGCCGATCAAAAAGCTGGGGTCCAGACCCATGCGATCGAGCATGGTAGCGCACATCGAAGAGGTCGTGGTCTTGCCGTGCGTGCCGGCAACGGCGATGGTGGTGTAGCCGTGGCCCAGGGCCGAGAGCATCTTGGCACGGGGCCACACGGGAATACCGAGCTCGCGGGCACGCACGAGCTCGGGGTTGGACTCGGGAATTGCGGTGGAGACCACGACCACGTCGGGCTTGACCTCGTCAATCGTCGCAGCCTCGTGGCCCACGTGGACCTTCACGCCGGCGCGGGTAAGCTGGCGAATATAGCGCGACGTCTTAAGGTCGGAGCCGGTAACGGTATAACCGCGCTCGTGCAGGACGAGGGCGATGCCGCTCATGCCGGCGCCACCGATACCGATAAAGTGGGCGCTCTTGAACTCGGGCGCGGAGGTTGCAGTCTGGGAATCAGCCATGTGCTCGTGTACTCCTTGCGTAAACACTGCCTGTAACCCGTTAACTGTACCGCACCTACCGCATCCGCGCGAGGGCGACCGGCGATATCCCGTCTAACTAACGCAATCCCTCTACCGCATCGGCCAAAAGTGCGGCGGCACGGTCCTGGGCCAAGCCACGCGCCGCCTGACGCATGGCATCACGCGCCGCAGCATCATCGACCAGGTGCAGTAGCTCGTCGGCAAATGCAGGGGCATCGATGTCGGCATCGGCGCAGAGTACGCCGGCACCGGCATCGACCAGGTAACGCGCATTCGTGGTCTGGTGGTCGGCCGTGGCGTGCGGATACGGCACGAGTACCGAGGGCACGGCAAGCGCGGCGATCTCGGCCACGCTCGAGGCACCGGAACGCGAGAGCACCAGATCGGCCGCAGCCAGCATATCGCCCATGTTGTCGATATAGGGCTGGACACGATAGCGCTTCGCCTCCTCGGGCGTCAGCGCCAAAGCGCGCTCGGTCTCCTCAAAGCCGTCGGCACCCGTCGAATGCAAAATGTAGAGATTCTCGCGGGTCAGCAGCTCACCCTTGAGCGAGGCAACGCGCTCGTTGAGATGCTGAGCGCCGAGTGAACCGCCAAAGACGAGCAGAAGCGTCGCATCCTCGGGCACGCCGAGCGTCTTGCGACCGCGAGCGCGATCGCCCTCGATCACCGAACGACGCACGGGATTGCCCGTCATGAGCACATGGTCGGGGTCGCCCTCGCGCTCAAAGACCGCGCGGGCCGCAGGTACCGAAATGCACACGCGGGCGGCATGCGAGTTCATCATCTTATTGGCCAGACCCGGAACAGAGTTCTGCTCGTGCAGCAGATACGGAACGCCGGCGTCCTTGCACCAGCCCAGCAGCGGGACCTCAACGTAAGCACCAAAGCCGATAGCGGCATCGGGCTTACCGGCCTTCGAGAAGTGACTGGCAAGCGCACGCTTCGCCTTGTTGACGCGCCACAGCGAGGTCAGCGCCGTCCAGGGACGGGAACGATCGAAGCCCGTGACCGTGATGGGCACAAAATCGAATCCGGCCTCGGGAACCAGACGACCCTCGAGCTTGCGCGATTGGCCCACGAACACAACGTGATGACCGCGGTCACGCAGCTCCTCGGCCAAGGCGAGCGCGGGGTTGATATGTCCTGCCGTGCCGCCAGCTGCAATAGCAACGGTCATCTTATCGGTCATGGTAATCCCTTCGTACACGCAGCCCCTGGTCATCGGTGCGCAAACGCGCCGACGGGTCCGAATTCAAATCGATTCGATTATATCCGCCGCCCGCATTGCGAGGAGTGGGGCGCTGCGGACGGCCTTGCGGCGCTGTTCGCTGACGCGGACGGGCCGCCGGCTCGGTCGCAGAGCCATCCAGAACGGTAAAGCCGTTACGCGAAGATCGCTCGCCGCGCACGTGGGGCACGCCGGCGGTACTCTCATCCATAACGGCAAAGCTCTCGCGGCGACGGTCGTACTCATCGCGACGGGCACTCTCATACGAAACGCGAAGGATCAGACCGGCAAGCATAAGCGACACAATAATCGACGAGCCGCCGTAGCTAATAAACGGCAGTGGCTTGCCCGTCATGGGAAACACATTGAGAATGCCCAGCGCGTTGATCAAAAACTGCACCGCAAGAATGACCGCGGAACCCGATGCCATAAGTGCTCCGCGACGGTCGGTCGCCTGCTCGGCAATGCGAAACGCCGAGTAGATCAGCATCGCAAACACCAAAATGAACAGCACGGTTCCGATAAAGCCAACTTCCTCGCCGATAATAGCCAAGATGTAGTCGTTATGCGCCTCGGGCAAATACGAGTACTTCATGGTGGAGTTGCCGATACCGCGACCGAACAGGCCGCCCGAGGCAAACGCCATGATGGCAAGCGTAGCCTGATAGCCGTCACCATATTCGTCTGCCCAAGGATTCCAAGCAACCTGGACACGAGTCATACGATACGGCTCGGCGATAAGGGCGATTGCAATGACGGCGATGCCGGCAACGACCGTCCACACGATATATTTGGGGTCCAATCCCGCAAACAACGCCATGCACATGAGGGTCAGCAAGATGATCAGAACGGTGCCAAAATCGGGCTGAACAAAAATCAGGAAGAGCGAAATGCCCAGGTAGACGCCCATCTTGCGAAGAAACTCGTTGATGTTGCCGCCGGGTGAAAAGATGCGGTCGAGCATAATGGCCGAATACGCGATGGCGAACGGCTTTAAAAACTCAGACGGCTGGAACTGAATACCGGCGATGTTGAGCCAGCGCGTAGCGCCACGACTGCCGCTGCCCACAAAGAACACCAGAAGCAGTAGCCCCATCATGCCTATGAGGAAAATCCTGAGCACGTCTTCCCCAAACCAACTGTCCGGCAAGATGCGCACGATGGCAACCATAGCCAGCACGCCAACTCCGGCAAACGCGGCCTGTCGAAACAGGAAAAACGTCGCCGAACCGTTCTCGTGCAGCGCCTCGACCGAAGATGCCGAGTACACCATCAGCAAGCCGAAGCAAACCAAGCTAAACAGGCAGGCCATAAATATCAAACGGGGGCGCATGATGCGGGCGGGGACGCCGGCAATATAGCGCTCACCGAACGTCTGCCCGCCGCGTCCGGAACGCGTCGTGCTACGCAGCGAGGAAGCACGGTCCGAGTCGGGCCTCCTCATATCACTTCGGGGGCTCTCCTCTCTCACCGGCAACCCCTATTCCGTTTGCGATTTCGCTGCTGCGGCAAGCTGGGCCACGTAGTCCTTGAACACGCGACCGCGCTCCTCGTAGCCCGAGAACTCGTCGAACGAAGAACAGGCGGGCGAAAGCAGGATCACGTCGCCGCGGCTCGAGAGCGAGCGGGCAACGTCAACGGCATCGCGCAGGTCATCGGCCTGGGCGATATCCACGTCACCATCGACATCGGCCTCGTCCATAGCAGCGGTAAAGCGCTCGCGCGCATCGCCAAAGCAAACGACTGAACGCACGTTGTCCATAACGACGCGGGCAAAGTCCGCAAGCGGTGTGCCCTTATCGTGGCCGCCGAGCAGCAAAATCACATCGTCGTCGGGAAACGCCGTCAGGGCCTTTTCGACCGCATCGGTGTTCGTTGCCTTGGAATCGTTGACGTAGCGCACGCCATCGATCTCGCCGCAGGGTTCCACGCGGTGTTCGAGCGGCTGGAACGATGCCAAACCGCGGCAAATGCCCTCGGGATCGGCACCGACGGCCAGAGCAGCCGTGGCGGCACATAGGGCATTGATGACATTGTGATGGCCCGAGATCTTGAGCTCGGATGTGGCGACAAGCTGAGTCTCGACGCCCTTCAGGCGCACGATCATCTTGCCGTCGCGCACGAAGGCGGCGTCTGCACCCTCGGGCTCGTCAAAAGCGACCTTGCAGATGCGGCGGCCCGGTGTGTAGATGTACTCATCGAACTCATGGATGCCGGCATCCTCAACGTCGATAACCACAAGGTCGTCGTCGACCATATTCTCGAACAACTTGATCTTGGCAAGCGCATAGTTCTTGTGGCTCTTGTGCCAGCCCAGGTGGTCGGGCGTGATGTTGAGCAGCACCGCCACGCGAGGATGAAGCTCGGCGGTCGTAGCAATCTGATAACTCGACAGCTCGGCCACAAACCACTCATTGTGCGCGCGGCCGTCGATCTCGTTCACCGGCGGCTCACCGATGTTGCCGACGGCCACGCTGGCTTCACCGGCGGCCTTGAGCAGATAATCGGTCAGCGACGTGGTAGTTGTCTTGCCGTTGGTGCCCGTGATGGCGATCCAATTTTGGGGAGACAGGCGATAGGCAAACTCGGGCTCACCCATAATCTGAGCGGCATGCTCACGCCCAGCCTTAAAGAAGGCCGAGAACTCCGAGATGCCCGGGCATGTCACGCACACGTCATAGGCACCCTCGACCTGCTCGGTGCCGTAGACAAACGACGCGCCCTGCGCCTCGAGCGCACGTGTGGCGTCATTGGGCTCGGAGGTACCACCGCCATACACGGTCGTGGCGCTCACGCGCTCGGGGTGAGCCAGCGCCCAACGGGCGACATCGAGACCGGATTTACCCTGCCCCAAAACAAGCAGGCTAAAGACATCAGCAAGAGGCATGAAAGACCACTATCCCAACTGGAAGAACAGGGCGAGGCCAACGGCGCCAAAGGCCGCGGCGATAATCCAAAAACGGATAACGACCTTGGTCTCGGCCCAGCCCTTCTTTTCGAAATGATGATGAATGGGCGCCATAAGGAAGACGCGCTTGTGCGTAAAGTGGAAATAGACAACCTGGATCATGACCGACAGGGTCTCGACGATAAACAGACCGCCGATGATGAGGGAAACGACTTCGGTGTTGGTCATGATGGAGGTGCAGGCAAACGCGGCACCCAGGGCAAGCGAGCCGGTATCGCCCATAAAGATGCTCGCCGGGTAGCAGTTGAACCACAAAAAGCCCAGGCAGGCACCGGCACACGCCGTGCAGAAGATGGACAGGTTCACGTCCCCGTGCAAAAACGCCATAGCGGCCATGGCGAGCATGGCGATCATGGAAGTGCCGCCGGCAAGGCCATCCAGACCATCGGTCAGGTTCACGGCATTGGAGAGACCAGCGATCATCAGCCAGCAAAATACAATGTAGAGCCACGGGAACGAAAGGCCGCAGATGGTGGTCGAAAGAACACCGAGGTCAATCGTCAGGCCGCCGGGAAAACGAATCTCGGGGGCGACGCCGCACCAATTGACTGCGAGCACGGTAAAAGTGACGCAGATGATGGTCAGACCGATCATCTTGGCGTGAGGCGTCAGGCCGAGCGAGCGACCATGCGTGACGGAGGTCAGGTCGTCGATGAGACCCAGAACGCCGGTGGCCAGCGTGGCAAGCAGCACGAGCACGAGCTCGGTGGTGAGCTTGCCCATCAACAGGCAGGTCAGCGAGATCGCGACAAGGATGATGACGCCGCCCATGGTCGGCGTACCCTGTTTAATCAAATGACGCTTGGGGCCGTCGGCTCGGACCTGCTGACCGATACCCTCGACCTTCAGCAGCTTGATCCACCACGGCATAAGCAGCAGCGCAATGGCGGCAGCGATGCCAAGTCCCAAAAAGGCCTGATACGTAGGATACGAGGGATTGCCGAACATGGGCTAGCACACACCTTCCACAAAGCGGTCGAGCTCAACAAAACGGGAACCCTTGACCAATACAACATCATGATTTTCAAGCGCGCCGCCCATGCGGTCGAGCACCTGCTGATAATCGGAGAACACCTGGATGCGGTCCTCATCCATGCCCATCATGCGTGCGGCATCGGCCATGAGCTGAGCCAGCTCACCGCCGACGCACGCGAGCATGTCGAGCTTCTTGGCGGCGGCATAGGCGCCCACGAGCTCATGCATACGGGGAGCCTCGTCGCCCATCTCGCCCATCTCGCCCAAGATCGCCATGCGCGAACCGTCACAGATAAGCGAGCACAGCAAATCGAGGCCGGCAGCCATAGACTCGGCACTGGCGTTATAGGAGTCGTCGATGATGCGTGCTCCGCTCTTGGCGCGCTTGATCTCCTGACGGTGGCCGGTGATCGTGAGGCCCCTAAAGGCAGCATCGATCTGCTCGGGCGTCACGCCCAGACGATAGGCGACCGCGGCGGCCTTGACGGCATTGGGCACGGACTGCACGCCGGGAATGGCCAGCATGGTATCGACCGTGTCGCCCTGACCAAAGTCGAGCGTAAAGACCGGATGGCCCTCGTCGTCGACGCGAATGTCGCGCGCGCGGATCTCGTCGTCGTCCGAGACGCCGGCCAGCATCACGTCAATACCCGCAGGCTGGGCGAACGTATCGCGAATGAACGGCGTAAAGTCGTCCTCGCCGCCCAAAACCAGCAACGGCGAGAAGTCGCCGGCGGCGCACATGCCCTGGACAATCTCGGACTTGGCGCGGGCGATGTTCTCGCGGCTGCCCAGAATACCGATGTGGGAGGTTCCGATCTTGCTCACGATGGCAAGATTGGGGTTGGCAGACTGGGACAGGCGCTCAATCTCATGAAAATGGTTCATGCCCATCTCGAGCACCAGAACCTCGGTATCGGCCGGAGCAGAAAGCACCGTGAGCGGCATGCCAATCAGGTTGTTGAAATTGCCTTTGGTGGCCCAGACGCGATAACGCTTGGCGAGCACGGCGGCGAGCACGTCCTTGGTCGTCGTCTTGCCAATCGAACCGGTAATGCCGACGACCAGGCAGCCAAGCTCCAAGCGATATACATGCGCCAGGCGCAGCAAGAACTCCTCGGGGTCGTCGGTCATCAAGATGGCGCATCCCTTGTCCTGCGCCAGCGAAACCAGCTCGGCATCGGGCTCACGCGTCATCACGACGGCACCGGCACCCGACTCGATGGCACGGGAGGCAAAATCATTGCCGTCGACCTTTTCGCCGGGGAAGGCGACAAAGATCGTCCCCTCCTCGACCTGACGCGAGTCGATAACGCACCCGCGGCATACCCGATCGACTTCTTCCGTCACGGTTCGGGCCCCCGTTGAGGCCGCGAGGTTGTTGACGGCGATCTCTATCATTGCAGCTCCCCTGTAAACCTAATAATGCTATCGGCGTATTGTATCCCAGTGCCATGCGCGCGTGGTGCAGGGCATGTGAACACCCTTCAGATCAAACGGCAGACCACGCTCAAGATTCTAACCCCCTACTTCGTGCGCGGGATACCCAGCACGTCGAGTGCGTTGGCCATAATGGACTGGAATGGCACCGCGGCGGCATCCGAGCCGCTCGGCGTTCCATCGAGTGTGATATAGCACAGCACCTTGGGCGATTGTGCCGGTGCAAAGCCCATAAAGGACGACATATAGTTCTCCTTGAGGTAACCGCCGTTCTCGTCAGCACGCTCGGCCGTACCGGTCTTGCCCGCCACGTCATAGCCATCGACCGCACCGCCAACGCCCGTGCCTTCGGACACGACCGTCTGCATGCACGATGTCACCTGGGCGGCAGCGTCCTCCGAAATCGCACGCTCGCCTTCGCCCCAGTCCTTCTCATCGCCCTTGCTGGACTTATAGAAGTGCGGAGTCATCATCACACCGCCGTTCGCGATGCCGCCCACGGCACGTGCGACCTCAATCGGCGAGACAGACAGCGCCTGGCCAAAGCTCATCGAGCCTAGCGTGGCGCCGTCGTACTGGTCGCGCTCCTTGACGATACCCAGACTCTCACCCGGAAAATCGACACCGGAGCTATGACCGATGCCCCACTTGTCCACATAGGTGGCAAAATCATCGGCGCCGATCTTGCGTCCCACCAGGACAAAGCCCACATTGGACGAACGGCGCATCATTTCGCGCACGTCCATGGTCATGGTGTAGTCGCGCTTATCGGCGTCGGTAACGGTGTCGTCGCCAACCTTAATGCTCGCCGGCACCTCAAACGACGTGCTCGAACGCACGGCGCCCAAGTCGAAGCCGGCACCGGCCACAAGTGTCTTAAAGACCGAGCCGGGCTCGTAGGCATCGGTAACCAGGCGCAAGTTCATGTCCTCGGTCTTGGCGTTTTCCAGATCGGTCTGGTCATATGTCGGATACGAGCATGCCGCCAGAATCTCGCCCGTCGTGGGATCGGTGACCAGGGCCGAGCCATTCTTGGCCTTGGTCTTTTCGACCGCCTCGGCCAGGGCGTCCTCAGCGGCACGCTGGATATTGACATCGAGCGTCGTCACGATGTCCACGCCGTCAACCGCCGCCACCTTTTTATAGGCGCCGCCCGCGATATAGCTACCGTCCCTCGCCCGCTCGCGCACCAGCGAACCGTTCGTTCCGGTCAAAAGCTTGTTGTACTGCTTCTCAAGGCCCGTCAGACCGTCGTTGTCCACGTTTACCACGCCAAGCACCTGCGATGCCAGGTTGCCATAAGGATATACGCGCTTCATGGCCTGCTCAAAGAGCACGCCGGGCAGATTCTTCTTCTCCAGCGCCGCAGCATCGTCCTCGTCCACCTGGCGTTTGATATACACCCAGGTGCCATCGGACATAACGAGATCACGACAGGTTTTCTTATCGATGCCCGTAGCTTTGACCAGTGCCGAGACCGTCTTGTCAACATCCTCGATAAGCTGAGGATTCACGGCGATGTTGCGGCATTCGACCGACGACGTCAGCACGTTGCCGTTACGGTCGTAGATGGTACCGCGCTTGGCATACAGCGTCTGCGCAAGCAAGCGACGTGCATCGGCACGGTCGCGTAACTTATCGGCTTCCACGATTTGATAGTCGGCAAGGCGAAGGACGCCCAAGCCCAAGCCAAACCCGATGAAGCCCATGACGGCTTTGCGACGGGGCAGCGGCGTGCCCGTGAGCCATTCGGTCGACGAGCTCTTGCGCGGTCTGGTGTTATGCATTTGAGGACCACTCGAGCTACGGAGACGCGACGCGGGGTCGTTGCCATAGGACGGCCTCGCGTTGTAAGATGGCCGACCCGTTCCTTGATAACCAGAACGTCCCCGCGATGAGGGACGTCCAGAACCGCGACCCCCGTCGGAACCGCGGCGATAGTCATTTGTCATACTCAGCTACCGTCTTGTTACTGAGCGGTCGCGGTCGAGCTAGCGCCCGCGGCTGCATCCTGCGAAAAATCAAGTGTAACGCTCTCGCTGGGCTCCACCATACCATAAGCGCCCGCAAGGTCGCGAATGCGCGTGTCGGCACCATAGACCGAATGCATGACCTCCAGGTCGGAGCTCTCATCGGTCGCCTTCTCGAGCGTGTTGGTAAGCGCGGCGTTGCTGTTGAGCACCTGGGCCGTAACGCCGGCGAGCGCCACACGGGCGACACCGATCGTCATGAAGATGGCCGCAATGATGCAAAACGTTTTAAGAACGCTCATGAAAACCGGGCTTATCGCCTGGTTTGCCTGACGGCCCGCGCCCGTGTAGACATCAAAGCGCGGCGTGCGCTGCTCGCGGGGAGCAACGGGGGCCTGCGGTGTCTCACGATAGGCGGGCATGGCGCTCATATCATAGGCGAGTGCTGCGTTTGAAGTGTTGTAGCCCATGATATGCCGCCTCCCATCCCGAGTACGTTGGTAGTGTGTTTAAGCTTCGTTTATGGTGCGAGCGGGAGGTCCAATATCGCGCGGTCGCGTCTACAGACGCTGCGCCACGCGGATCTTGGCTGATCTCGCCCGAGGGTTGCGCGCAACCTCATCGGGTTGGGCAACCAGGGGTTTGCGGGTGATGACCTTGAGTATCGGCACGTTGCCGCACACGCACACCGGAATCTCCGGCGGACACGTGCACCCCTGGCTCATCTCCTTAAAGTGGTTCTTTACGATACGGTCCTCGAGCGAGTGATACGAGATGACGCAGATGCGTCCGCCCGGGTTGAGCCACCTGGTGGCGGCGTCTAGCCCTCGCTCGAGCACATCGAGTTCGTGATTGACCTCGATGCGAATGGCCTGGAAACTTTTCTTGGCTGGGTGTCCGCCATGCCGACGAGCGGCAGCGGGGATACCAGCTTTGATGATCTCGACAAACTGACCGGTGGTTTCGATCGGCTCATGCTCGCGGCGGCGCACGATCTCACGCGCGATCTGCGAGGCGAACTTCTCTTCGCCGTAGACGCGTAGAATCCGGGCGAGGTCGTGTTCGTTATAGGTGTTGATGACCTCAGCTGCGTTTAAGGTGTTGTTACCCGGATCCATCCGCATGTCCAATGGGGCGTCCTCGTTGTACGAAAAGCCCCTGCCAGGGATATCGAGTTGCGGCGACGAAACGCCCAAGTCGAACAGGAAGCCATCGACCCCGGGCACCTCGGCCGAGCAAAGCAGCTCGTCCAAGTCGCCGAAGTTGCCCTTCAGCAGCTGGTGCGGTACGCCGGGAACCTCGCGGTCCAGACGGGCGCCAGCGGCCTCGAGGGCCATGTCGTCCTGATCGACGCCGAGCAAAAGGCCGGTCTCCCCCACCTGCGCGGCCATCTTTACCGAATGGCCGGCACCGCCAAGGGTGCAGTCGCAGACGACGGAGCCGCTCTTGAGCTGCAGCGACTCAAGCACTTCGCCGAGCATGACAGGTTCATGCCGATATTCTTGTGTCAAGATCCCACGCTCCATCCGTTACTCGTGCCTTGCCCTTACGAGAAGAAGAGGTCCAGCAGGGCCTCGTCATCATCGTCCTCATCGGCCGTAGCGCGGTCCCAAACCTCAAGGTGGTCGTAGTTGCCCACAACCGTGACCTCGCGGTCGAGGTTCGCCTGCTTGCGGAGAGACTCAGAAAGACCGATACGACCCGCGCTGTCCACATCCATCGACGTGGTGCGCTTGTTGATCGCCCTCATGAGCTTCTGGTCGTTGATGTCACGGGGGTTAAAACCCTCGTGGTCCTCACGACCCGCGAAGAGTCCTTCGACCCACTTATCGAAGGCCTCGGCAGAGAACACGTACAGAGCATCGACATCCAGGGCTTTAAACACGCGAACGTGCTCTCCAAGCTCCTCACGAAGGGGTGCAGGCAGGGACAGACGACCTTTTGCATCGAGATTGCGCTCGTATGCACCCGTCATTCCCATGTGCGCCCTCCCCTCGGTTACTCAGATGGCACGTACGCGGGGAACCACCCCGCCTGTCGACGTCATCAATAATATGGGGAACCGCCCCATTTTTCAACACCTTTCCCCACTCCTTCCCCCACCCCGCCCCACCACTCCACCCCCGATATGCTGTAAAACACCCCCGAGCATATGTTCGAAAACACAATATGTTGTGTTTGCAGCAAAGGCGGGATGCCACCTGTAGAACCACGCCCGCGAACCTCAACCTTCAAGTTGACCTTGAGGCGATTTTTACGTCCCTTTACATGCCGTTCACATCGCCCCCAAACTCCCCCACCCACGGCACACACGGTCCACCACCGCGTCGGTGTCTGGCGAAAAATGGGACGGGCCCCAGATCGCCCATGCGCGCAAAAGTGCGTCTCGGCAATCTGGGGCCCGTCCCCCTTATTATGTATAAATATGCAGGTCAGCGGGGTACTAGCGATGTGCCAGCGGATGCGCCGCCAGATAGACCTCGGTCAGTTGCGTGCGGTCGACATGCGTGTAGACCTGCGTGGTCGAAATATCGGCATGGCCCAAAATCTCCTGCAGCACACGCAGGTCGGCACCGCCCGCGAGCATGTGGGTAGCAAAGGAGTGGCGCAAGGTATGGGGATGGAGCCCCACCAGCCCCACCTGACGCCCATACCGCTCGCATATCGCATGCACGGCCTGGCGCGACAGGCGACGTCCGTTCTTATTTAAAAAGACCGCCGAGGTCTCGGTCCCGTGAGCATGGGCGGCCAGGAGCGTGCGCCCGTCACCTATATAGTGTGTCAAGGCGCGAGCCGCGCTTCCCACCAACGGGGATAGACGCTCCTTGGAGCCCTTACCGCGCACCAGGACAAACCCGTCATCGATATGGATATCGCCCACATCGAGCCCAACCAGCTCACTCACGCGCAAGCCGCAACCGTAAAGCACTTCCAAGATGGCATGATCGCGCAGTCCCATCTCGCCCTCGGGAAAGTCTTGATCGAGCAGTGCCGAGACATCCTCCACCGAAAGGTATTCCGGCAGGCGATCTGCCTTTTTGGGCAGGCGCAACGCCGCCGTCGGGTTTTGGGCCACGGCCCCATCGCGCACCAAAAAGGCATGCAGACCCTTCACGGCAGCAAGCGCGCGCTCCACCGAGGCATCGGAATAGCCTCCGTCGCGGCGATCGGCAACAAAGCCCTCCACGACCTGACGGCTCACATCTTCAAAAGACGCAATGTCAGCCCGCTCCAGATAGGCGCAGTACGTCGTCAGGTCACGACGGTATGCCGCAATCGTATTGTGCGCCAAACCCCGCTCGACCGCGAGGTAATCGAGATACTCCCCCGCCGCCACAGCGAGCGACGAGGGAGTAGCTTCGGTATGTTCTTGGTTCGCCGGCACCCTTAGTCCGTAGCGAGGTTCATGGGCGTCACCTGCAGGCGATCGACACCCTCGTGCTGACCGATCGAGGCGCGCACGAACTCGCGGAACAGCGGCTGTGGGTTGGTCGGACGGCTCTTGAACTCGGGGTGAGCCTGGGTTGCCACATACCACGGATGCACGTCGCGCGGCAGCTCGACCATCTCGACCAGGCGCTCGTCGGGCGAGAGGCCAGAGATAACCAGACCGGCGTCCTCGAGCTGGTCGCGGAAGGCGTTGTTAAACTCAAAGCGGTGACGGTGACGCTCGTAGACGAGATCCTCACCATAGGCCTCGCGCGCGAGGGAATCGGCAGCGAGCTTGCATGGATAGGCACCCAGGCGCATGGTGCCGCCCTTCTCGGTCACGTCCTCCTGCGAGCTCATCAGGTCGATGACACTATACGGACCATCCGGATCGAACTCGGAAGAGCTGGCGCCGGCAAGGCCGACGACGTTGCGGGCAAATTCGCACACGGCCACCTGCATACCCAGGCAAATGCCCAGATACGGAATCTTGTGCTCGCGGGCGAACTCGGCCGCGAGGATCTTGCCCTCCAGGGCGCGCTTGCCAAAGCCGCCAGGGACCAAGATACCCGAGGCGTCACCCAGGACCTCGGAGACGTTCTGCTCGTCGAGGCTCTCGCCATCGACCAGCTGCACGTCAACGTGGCGATCGTAGAACACACCCGCGTGGTGCAGGGCCTCGATAACCGACAGGTAGGCATCGGGCAGCTGCGTATACTTGCCCACGACGGCGATCTTCACCTTGTCGGCGTGCTGGTTGGCATGGTTCTGCTTGCGCAGGAATTCGTTCCACGCACTCATGTCGCGCTCACGCGGGTCCAGACCCAGACGCTCGCAAATGCGCAGGTCAAAGTCCTGCTCGGCGAGCAGCTGCGGAACATCGTAGATGCTCGCGCAGTCCTCGTTGGTAAAGACACAGTCGGTGTCGACGTCGCAGAAGCTTGCGATTTTGCCGCGGATGGCATCGTCGATATGGTGGTCGGAGCGCAGAACGATAATATCGGGCTGGATACCAAAGCTGCGGAGCTCCTTGACGGAGTGCTGCGTCGGCTTGGTCTTGACCTCGTGGGCGGCGGCGATATAGGGAACGAGCGACACGTGGATGTAGCAGACGTTCTCGGGGCCAGCCTCCTTGCGATACTGGCGAATGGCCTCGACAAACGGCTGCGACTCGATGTCGCCGATGGTGCCGCCCAGCTCAGTGATGACCACGTCGGAGCCGGTCTGCTCCTCAATACGACGGAACTTATCCTTAATGGCGTTCGTGACGTGCGGAATCACCTGCACGGTGCCGCCCAAAAAGTCACCGCGACGTTCACGGGCGATCAGGCTCTTATAGATGGCACCAGTCGTAAAGTTGGAATCGCGGGTCAGGTTCTCGTCAATAAAGCGCTCGTAGTGGCCCAGGTCCAGATCGGACTCGTAGCCGTCCTCGGTCACAAAGACCTCGCCATGCTGGAACGGGCTCATGGTGCCGGGGTCGACGTTCAGATACGGGTCGGCCTTTTGCATCGTTACTTTGTAGCCACGCGACTTGAGTAGACGGCCCAGCGAGGCCGCGGTAATACCCTTGCCCAGAGACGAAACCACGCCGCCGGTCACGAACACATGCTTGGTCATATTGAGTTACCTGCGCTTCCCGTAGAAGTTGTCCATACACATCTTACGGGTCTTCATTGTAATACTCGCGACGCGCGCCGCACGCAATTTTTCTTACGCGCAATCGCATTTCTCCATCTCGAAACAAAACGCCGTCCGGTTGCCCAGGCGGCGTCGTTTCCACTATGAATGCGCGCTGTTATCGATCGGCGAGTTCGTCCTTGATTAAGTCCTGCACGAGCATACCGGCACGGATGCCCTCTAGATACCACTCGCCACACTCCGTGAGACAAATACCATTTGCGAGCTGGCCGCCGTCGTCGCTGTAGCGCGAGACGACCTCAATGATATCTTCGGATTCCAAGCGCTCAATTGCCGCACGGGCGCGATACGGAGACACCCCCACACGCTCGGCAAGCGTCTTGCGCGAAAAGCCATAAAATCCGCCGTTGTCTTCGGACTGCTGTGCGATCTCCATCAGCACCTGCACCTCGACACGCTTCATATCGTTGACACTCGCACGACCCTTGCCAGCCATGGCAGCCTCCTCAAACCGAGCACGGACATCACTTGCACCGCGCGCGACCGGCACACCCCATGATGGCCGGCAACACCCATCATGCGGCATCCCCGCAAAAGGATGAAACAGTTAGGGTTATTGTATACCGCTCAAATCGCTTATAGGCAGGTAAACGAGCTATTTTTAGGTTAAACGGTAGCTTTGTTGATAAAAGGGGCACACCAAATGTATACCCGATGCGCCCCTTTCGGACCAATTTATTCAGGCTTAGCGGTGGAAGAAACCACGGCGCTCGAACTTAGGCTCGCAGCACACGTTGATGCCCAGCTTGCGCAACACCGTCTCGTCCGTCGGCGAGATGATCACGCTAAAGAAGGCATCGCAGCCGCGCAGCTGCTCCAGGCCCGAAAGGACGCGGGCCGCCGTCTCGCTCGTTGCCGAGGTGATCGAGAGCGCCATAAGCGTCTCGTCGGTGTGCAGGCGCGGGTTCTTGCTACCCAGGAAATGCGTCTTGAGCTTGCTAATAGGCTCAATCGCCTCATCGCTAATGACCTCGAGCTCAAGGTCGACGCCCGAGACATGCTTAAGTGCATTCATGATGAGCGAACTCGCGGCGCCCAGGCGCGTGGAAGTCTTGCCGGTCACCACGGAGCCGTCGGGCATGACCATGGCGCCTACGGGGCCACCCGTCAGCTGCTCCCTGGTAAGGGCGGCCGAGCGTGCCGGCGAGTAGTTCTTATCGATACCGGCCTTCTTCATAATGAGCTTGAGACGATCAACTTGCTCATCGCCCACACCGGTGCGGCGCACGGCCTCGACCGCAGCAAAGTAGCGGCGGACGATCTCCATCTTGGAGGCATCACGGCAGGCATCATCATCGGTGATGGCAAAGCCGACCATATTTACACCCATGTCGGTGGGGCTCTGGTAGGGGCTCTCCCCCAGAATCTTTTCCATCAGGGCATGGACCACCGGGAAAGCCTCGACGTCACGGTTGTAGTTGACCGTGGTCTTGTTGTAGGCCTCCAAGTGGAAGGAGTCGATGATATTGGCATCGTCGAGGTCGGCCGTGGCGGCCTCATAGGCGATGTTGACCGGATGCGTGAGGGGCAGATTCCAGACCGGGAACGTCTCGAACTTGGCGTAGCCGGCGGCGGTGCCGTGCTTGTGCTCGTGATAGAGCTGAGACAGGCAGGTGGCGAGCTTGCCCGAGCCGGGGCCGGGAGCGGTGACCACGACGAGCGGACGGGTGGTCTCAACGAACTCGTTCTTGCCATAGCCGTCATCGGATACGATCAGATCGACATCGTGCGGATAGCCCTCGATGGGATAGTGCAGCTTGGCGGGAATGCCGAGCGCGTTCAGGCGATTACGGAACACGTCGGCGGCAGGCTGGCCGGCGTACTGGGTGATGACCACGGCCGCGACAGCAAAACCGTTGCCGCGGAAGAGGTCGACTAGGCGCAAAACGTCCTCGTCATAGGTAATGCCCAGGTCACCACGGGCCTTATTCTTCTCGATGTGGTTCGCGTTAATGGCGATGATGACCTCGACGTCGTCGGCAATGCTCTTGAGCATGCGAAACTTGCTGTCCGGCTCAAAACCCGGCAGCACGCGGCTCGCGTGATAGTCGTCAAACAGCTTGCCGCCAAACTCCAAATACAGCTTGCCGCCAAACTGCGAGATGCGCTCCTTAATATGAGCGGCCTGCAGCTCGATATACTTCGCGTTGTCGAAACCCTGGCGCATATATGGCTCCCGTCCCGTTTCTTAAATAAAGTTCCTACGCGATTATAACGGAGCCAGCCCCCACCAACACCCAGGCAACCAACAGGCACCAACCAAACACGCCACCGCAACTTCCCCTTTTGGTGCAAAGTAACCTGACCCCTTGCACCAACAACGGAAACATCGCAGGTTGAGCCAAAGTCAGCGAGCGCCCGCCAGAGCGAGCAAGGTGCCTTGAAAGAGGAGGGCATTGACCTTCTGGTCATGCCCGACGATTGAAAGGCAGATTGCCGCTCTGGCGGGCGCGCAGCGTCGAGCGGTTCCGGCGTTTGGTAAAACGCCGGAACACAAGAGCGCCCCCTCCCGCGCACGGAACGGAAGGGGGCTAAAGGTAGGAGTCTACCGGTGGGTTGACCCCACCGGACAGACGATGA